>NZ_CP045652.1:3396584-3705365 GCF_009557615.1 Sphingobacteruim zhuxiongii
ATAACTTAATTGAACTTTATCTGTCTTTGCCTCTCCAACTGCATAACTCAAAAACACACTTGGATATAGTCGAAAATAATCAAGCTTACCGTCTGCACGGATTGGGATTGCTGGAGCATCCTTATCAAAAGAATAGATACTTGTATTTAAATAAGCTTGCTCGGCACGCAGACCTACCTGTGCACCTAAGCGGCTGGTAATTTTACGTTGATAATTCACATACAATGCGTGAACAGCACTGTTCATATCAAAATCATTAGTTACAGAATAATCGGGAGCAAACTGATTCGTTAAGCTATCTAGCAATTCGGAATATTGGCTCTCATCAGCATAGCGTAGAATAGTGCGATACCCCGCCTCAAACTTATGGTCTTCGCCTAGAGGCAGCGTATAATCTAATTGAAAATTCCAATTCTTACCCAATTCCGATGTAGTATTTTGGCGCCTTAAATCGGCGATTCCACTTGCGTAAGTTTGATGAAAATCATTTGTTCCATCCTCCGTATCGTATCCGAATGATACATTAGCCATAAGCTCTTCCCCTTCACGATTAAAGGTTCTCTTGTAATCTAATTGACCATCTACTCCAAAATCTTGCTCCTCCTGCATCGCATTCCGAAAACTACTTGCTCCATATTGTGGGATATTCCAATATTGATAATTGATCTTTCTATCGCGGTCATTATCACGAATACTCAAATTCCCGGCGATGCTAAGGGAGTTTTTATCATTGATATAATAATCAGAACCTAAGCGAACCGTATGGTTATAACCCAAGCGAGAACTTTCATCTTCGCTTCGAGTTCTAGGACTCAGATCGGTAACTTGTCCATTGATATATTCTGTATTATCGTTAAATCCATCACCCATAGAATTTCTACGCGCAAAATTATAGCTGCCGAAATAATTAACTTTTCCAGGTCTGTAATTTAGAGTCACACCAGCATTTGCGTTTTCATAATTCCCGACAGACGCATTTACAGATCCATTTAAACCTATACGAGCGTTCTTCTTTAGAATAATATTAACGATACCTGACTGTCCTTCAGCATCATATCTCGCAGATGGATTAGTGATAATCTCCACTTTATCAATAGCTTCTGCTGGAAGCGATTGAAGAAATGCGTTGATGTCAGAACCCGCCATTGCAGATTCCTTGCCATCTACTAAGATACGAACGGACGTTGATCCACGAAGGCTAATTGCACCGTCCGACTCTACTTGTAAAGTAGGAACATTGCCTAAAAGCTCTTGTGCACTCCCGCCAATACTAATTGTACTTTGCGAAACATCGAATACCTTTTTATCAATTCCAATTCTCAGATCAGGAACTTTACCCTGTACAACAACTTCCTCGATTTTTTTTCCATCTTCCAAAAGGGTGATCTTTCCAACATTCAAATCTTGATTATTGGAAAGCACGATACTGCCTCGATTATATGTTTCGTGACCTAAGAAACTTATTTGGATACGATAGTTACCAGCGGATAAACCGTCAAAGGCAAAAGAGCCGGCCTTATTGGTCTGTTGTCCTTTGTTGCTTCCTTTGGAGGCTTCTGGTATCAAATTAACGCTAGCACCGATTGCCAAAGTCTTTCCGTCTTGTTCATAAACGGATCCGCGAATGATGCCTTTTTGGGCGAATAAAATAAAGGGAAATAAAAATAGAATGAGGAGTAAATGTGTCTTCTGCATGCAATATGGGCGTTTCTAGTAGTAAGACGCAAAATTGCACAATAAAGCGAGAAGAAAACCTATCGTAACTGTATTATTACGTGGGTTTTATGCCGCTATTCAATACTTACGGTAAGGCCTTCCGATTTTAAGATCTTACGATACACCTCCATCTCAGTATAAGTTCCCTCAAGAATTGCACACTTACCTTTGTTGTGAACGGTCCAAGCAATACGAGCAGCTTCTTCCTCACCATATTGAAGATAGTACATCAAACATTCGATAACGTGATCAAATGTATTGGTATCGTCATTCCATAAAATCAATCGATTCGATTCTTTCGTTACGGCTAGTATCTCTTCAAGTGTAAATGCCTCGGTTTCTACCTCTACGCTCATAAAGCAAAAATAGCTTATTTTTCAAATAATTCCTTAATTTTGGCGAATTGTTTATTTATAAAAACCCTATGTTTCAATCAAAAATAGCTGGACTAGGCTACTATGTCCCTAAGAATGTATATACCAATAATGATATGACACGTTTTATGGAGACCTCTGATGAATGGATCCAGGAACGTACGGGTATCAAAGAACGTCGATTTGCAAATCGAATTGGTGAAACAACGACAAGTATGGCAGTAGAGGCTTCTAAAATTGCAATAGAACGTGCCAATACCACTGCTGAAGAAATCGACTTTATCATTTTTGCAACATTATCACCCGATTATTACTTCCCTGGCTGTGGTGTATTATTACAACGCGAAATGGGAATGAAAGAAATAGGCGCACTGGACATTAGAAATCAGTGTTCCGGATTTGTATATGCCCTGTCTATTGCCGACCAGTTTATAAAAACTGGCATGTATAAGAATATACTAGTGGTAGGCTCTGAGAAGCATTCATTTGCTCTAGATTTTTCAACACGCGGCAGAGCGGTCTCCGTAATTTTTGGCGACGGCGCTGGTGCGGTAGTTCTACAACCTACAACGGAAGCAGGAAAAGGTATTCTAAGCACTCATCTACATTCCGATGGGGCTGATGCTGAAAAGTTAGCGATGTACTATCCTGGAGCTTCTTCGGGCTGTTATTTGGACGAAATGCCAGCATGGCCTGAGCAAGAGCTGGGCGGCATGTTAATGACCAAAGAAATGCTCGAAGACGGATCAGCATTTCCTTATATGGATGGCCAAGCCGTATTCAAAAAGGCTGTTGTGAAATTTCCAGAAGTTATTCAAGAGGCATTAGCTAAGAACGGATTAAAATCTACCGATATCGATATGCTCATACCACATCAAGCGAATTTGAGAATCTCTCAATTTGTTCAGAAGACAATGGGTCTACCCGATGAAAAGGTATTTAATAACATACAGAAATACGGTAATACGACCGCTGCCTCAGTACCCATTGCATTATGTGAAGCTTGGGAACAAGGGAAAATAAAAGAGGGAGACCTCGTTTGCCTTGCAGCATTCGGTGCAGGATTCACCTGGGGCTCAGCTTTGATCCGCTGGTAATAGATCATTCATAAAAAAGCGGGCTATTCCTAGGAATAGCCCGCTTTTTTATGAATGATCTATTGTTTCACCTGTCATCTGCTTTTTGACTTCCGTCTTTGTCGGCTTCTTTATAGGAAAACCAGAGTTAAAGAACACATCCCAAATCGAAGAGCTCACACCAAAACCTTTCTCAGGATCTGAGTAGTGATGTAACATATGATGATCTTTTATCTTTTTAAAGAATCCAGATTTAAAATTAGCATGATGCATGGCATAGTGACTCTCATCGTAGATTAGATATCCCAGTAGAAATCCAGCGAAAAATGCCGCCAAAATGTACTCTGAGAGGAAAACACTAAATAGAATATAAATAATCGCTGCCATTGGAATACTAGCTGATAACGGCATTACTAAACGTAAACGATCTTTGGGAAAATCATGGTGAACACCATGAAAGATAAAATGAATGCGTTGCCCCCAAGCAGACTTAGGTTCAAAATGAAATACCCAGCGATGCAACACATATTCCGCGAACGTCCAAAAGGCTAATCCAAAAATAAAGTGCAAAAACACATCCATGGACGACATCTCACCTTGCACAGAGGCCTTCCAAACATAATAAATGATTACTGGAATCCAGCAAATTAAGGGAACTGTAAAATGAACCTTCGTCAATGACTCTAAAAAGTCATTTTTGAACATTCTCGATGATTCCGTCGAATTAGAAACGTATAACTTCTTCGCCATATCACATGTATTAATAAGAATTCTTTAAACGAGTTAATAACACCGCTGCAACAAAGCATTGGCTAAATAATGATAAAACAAATGTAGTTAAAAATGGTTCTGACAAGCGTCAATAACTGATATTTTGACATTTAATAGATAAAAGTCAGTATGATAGGCAGTGTAGGCGAAGGAACCTACAAGTACTTAGGCTAGACGTGAACATACAAACACGAAGCGATAATCAGAAAATTAATCACTTCCCAAATCAACAAGCTATCTCAATTAAAAAACAAAGTTCTAAAAACGAGATTAATGCCGAATAAACACAAAAAAGCCACTACGTAATGTAGTGGCTTTCCTTATACAAATTTTGTTTTACTTATCCGTTTGAAAGCGCTGCCGCACCAGAAACAATCTCTGTTAACTCGGTTGTAATAGCAGCCTGACGAGCTTGGTTGTAAGATAACTTCAATGAACGTAATAAATCACCTGCGTTTTCAGTTGCTTTATCCATTGCAGTCATACGAGCACCATGTTCTGAAGCATTCGAATCTAATACAGCCTTGAAAAGCTGAATCTTAATTGCTTTAGGAATTAACTCCTCAATAATCTTCTCTTTCGAAGGTTCGATAATGTAATCTAATTCTGCAACATTCTCATTCTTTTCCTCAGGCAAAAGAGGTAATATCTGCTCTGAAGTCAAAATCTGAACAGCAGCATTACGGAATTGGTTATATACAACCTCTACGCGGTCAATATTTCCCTCTTTAAACTGCTCCATAACATATTCAGTTACTTTAGATACATTTTCGAAATCTAAGTTGTTGAACAATTCATTATGGTTTCCAATTACATTAAAGTTACGTCTACTAAAGAAATCATGACCTCTCTTACCGATAGCAATAATACTAACATCGCCTCTTGCAAATTGATCCGCATATTTATTAGCGATCAAATTGTTGGCTGTTTTAATCGCATTCGCATTGAATGCACCAGCCAAACCTCTATTTGAGGTAACCACAATAACCATCACCTTAGTCGGAATACGGTCTTGCGTATAAGGCGAATTATTACCTTCTACAGATGCTGAAACTTGCGCAAGAATATCTCTTAATTTATTTGCATAAGGACGTAATTGCACGATAGCATTTGTTGCACGCTTCAACTTCGCAGCCGAAACCATTTTCATAGCTTTCGTAATCTGTTGAGTCGAAGATACTGAGGTAATACGATTTCTAACTTCTTTTAAGTTTGCCATATTTCTTTTTTAGATATAAGATCTTAGATTTCGAAGGAGTGATTTATCGACCTTGAGTCTTATAAATCACCCATTCTAATTTAATATCTAATGTCTATACGCTAATGTCTAATTAATACTTAGAAGATAATTCTTTAGCTACCTTCTCTAATACATCAGTTAACTCATCAGAAAATTTACCAGCCTTTAATGCTGACAATACTTCTGGATGACGTTGTTCCAATTGAGTTAAGTATTCTTCTTCGAATTGTCTTACTTTATTTACAGGAACAGCACGTAATAAACCTTTTGTACCAGCGTAAATAATCGCTACTTGCTTTTCTACTGAAACTGGTGAATATTGACCTTGTTTCAAGATCTCCACGTTACGAACACCTTTATCCAATACAGCTTTCGTAGCAGCATCTAAATCCGAACCGAATTTTGCGAATGCTTCTAACTCACGGTATTGAGCTTGATCTAATTTCAAGGTACCAGCAACTTTCTTCATGGACTTAATCTGCGCGTTACCACCAACACGTGATACCGAGATACCTACGTTGATCGCTGGACGAATACCTGCGTTGAATAAGTTAGATTCCAAGAAAATCTGACCATCAGTAATGGAAATAACGTTAGTTGGAATATATGCCGATACGTCACCCGCTTGAGTTTCAATGATTGGAAGGGCTGTTAATGAACCACCACCTTTTACTAAGTGTTTAATAGACTCAGGAAGATCGTTCATGTTACGTGCAATCGCATCAGAAGTGTTGATTTTAGCCGCACGCTCTAATAAACGAGAGTGAAGGTAAAATACGTCACCTGGATACGCTTCACGACCTGGAGGACGTTTTAATAATAAAGACACCTCACGGTAAGCCACCGCTTGTTTAGATAAATCATCATAAACGATTAATGCAGGGCGACCTGTATCACGGAAGAACTCACCGATTGCAGCACCCGCCATTGGCGCGTAGAACTGCATTGGAGCAGGATCAGCTGCAGAAGCAGAAACGATCACTGTATAAGGCATAGCACCTCTTTCTTCCAGTGTACGAACGATGTTTGCCACTGTAGAGTTCTTTTGACCTATAGCAACATATATACAGAATACTGGTTGACCAGCTTCGTAGAATTCTTTTTGATTTAAGATCGTATCGATACATACCGCAGTTTTACCTGTCTGACGGTCACCGATTACTAACTCACGTTGTCCACGACCAATAGGAATCATCGCATCAATTGCTTTAAGACCTGTTTGTAATGGCTCAGTTACTGGCTGACGGTAAATAACACCTGGCGCTTTACGCTCGATAGGCATCTCATAAGTCTCTCCAGCGATAGGTCCTTTACCATCAATTGGCTGACCTAACGTATTTACTACACGTCCTAACATACCTTCACCTACTTTAATAGATGCGATACGGTTTGTACGTTTAATAGTATCACCTTCTTTAATTTCATCAGAAGAACCTAAGATTACAACACCAACGTTGTCTTCTTCTAAGTTCATCACGATACCTTGTAGTCCGTTTGCAAATTCAACCAACTCTCCTGATTGAACTTTTGTTAAGCCGTAAATACGCGCAATACCGTCACCTACTTGTAATACGGTACCCACTTCTTCTAATTCGGCCTCTGACTTAAAGCCTGACAATTGCTCTCTAAGAATTGCCGAAACTTCATCTGGTCTTACCTCTATCATTGTTTAAATTCGTATAAGGGGTTTTTTATTCTATTATTTCTTCGATTCGCTAGGCTTAAATTTGGCCAGCGAAATGTCTTTCTAATTTTGCTAATTTACCGTTGATACTTGCATCTACTTGCTTATCACCAACACGAACTACAAAACCACCAATTAAAGATTTATCAACCTTATTAGATAGAATAACTTCTTTATTGATTTGTTGTGCGATAGCCGTACGCAAAGCTTGTAAATTATCGTCGGATAATGGAGCTGCTGAAGTTACTTCTGCTTTCACGATTCCTTTCACCTCATTGTACTCAGCGATGAACTCTTGAGCAGTAGCATATACCAATTCAGCACGTCCTTTTCTCACCATGATTTGAAAGAAACCAATAATCTCTGGCTTCACCTTACCTTGGAATAATGCATTCAAAATCGCCAACTTCTTATCTGCTTTGATAATTGGGTTTTTTAATACAGCTTGCAACTCTGTACTCGATTTAATAATCGACACGATTTCTTCCATGTCGCCTTTAATCTCGTCTAAGTTGTTATGCTCTTTTGACAAATCAATTAATGACTTGGCATATCTTGAAGCTACTTTGAAAACTGACATACGTTAATTCTTAATTTGGTAAGCAATTAGTTTAATTTCACATCCTTCAACAAGTCAGAAACTAATGCTTCTTGCTTGTTTTGATCTTCAAACTCTTTGCTTAATACTTTACGCGCAATATCCAAAGATAATGCAGACACTTGATTTTTAACCTCTGCTAAAGCTTTTTGTTTTTGATCTTCGATCTCACGTTTTGCTTGCTCGATGATTTTACCACCTTCAGTTTGTGCTGCTTCTTTCGCTTCAGCAACGATTTTATCTTTCAATTCCTTTGCTTCTTTCAAGATGATATCACGTTCTTCACGAGCTTGCTTTAATAAAGATTCATTCTCGTTTGTTAAACGCGCCATCTCTAACTTCGCTTTCTCAGCAGATGCCAAAGCATCAGAAATACCTTTCTCGCGTTCCTCTAAAGCATTTACAATAGGCTTCCAAGCAAATTTACCCAAGATAAAGATAACAATCAATAAGATGATCAATTGCCAGAAGAACAGACCGTAGGAAAACTGATTAATTAATGCGTCCATTTATGTATGTATAAAATATAGATGTTAATTTCTTTTTTTTGTTAAAACATAACTTGTAACCAACCGTCACAAGTTATGCTTAATTTTTTGTAACCTTTGGGCTTATTTACCTAAGATTAAAGCACCGAATGCTAAACCTTCTACAAGGGCACCGATGATGATCATTGCAGTTTGAATTTTTGATGCTGCTTCTGGTTGACGAGCGATAGCTTCCATTGCAGAACCACCGATTTTACCTAAACCTAAACCTGCACCAATTACGATTAAACCTGCACCTACTAAATTTGGGATCATAATAATTATTATTTATATAATTTAACAAAAAAATTCGACTAGTGATGAGCGTGTTCTTCAACTGCCATACCGATAAATAACGATGACAACATGGTGAAGATAAACGCCTGTAAAAATGCAACCAATAATTCAAGGAAGAATAAAATCAATGTTAATAACATCGAAACACCAATACTACCTGGAATTGTTAATTGTTGTTGGAATAAATAAACGATTGCGATTAATCCCATTACTACAGAGTGACCCGCTGTAATATTTGCGAATAAACGAAGCATCAACGAGAACGGCTTAGTAAACATACCTAACACCTCGATTGGCGCTAACACAAATTTAAACGGAACTGGAACGCCTGGCATCCAGAAAATGTGTTTCCAATAATCTTTATTCGCTTTAAAGTTTGTAATAACGAAAGTGAATAACGCTAAACACAATGTGATTGAGATATTACCAGTAACGTTAAAACCTAGTGGAGTTAAACCTAATAAGTTCAATGTGAAGATTAAGAAGAATACCGAAAGTAAATACGGCATAAATTCTTTATAACGGTGTCCGATATTAGGAACTGCCATTTCATCACGCACATAAAGTACTAATGGTTCCAATACACGAGCAAAACCTTTAGGGATTGCATTCGCACCATTTTTATACGTTTTGGCTAAGCTGATAAATCCAACGAATAACAACACTGCAGTTAACATTAAACCTACGACGTTTTTAGTAATCGAAAAGTCTAACGGTTTAGCATTCGTAGCATGGTGTTTATCATCATAGTTGATGGTACCTGCTGCGTCAGTCTTGTAGATTTTACCGTGGTAAAGCTTGTAATAATTACCAGCCTTCTCCACTACTTTATCGCCATGTTCAAACTCTGCAGCTGAAAATACATGGAGTCCGTTATCGATCAAAATAACAGGAAGCGCGATACCGTAGTGTTTACCAGCTTTCGCGTCGCTGAAGAACGTCCAATAATAATCATCTTGTAAGTGATGATCAATGTGTTCTTTGATTTCTTGATCTTTTGTTTTTCCCTCAGTTCCATGTGCTTCCTCAGCAGCGAACGAGCGGAATGGGCTTACAGCGATAAATAATACTGTGATAAATAAAAGTACTCTTCTAAGACTCACCATTTTAACTAGTGTTGAATTATGACAAATTTTGCGCAAAAATACAATTTTATTTGGCATTAGTTCATATTTATAAAAACTTTTTGAAAATTTACTTTTCCACATGACGCCCCTCGGTATTAAGCAAACGGAATGCTATGTAGACGTCGAAAAATAGGTATAAAAAGAATACTCCCAAGAAATTCAATTCAATGAAATTATTCTCTAATAAATCTAGGCCAGAATGAATAAAAATATAGCTCGCCACAGACTTCAATAACATCGCTCCTAGGAACACAAAACCAAGTTGTTTTGGCATCGCATATTCTGCTCCATAAAGGAACAAAATCATAATTAATGAAGAGATTGATCCGAAGATATACAAACTCGCTAAACTATAATCTGTACCAATCCACCAGTGATCTTGATCATTAATCTTGAGAACAAAATAATGTAACCCATAGGCAACACCAGTTACTAGAACTAAGTAGATTAAGAATTCGAATATTTTATTCATTTTTATTGATATAGTTTACCTGTCTAATAAATTGGTACATAGAAACCAATACGCCGAGCATCGTCAAACCCTTCATCCACCACTCCCCTTCTACCTGATATTTCCCGTCTAACCATGACCCCACCCAATAAAATGCATAAATGGTCACTCCCATTTGAAAGGGCATACTCGTGAAAACCAACCATTTATTAACTTTACCGTTTGAATTCTCGTTTTTCAATAGCGTCCGATTTCAGCAAATATAAATATTTATAGCTATGCTAGGGCTTCTCGGCCAATATTTCAACATGTCGTTGTGCAATTCTTATCGCGGGATAATCCACGCTTGGCCCCAACATTGTCTTAAGTTCTAAAGTAGTCACCTCCGGATTTTGTTCAATTAATGTAACAATTTTTTGAAGCTCCTGCTCACTAACGAGATCGGTAGCTTCCAGGTCAGTGCCCATAAAATGAATGAGGTGTCCGTAAATAGTTCCAGCCACCATATTGCGTTTCTCGGCTATTTCAGCAATTTCCATCCCATCTTGAAACATCTCCAAGGTGATCGCTTTCGTATCCTGTTCCTTTTCAACGTCTGATTCTTTCGGAATATCATCTTTGGGCTTCGTCCAAGTCAGCAATTCCTCAGAAACTTGATCGTTCGATTTTGTCAATGCTTCTGCAATCGTTAAGCTATGTTTCAATTGTTCAAACTTACGTTTGAAATCTAGCAACAGTCCTTTCAGCAATGTAACGTATTTTTTCGTTCGCTTCTTCACTTTCCAGGCTTCCAAATGCTCCTCTAAAGCTTGTAAACAATCTTTCTCGAAGGTTGGCAAAAACCAATTAACGGCAGCTTTCGAGCGCTCACAAATCAATTCATAATCGATTTGATCTCGCTTACTCAACAAGCCATGTAATTGAGTCATAAATTTATTAGCTACTTGTTCCTGTGTTTTTAAAGCTTTTTGTATTCCCGTTAGAACGCCGATAGCTTCTTCCTTCTGCTCCATCTTCTTCTCACTATATTCTTCGATCAACTTTTCCAACTCGTCGGTTAATTGATGCCAGCGAAAACTATGTAGTAAGATTTGACCTAAATAGTTCTGTCTACTTTTCTGTAAAATATCGTCAAGATCACCCATAGCGGCCGTTTGCTTCATAAAACTGACAACTTGTAGATCTGTACGTATAGCGAAAGGACTAATCTTAGAGCGCAATACTAATCCATCTAGTCCGGTCAATCTACTCAACGCAACATATACCTGTCCAGCAGCAAAGGAAGTCCCAGCATCTACAATCGCCTTCTCAAAAGTCAAACCCTGACTTTTATGAATTGTTATCGCCCAAGCCAAACGCAGTGGAAATTGGGAAAACGTCCCTAATACCTCCTCTTCGATTTTATCATCCCCTTTATTGTAAGAATATCGAATATTCTCCCAAGTCTCCCGTTTTACTGTCACGTCTTCCTCATCATTGGGAAACGAAACAGTAACTTGATGTTTGTCCAGATTAATATCCTTTACGGTTCCTATCTTCCCATTATAATATCTTCGCTCTTCTCCTGTATCGTTCTTGATGAACATCACTTGAGCGCCAATGCGTAGACTGAGCATTTCATCTGCCGGAAACATCGACTGCCCAAAATCATCTTTTATCAACGATTTGATTTGATGCAGTTTCGTATCCAAGCTCATTAACTTCTCTTGATTAATCTGCTCGGCTAGTCTGTTATGAGAGGTTAACGTAATATATTGTTCATCTTTTTCAGGCACAAAATCCGCTTGAAAATGTGAATTTAACTGCTCCAATTCTGCTTCAGTAGTTTCGTTATTGCGAATACTGTTTAAAACACGAATGAAGGCATCATCTTGTTGGCGGTAAATTTTTTGCAATTCAATAACAATTGGCGGATGTTGCTTGAAGACTTTGGCGTCGAAGAAAAACATACTCTGATAATAGTCTTTCAATACCTGCCATTCTCGGTCTTGAACGACCGGTGGCAATTGATATAAATCGCCAATAAACAACACCTGAACCCCACCAAATGGTCTCATATCCCGTCGGACACTTTTTAAAATGGTATCAATAGCATCTAAAGTATCTGCACGCACCATGGAAACTTCGTCGATAACAAGCAGTTCCAACTCCTGAAGAATTGCTCGACGTTGCTTGGTAAGTTTGATTGTACTAAATAAACGATGCTTATTGTAAATAAATTGGTCGGCTTCCCCCCATTGTAATGGATAATCTTCAATGAATACCCCAAAAGGCAACCAGAATAAAGCATGTAATGTCGTTCCACCGGCATTCATGGCCGCGACACCAGTTGGTGCAGTGACAGCCATTTTTTTATAACTATTCTCCCGAATAAACTTTAAGAACGTCGTTTTACCGGTACCCGCTTTCCCTGTTAAGAAAATAGGTTGTTGTGTTTGATTGACGAAGGCAACGGCTTGAGCAAAGATATCGTTATCAGTATCAAATTTTTGAGACATAGCTTATGGAATTTCGATTACAAATATACGTGAATTCGCGTTAAGGACTTTCGTAATATGCTTGTATTAATTCAAAAGATATATTATCTTCACCGTGTAAACGTATATAACCATGGCATATATTGATAAAAATGATTTGTTCCAAGAGGTTGAAACAAAGTTAACCGAGAAAGGCTTTACGATTGAGCGTGTTGATCAAAACAGACCTTGGGGTGGCTTCTTTGTTATCAATGAGGAACAAGCTCAGGACTTCGCGAATGCATACTTTGAAGGCCTTGATGTTCAAGATTTAAAAATATCGGGCAAATTAAGTCCAAAGATTCTAATTGTTGGACCTAATAAACGCCTTTCATGGCAGTACCACCACAGACGTGCAGAGATCTGGCGCGTTATCCGTGGTGAGGTGGGTGTAGTAACCAGCCCGAATGATGAAGAGCATGAGCTAAAAATATTAAAAGAAGGAGAAACTATACGTTTAAGCCAAGGTGAAAGACATCGCTTGGTAGGTATGGAGTCATACGGTGTAGTTGCAGAAATCTGGCAACACACAGATGCAGCAAACCCTTCTGATGAGGACGATATCGTACGCGTACAAGACGATTTTGGACGCGGAGAATAATAAGTCTCTTTAAATAACAAGAAACGAGCTGACTATAATAGTAGCTCGTTTTTTGTTTCTAAAATTTCAGCCCAAAGCCAAACTCTTGTCAAACAAAAGCCGAAGCAGGTACGAACAAGCTCTACAAACAAGAGAAACATATATCCCAAGATTCCTCGTTCGGATACGCAGATCCTATGATTGTGAAGGATGCAAAAATAGCCTGCCCCACAGATAGCAAATACTCTTAACTTTTTTTATATTTTTGCATTGGTTCATTCAACTCAAGAGTAAATTATGACAACATATAACGAAGACAGTATACGATCACTCGATTGGAAAGAACATATCCGGCTAAGACCCGGTATGTATATTGGTAAATTGGGAGACGGTTCTGCTTACGACGATGGTATTTATGTATTGTTGAAAGAAGTCGTGGACAATTGTATCGATGAGTTCGTGATGGGTGCAGGAAAGACGATTGACATCACAGTAAATGACAATAAGGTTTCTGTACGTGACTATGGTCGCGGTATTCCGATTGGATCGGTTGTCGATGTTGTTTCTAAGATTAATACAGGAGGAAAATACGATAGTAAGGCATTCCAGAAATCTGTGGGCCTAAATGGTGTCGGAACGAAAGCCGTAAATGCTTTGTCTAACCAATTTACCGTGCAATCTTACCGTCAAGGACAAACACGTATTGCGCTATTTAGCAAAGGGGAACTCCTAACGGACGAACAAAAAGAGACCACACAACGGAACGGTACTTCGGTTACTTTCTATCCGGATGATTCGATCTTTAAAAACTACAAATACCGTTCGGAATTTGTAGAGAATATGATTTGGAATTATGTTTTTTTAAATTCTGGATTAACGATCAATTTCAACGGTCAAAAGTTTATATCGGAAAACGGCCTAAGAGATCTTTTGGAGCGTAATGTTGATACAGAAAGCATGCGTTATCCGATCATTCATTTGCGTGGTGAGGACATTGAAATTGCGATGACCCATGGGCAGCAATATGGTGAAGAGTATTATTCTTTCGTCAACGGACAACACACTACACAAGGAGGTACCCATCAGGCCGCTTTTCGTGAAGCTTTGGTGAAAACTATTCGCGAATTCTACAAAAAAGAATTTGATGCGTCAGATATCCGTGCGTCCATTATTGGAGCAATCGCTATTAAAGTACAAGAGCCTGTATTTGAATCGCAAACGAAAACAAAACTAGGTTCACAAAGCGTTGGTCCCGAAGGGCCTACAGTGCGTACGTTCATCAATGATTTTTTAAAGAAAGCCCTGGATGATTACCTACATAAGGATGCTGCAACTGCGGATGCCTTATTGAAGCGAATTATGCAATCTGAGCGTGAGCGTAAAGATATTGCAGGTATCAAGAAACTAGCGAATGAACGTGCGAAGAAAGCGTCTTTACATAACAGAAAATTAAGAGATTGTAAAATACACTTCAGCGATAAGCATGAACGTAACTTAGAAACTACCTTATTCATTACCGAGGGGGATTCCGCGAGTGGATCGATTACTAAATCCCGTGATGTGCAAACGCAAGCCGTATTCAGTTTAAAGGGAAAACCATTGAACTCCTATGGCTTAACGAAGAAAATTGTTTATGAAAATGAGGAGTTTAATTTGCTCCAACATGCGCTAAATATTGAGGATGGCATTGAAGGACTACGTTATAATAACATTGTTTTTGCAACAGATGCCGATGTCGATGGAATGCACATTCGCTTACTATTGATGACCTTTTTCTTGCAATTTTTCCCTGAACTTGTCAAAGCGGGGCACGTCTCTATTTTACAAACTCCGTTATTTCGCGTCCGCAATAAGAAGGAAACAATTTATTGCTATTCGGATGAGGAAAGACAGCGTGCTATCGCAAAATTGGGCAGCAAGCCAGAAATTACACGTTTCAAAGGTTTGGGTGAAATTTCACCTTCCGAATTTGGACTATTTATCGGAAATGACATGCGTTTAGAACCAGTTATTTTATCAAAAGACAATAAACTTTCACAGTTGTTGGAGTATTATATGGGTAAAAACACACCTGATCGTCAACAACACATTGTCAACAACCTGAGAATAGAAGTTGACTTAGAGGCCGAATTAGCTAAAGAAGCCTTTTAACCTATAAGGGGGAGGATTCCTCCCCTATTTATATTGCAACCTAACCTAAAATGCATAATCAAACCTTAATACTCATCCAATGTAAGGATGCTGTTGGCCTTGTTGCCATCATATCTAATGTTTTGGCTCAACATCAGCTCAATATCGTTGCTATGCGCGAATTTGTAGATGAAGTCGATCACAAATTCTTCGTACGCGTGGTCTGTACTGGACCGTTAAGTGATAAAGTGAGGTTACAAACTGACTTATCCGCCCAACTGCCAGATAGCACACAAATTACGATTAACCCGGATGTTCAAAAGAAGTTAGTTATTTTGGTTACGAAAGAACATCATTGCTTGGCGGATATTCTGGTTCGCTATTATTTCAAAACTTTACAAGCCGACGTTGCTGCCGTCATCGGTAATTACGATACACTTCAGCAGTTCACTGAAAAGTTCGATATACCATTCCATTATATCTCCCATGAAGGCATAACTAAAGAGGCGTTTGAATCCAACTTAGCAGAGGCAATTAAACCTTACCAACCGGACTATATTATTCTGGCTAAGTTTATGCGAATCCTTTCTCCGAGTTTTGTGAGTCAATTCAAAGGAAAATTGGTCAATATTCACCATTCATTCTTGCCTGCATTCATTGGTGCAAACCCTTATCAACAGGCTCACGACCGCGGTGTGAAAATTATCGGAGCAACCGCCCACTACGTTACGGACGACCTTGACGAAGGGCCAATTATAGTTCAAAACACCAAGTCAATTGATCATAGCTACGATGTACAACGTATGAGAACCGCAGGTAAGGAAATCGAAAAAGCCGTACTTGTTCGTGCAATTCAACTACTTACGGAAGATCGTGTTATGCTGAATGGCAATAAGACGATTGTGTTCAAATAATCGTAAGATTGAAATGGTTGTGGTATTAAATGGAATGTAGATGTATGTTTCTTTGGAGTTCACTAGATTTAAATCTGATGAACTAGCATTGAGCGATTACGCTCTAAATCCAATATATAGCACCAAATCACTCTTTTTCAATTTTCCAAAGTGACTTAAATCACTTTTCCATCTATGCTTCATTACTTTTTATGTGCATAAATATTCGCTATTTGCGACGCACAGATGAAGACGATGACCCACACATTTCACATTCCTGTTTTAGGATTAGCCTATTCCGTAGATACCCCATTAAAAGTAGCACAATACGGTATTTCCTCCGTAGTTTCTATTGTTGATGATGAGTTAGTCGAACGATTAAGAGCTTACTATAGCAGACTGAATAATTTAGGATACGAAGAGATTAAGAAACATGCTACGGATGCTCGCGCAAACCGCATAACTGCATATTTGAACTTATTAAAAGATTTAGTTGAGAAGCAGGTAAACCATATCAGACATAGCAATTGGTTGAAAGACGAACAGGCTGTTCAATATTTTAATCTGTTGCCAGACGGTGGTTTAAAACAGCTTTTTAAGCGCTGGATAAACTTAGAAGCTGGCAGAGAGAAAGAGACGCTTACCCAATCAATTCGGGCACAAATTACCCCTGGGGATATTGACGTTAATATCATGTCTAAAGTTGACAAGATAAACTATGATGCGAAGGGAGTTATGTTGGCGGAGCATTATTCAGATGCTTCTGCTGCGCTACGAGGTTTTGCAAACAGCGGATTACACTCGTCGATGGTTTTATCGGCCGGTATGAATCCCAGATTATATAGTTACCTAGCAGAGTTTCCAGCCTTTATGCCGAATAGCGCTGGGAAATTCGATAAGAAGATTACTTTGAAGGTTTCCGATTATCGATCTGCATTAATTCAAGCTAAGTTTTTAGCGAAGAGAGGTATTTGGATTTCTGAATACCGTATCGAATCGGGCTTAAATTGTGGAGGACATGCGTTTGCCACCGAGGGCTTCCTATTGGGCCCGATTCTAGAAGAATTTAAGACTAATAAACAACATATTATCCAAGAAGTTCTGCCATTGTACCAACAAGCTTTGACAGAACGAGGGATTGCCTTTAACGAGACCCCGGAGCTGAAGATTACAGTTCAAGGCGGTGTAGGCACAAATCGGGAGCACCAGTTTTTATTGAATTACTATGGTGTAGATCAAGTAGGCTGGGGTTCCCCATTTTTATTGGTTCCAGAAGCGACGACCGTCGATGAAGAAACTTTACAAAATTTAGCAAATGCGCAAGCTTCTGATTTTTATATCAGCGACGCTTCACCACTAGGCGTTCCATTTAACAATTTTAGAAAGAGCACAGCCGAAAGAAGCCGACTAGAGCGTATTGAACAAGGTAAACCGGGCTTTCCTTGTACAAAGAAATACTTGGTTTCGAATAATGAATGTGGTGAAGAATTAGTGTGTACGGCCTCCCGTCAGTATCAAAACCAAAAGATTAAGGAATTGAAATCAGCTGAAATTACGGGAGAAGCATATCAGCAAGCTTTCAACAAGATTGTTGAAAAGCAATGTTTATGTGAAGGTCTCGCGACACCTGCCTACCTTAAATACGATATCCTAAAACCTAGAGAGCGACGTGCTGTCGCGATTTGCCCCGGACCAAATACAGCTTATTTCAACAAGGTCTACACATTAAATGAAATGGTAGATCATATATACGGGCGAATAAACGTCTTAAAAAACGTGGAACGTCCTTCGTTTTTCGTAAATGAATTAGAGCTATATGTCAATCATTTGAAAACTTACATCCAAAACAATGTAACGGACCTAGACATTAAGAAGAAGAAATACATCAATAAATTCAATGCGCAACTCTTGGATGGCATTGCCTATTACCGAAAATTGCAAGAGCAAGCTCAACAAGCCTTTGGAGAGTCTAAAGCTAGTTTTTTTGAGCAACTAAGAATTTATGAGATGCAATTAAAACCCCTTGTCGTAGAATAAAACGGAGTTTATTAAGAATAAGATACTGTGAATTTAGAATTGTAGGAATTGGCCATCGTAATTGATGGCCTTTTCTATTTTGCTATTTTTCTAAACTTACCAAAAACTCCCAATGGAAGTTTTGGTCCTGCAGTTGCCTGTAGGAAAAGTTCTCCAATTTCTAAATTTTCTACTTGAGGATAAGAAGTTCGGATTAGATTTTCGACAATGACTGAAGAAAATCCTAAAGAGTATGTATTCAGGATAAGAAAATGTTCTTTCGGATCAAGAAGCTGTACAACATCTTTCATCATCTCCATAATATGATCTTCCAATTTCCACTTCTCCCCTTTTGGACCATGTCCATAAGCAGGAGGATCAAGGATAATCCCATTATACGTATTCCCTCGCTTAAGCTCTCTTTTCACAAACTTTAAGGCATCTTCTACCACCCAACGAATGTCTTTGATTTCCGACAATTCTTGGTTTTCATTTGCCCAGGTAACCACTTGCTTAATGGAATCTACGTGCGTTGTATCAGCACCTGCTGCTTTCGCAATCAATGAAGCGCCTCCAGTATAGGCGAATAAGTTTAAGACTTTCGGTGTTGCAGTTTTAAAAGATTTGATAGAATTGGAAATATAATCCCAATTGACCGCTTGTTCAGGGAAAATACCGACATGCTTAAAAGAAGTTAAGCCTAAGCGAAACCTAATTAATACATCATTATTTTTGTATTCAATATGCCAGCGATCGGCTGTCTTTGGATTCTTTTTCAACCATTCTCCCGACGTTGCGGAGCGTCCCTTAAATTTGATGTGGTATCTCTTATTCCACTCAGCTTCTGAAAGACTCTTTGGCCATACGGCCTGTGGTTCAGGGCGAATAAGAATTAATTCTCCGAAGCGTTCTAATTTCTCAAAATCGCCACAGTCGATTAGTTCATAGTCTTTCCAGTGTTGTGGAGTTAGTAGTTGTATTTGCGTTGAAGTGTTCAAAGTATTAATTTTCTGCAAAGATAGAAATTTAGAGTAAAGAATGACTTTTATTGCTTGATGGTATCTCTTGCTGCTTTCATCAATGGACTTGCAAACACGAAATCATTTAACTCTTTATTATCGGATTTCAACATATCCTGATTCGATCCCTCCCAATATTTTTGTCCTTTAAATAAAAACAAGATATACTCTCCAATACCCATTACCGAATTCATATCATGTGTTACCACAACAGTCGTACATTTGAATTCTTCTGTTAAGTCTTGGATTAATTCATCAATCAATATGGAAGTAGCTGGATCTAAACCTGAGTTCGGTTCATCACAGAATAGGTATTTTGGGTTCATGCTAATCGCGCGAGCGATTCCGACCCTTTTTTTCATTCCTCCAGAAAGTTCAGAAGGAAATAAATCGTTCTTACCAGCAAGATTCACGCGTTCTAAACAGAAATTTGCACGCTCTACTTTCTCCTTACGACTCATCTCAGTAAACATGTCTAATGAGAATACGATGTTTTGCTCTACAGTCATGGAATCAAATAGTGCGGAATTCTGAAATAGCATCCCTATCTCTTTACGAATTGGCACTTTCTCTTCGAAGCTCATTTTAGTAAACTCATCGCCATCAAAGTACACTTTACCCTGAGTCGGTTCATGCAGCCCTACAATACACTTAAGCAAGGTACTCTTTCCTGATCCAGATCCCCCGATGATTAAACTAACTTTACCGGGTTCAAAAACCGCATCAATACCGGTTAATACATGATTACTACCAAAAGATTTATGTATGTTCTTAACTTCAATCATCGTCTTATAACATTAATGCTGTAATAATATAATCACATGCTAGGATAGAAATACATCCTATCACCACTGCACGAGTTCCGGCTTGCCCTACTTCTAAGGCACCACCACGAACATAAAAGCCCTTATAAGCGGGTACTGAAGTAATAATAAAACCAAAGACAAATGCTTTTACCATGGCTACAGCAATCGTAAAACCATTAAAACCACCCTGAATACCTTCAATGTAATCATCTGCACTTACGGCACCTGATAATACTCCACCGAGTAAACCGCCAATCAATGCACAACCGATAGCAATGGTGACAAGAACTGGCACCATAATAGCCCCTGCAAGAATTTTAGGTAGGATTAAGTATCCGGCGGCATTAATTCCCATAATTTCAAGGGCATCAATTTGCTCGGTAACACGCATCGATCCGATTTGCGAAGAAATTGAACTACCAACCTTTCCCATCAGTACTAATGCTGAGATCGTAGGACCTAATTCTAGAATATTGGAATCCCTGTTAATCTGTCCAATAACAGAACTTGGAATAAGATCAGAAACTAATTGAAAGGCAATTTGCATGGTCATTACCGCACCAATGAAAGTCGATATAATGACGATAAGTCCAACCGAACCTACGCCAATCTCGTTCATTTCGTGAAGTATTTCTTTGATGTATATTTTCCATTTTTCAGGTTTCCGGAAAACCTTCTTCAATAGTAACAGGTACTCACCAAAATAGTAAAATATCATACGTTGGAATTATTACGTTTTATTATTCTAAGTCTTTTTTTAACGTGGCGAAGAACAATTTGTTTTCATTTTTTCAATATACAAATTAGTCTCGACTATTTTCACCGACAAATCTAATTGATTTACCGAAAATATCCCTAGCATAACCTATTTTAAGTGATTTAATTTGTATTATCGTAGTAGTTTTGGAAGAACAAAGCAAACTAAAAATGAACAATAAAGTAGCATCAGGTATATGGTTCGTATTCATCGGACTGGTATTATTACTTCACAATTTCCATGTCATCGACTTTCATTTCTTGCAAGTCTTAAAATTCTGGCCACTCTTATTGGTTTCAATTGGGATAAACCTGTTGTTACAAAACAGACCGTACAGCACCTATTTGATCGCCGGAATCAACATCTTATTATGTGGATTTGTATTCTTCAAAGGAATAACTGACAACCCTTCTTCAAGAACCACTATTGAAAGCGTATTTGAGAACAGTATTACGGTTAATAATGGCGAGGAAGATAATCATACTTACAGCAAAAAGGTAAGTGCAGATTTTTCGGACGCTATTGAAGAAGCAAGCCTAACCATCAATGGGGGCGCTGCAAAATATAGATTTACTACGAAAGCAGACTCAAGCATCCTATTTAGTGGCGCAACGAACGCTAATAACATGAAGTTAAACTTAGAGAAAACGGGCTCTGTTAAAAGCAACCTAGAGCTGAATTCTAGCATAGAAGGAACTGGAAAAAGTAATAGTTTTGTTGATTTAATGCTAAACGAGGCTCCAATTTGGAATTTCGAGTTTAACGTAGGAGCCGCTGCCTTAGAGGGAGACTTTAAGAACTTGAAGATAAAACGCCTAGAGTTGAATTCTGGTGCTAGTAAAATGAGTTTGACCTTACCTAATCCTCAAATCGGCACATCGGAACTCGAGATCAATACAGCTGCTTCTCAGGTACACTTGCAAATTCCTAAGGGCGTACCATGCCGCGTAGAATACGATAGTATCATCTCAAACAACAAATTGGAAGACATTGATGAAAAAGATGGCGATGTACGTCAATCATCAGGATATGATCAAGCAGCAAACCGTTATAACATCGTAATCTCTGGCGCAGCAAATTCCTTGACTATCGTTCGCTATTAATAGAAATTAGCTAACTTTGCAAGAGCATGGATAGTATTAAAGCAGCACAATTGGGAGGTAGCTATTGCAACTCCAAAACTACCTATAGTAGATTCTTAACCCGCGAGGTAAATATAGGTGATATTCCTATGGGGGCGCATCATCCGATTCGTATTCAAAGTATGACTACCGTCGATACGATGAACACCTTAGGGTCTGTCGAGCAGACAATCAAAATGGTAGATGCTGGCTGCGAATATGTTCGTATTACAGCGCCAAGCATTAAAGAGGCGGAAAATCTAGCCAACATTAAGAATGAGCTACGGAAACGAGGTTATCAAGTGCCATTGGTTGCTGATATTCACTTTACGCCGAATGCTGCCGAGGTTGCTGCACGCATTGTTGAAAAAGTACGTGTTAATCCAGGTAATTACGCTGATAAGAAGAAATTTGATCAAATAGATTATACGGATCTTGCTTACCAAGCTGAACTAGAACGTATCTACAAAAAATTCGCTCCGCTCGTTAAAATCTGTAAAGAATATGGTACAGCGATGCGTATTGGAACCAATCACGGTTCACTTTCAGATCGTATCATGAGCCGTTACGGTGATACACCCGAGGGAATGGTAGAATCAGCGCTAGAGTTTATGCGGATCTGTGAGGATTTAAATTACTACAATCTTGTTGTTTCGATGAAATCCTCAAATCCTCAGGTTATGGTTCAAGCTTATCGTCTACTTGTGGAAAAGATGGTTGCCGAAAACATGAACTATCCATTACATTTAGGGGTAACAGAAGCAGGCGATGGAGAAGATGGTCGTATTAAATCAGCTGTTGGTATTGGAACCTTATTAGAGGATGGTCTTGGTGATACCGTTCGTGTTTCGTTAACCGAGGAACCAGAGAAAGAAGCTCCTGTTGCTATTGCATTGGTTAATCGCTATGCAAGACGGGAAAAGCAAATTCTGGAGACTCCACAACGTGAAATTTTACGTTTAAACAATCAGATTGATACAAAGGCCTATGAGGCTAAGGAAGTCAATGCATTTATTGGCGGTTCTTTAGTTCCACGTGTCGTTGTTGATATATCACAGAAGAACCTAAAAGATCCTTTTATTTTAAGTGATGTAGGTTATAAATACGATGCGATTTTAGACAAATATCATATGGGCGATCAGTCTGTAGATTTTGTCTATTTGGGCGACGGATTGCCCTCCTTTACAATGCCGGGCAACCTTAAACAACTTTACAATTACGCGACTTGGTTAAAGTTAGCAGATAAAACGAATATTCATCCGGTATTTGCTCTGCAAGAGTATATCGATGCCTCGATTAAAGACCCTGTTTTAAATTTGGTTCACTTATCAAATGATGATTTAGCAGGTGAGTCTTTCTCGCAACTCCCCCTGGACGAAACGATTGTTTTTGTCTTAGAAACTACGCATGTGCATGGAATGGCTGATCAGCGCCAATTCTTTGCAAATTTACAGGAGATTGGATTAGAGAATCCTGTTATCATTAAGCGGAGTTATCCAAAGAGTGAGTTTTCTGGTCCCGTTGGCGATGTCATGAGTCCAGAGGAGCCAATTTCAAAAATCCAGTTGTATGCAGCAACAGATCTAGGAGCATTACTAATTGACGGTTTGGGCTCCGGGATTTGGATTGATAGCGAAGCCACTCCTACCGACAACCTATGCTCTATATCATTTGGAATATTACAAGCGACGCGATCTAGAATCTCTAAAACAGAGTACATTTCCTGTCCTAGCTGTGGAAGAACACTTTTCGACCTACAAGAGACCACACAAATGGTAAGAAGTCGTACCAACCATCTAAAAGGTCTGAAGATCGCTATTATGGGATGTATTGTGAATGGCCCAGGTGAAATGGCGGATGCGGATTATGGATATGTAGGCGCAGGACCAGATAAAATTACTCTTTACCGCAGTAAAGAAGTTGTAAAAAGGAACGTGAGTTCAGCAAAGGCTTTGGATGAACTTATCGATATCATTAAATCGGATGGTCTCTGGATAGAGGAAAACGAAGTAGGGGTCTAAAGAAAATCTCCATCTATGTGGAGCGTTAAAGTTTGCAATGCGAACTTCTTACTATTAAAAAATAAAAAAGACGCCTTCTGGCGTCTTTTTACATATAGTCACTTATTAACAAGTTTAGCAAATATTGTGTTAATTACTCTTTTTAAATCTCATCACAGCAATATCGCCAATAATTAAAGTTAGCGTATTATCGTGCACACTAAGCACATTAACTTTCTGTAGTGTTTCGAAATATAATGCTTCTCCATTTCCCGGACAAGCCATACGAGTCGAAGCTACAGGTCCAAATTTTACATTTCTTCCATTCACTTCTACCGAACCGTTATAGTTATTACAACCGCCTTTTCCATTCACTTTCTTTGCCCCAAGATCAAAATTGATTGTTGGCTTTCCTTGTGGAAACAATTCATTGAATGCGACATTAGATCCGTGAATGTAATCAAGTTCCCAAGTCCCTGAAAGTTCACTTTCGGTCTCTACTGCTTTGAATTTCGCTAATTCAGTCCCGCCCTTGTAAAACACTAAAAATCCATCTTCAACTGTATACTTTGTCGTTGCGTTGATTGCCTTGATTACACGCTGATCAATTTCCATATCATCGCATGCCATCATCGTGGACATGCCTTGTGTAAATTTAATCGCACCGGCCTTCTTACTTAGTGAATAAGCTCCATTTAATGTATTACATCCACCAACAACTGCGTAGCGATTCTCTTCAGGAAGGAAGGAAAGGTGAATAGTTCGCTTAGTGATTTCTGAAATAGCTTTCGATTCCAATTCAATCAGTTGCCATTTATACCCTGTTAATTGCGCAATGTTACGACCATCTTCTGTCATATTTTTACTTGTTGAACAACTTGCAAACAATAATGTAAATACGGCAAGCATGCTTAAAATAGATTGTTTCATATATAACCTTTATTAAATTCTTCTATTAATACCTTAATTGATACGATTAGTTTTAGCAATACGCTACACAAACTTTGTAATTTTGAATAACTAATAGGCGAAATGCAACGATTCTGCCCTATCAGCGTTATGCAAATAGCACGCCAATAAATAATCTACCAAGTTGGTATATTTTTTTATTTAGTATCGCTTATTTGCCTCGATTTACGTATGTTTGTAGCTAATTAAGAATTATTCTAAGAAGCAGCTTGGACTCCTTATTCATTTATATTCTTGTACCTGTAGCCATATTTTCATTTATTGCGCTATTCACGCTTTTTGCAGTTTATGCAGAGCGTAAGATTGCGGGTTTCGTACAAGATCGATTAGGCCCCATGGAAACAGGAAAATATGGTTTACTTCAAACTATAGCTGATATTCTGAAGCTCCTTCAAAAAGAGCTAATCACTCCTGCTGCTGCTGATCGAATTTTATTCGCAATCGCTCCTATCGTTATTTTTGTCGCCGTCTTTATCGGTTTCAGTGTTGTTCCCTGGGCTTCTGACTTTATGCCTTCTAATGTTAACACGGGATTATTCTTTTTAATGGCCGTGGTTTCGATTGATGCAATAGGCATTTTGATGGCCGGATGGGGTTCAAACAATAAGTATTCACTTCTAGGATCAATACGAGCTATTTCTCAGATGATTTCTTATGAATTGCCTGTAGGACTTACATTGATTTCTGCGGTCATGATTACGCAGACACTTAATTTAAATGATATCGCCTTAGGACAGGGAATACTGTCAACACAAGATATATATTTCTTAGGTTTTTGGAAAGTAAATGATGTTGGTGGTCTTTTGGCTTGGAATATTTTTCAAGCACCTCATTTATTGATCAGCTATCTTATATTTTTCATTGCTACACTGGCCGAATGTAATCGAGCACCGTTCGATATTCCAGAGGCCGAAAGTGAACTTATTGGCGGATTCCATACCGAATACGGAGGGATTCGATTTGCATTTATCTTTTTGGCGGAATACGCCATGATGTTTTTAGTTGCAATGCTTGGCGTTGTAATTTTCTTAGGTGGTTGGAATACACCACTTCCAAATATTGGTATAGTTCGACTAGCCGACTGGACAACGGGATTATATTGGGGAATCTTTTGGACCTTGATTAAATCGCTGATCATAGTTGCTATTCAAATCTGGATACGATGGACTCTTCCACGTTTTCGTGCCGATCAATTAATGACTTTGTGTTGGAAAATCTTGATTCCAGTAGCCTTCATTTGTATGGCAATTTCTGGAATTTGGAGAATAATGGTAATGATATAAGGTGATAGTAAAGACGACTATACAAGGACTTTTGACTGCTTTAAAGGGGCTGACGCTTACCATTAAACACCTTTTTAATGCGCGTACCTCTCGGAAAACAAAAGATATTAGAAACCCTAACTATTTTTCTGAGCAGGATGGGGTGACAACTGTTCAATTTCCAAAGGAGAAGATGCCTATCCCTGAAGTTGCTCGCTATCAATTAGAGGTCGAGATTGATGATTGTATCGTCTGCGATCTTTGTGCTAAAGCCTGCCCAGTAGATTGTATTGCAATTGAATCAATAAAAGCAACGGAAGCAATTGGCAAAACTTCGGATGGTAGCGTGAAACGACTATATGCCGCGCAATTTGATATTGACATGGCGAAATGCATGTACTGTGGCCTGTGTACTGTTGTTTGTCCCACAGAATGTATCACCATGACCGATCAATATGACAAGAGCACAACGAAATTAACGGATTTGATATACGGCTTTTCAGAGATGAGCGAAGAAGAAATCTCGAAAAGAAAATTAGAATGGACCAAGTTTCAAGCTGAAAAGGAGGCGGCTAAATCAAAATAATGGAATTAGCTTTTTTTTACGCGTTCGCCGCTTTGGCGATTGGTTCTGCCCTACTCATTGTTAGCTTAAAGAACACTGCACGAGCTTTATTTCTATTTTTTGTGATGTTGTTTGCGATGGCGGGATTGTTTTTATTTGCCCTTGCTGATTTTGTTGCGATCACACAAATCTTAGTCTATGTTGGAGGTGTATTGATCTTAATGATCTTTGCCTTTATGCTTTCCAACAAAGAGCTCCTTGCAGACCTTCAGAATACGAATCGCCAATTCTTATCTCTGCCCAATTGGCAATCACTACTATTAGCAATTGGATTTTTTGCAGTATTGATCTATGGAATTTGGGAGTGGCAACAAAATACACCAATTTGGATAACAGAGAATATTCGTTCAGGCGAAATCATAAAATCTTCAGATAATAATATTCAGAATCTAGGCGTACACTTTATGACGAAGTATTTACTTCCATTTGAAGTAATCTCAATCTTTCTATTAGTTGCCTTAATTGGTGCTGCGCACCTTTCTAGAAAGGAGGATCAGGCTTGATTACCATAACACACTTTCTGATTGTTTCTGCCATTTTATTCAGTATTGGCCTTTATGCTATTATCGCTAAGCGTAATGCTATTATGATATTGATAGGTATCGAATTAATTATCAATGCTGCGATATTGAACTTTGTCGCTTTCGGGAAATATGACAAAGTCAATTATGCTGGACAGATCTTCGCTTTATTTGCTATTGTTTTAGCAGCAGCTGCAGTTGCAGTTGGTTTAGCGATTATTTTGACAGTATATAGAAAATACAAAACTATCAATCCTGATAAAATAACCGACTTGAGAGACTAATGTCTATTTTGGAGAACATATCGCCTATTTATGCCGCTATTATAGTGGTCGCTTTGCCGTTCGCAGCTTTTATCATTCAGGCTATATTGGGTAAAAAATCTCAGTCGGGAAACATATCGTTGATAGCGATATCCTTGAGTACCTTAATCAGTTTGGTTTTTGTATTTGCAGAGATATGGCAGAATATTCCGCGAAGCGCCACACAACCTTGGTTTACTATTGGTGTAAACACCTTTACGGTAGGTATTCTATTAAATAATTTGACGGTGCTAATGCAGCTCATCGTTTGTGTTATCGCATTGCCTGTCCACATTTACTCTCGATCCTACATGAAAGGCGATCCTGGCATACATCGCTATTGGATGTATCTAAGTTTATTTTGCTTTGCCATGCTAGGTCTTACTATTTCCAAGAACCTCTTCATGATGTATATCTTTTGGGAGTTGGTGGGATTTGCGTCTTATTTACTTATCGGATTTTGGTTTACTAAAGAAAGCGCTGTTCAAGCGAATAAGAAAGCTTTTCTCATCAATAGAATTGGTGACCTTGGATTCTTGATTGGAATTGCCTGTGTATTCACCATGTACGGCAGTTTAGATTTAGTGGAATTATTTGGAAAGGAAGGCTTATTTTACGAAAAGCATATTGACAATCCTGTCTTAATAAGTATGGCTGGACTCGGCTTTTTCCTTGGTGCAATGGCTAAATCAGCTCAATTTCCATTACATGTTTGGTTACCCGATGCCATGGAAGGCCCAACAGCGGTATCCTCACTGATCCACGCTGCTACGATGGTTGCCGCAGGTATATTTTTGCTGAGCAGTGTATTTCCGCTATTCAATCAAACCGTCCTACTATGCATAGCGGTTATCGGAGCAATTACCGCTGCGCTATCTGCTTATTTTGCGCTCGCCCAAACCGATATCAAAAGAATATTAGCCTTCTCTACCATATCTCAATTAGGATTTATGATGGTCGCTATTGGCGTAGGCGCATGGGATGCAGCAATGTTCCATCTCGTTACTCACGCATTTTTTAAATGTCTTCTATTCTTAGGAGCTGGTGCTGTTATCCATGAAATGGCGCATTTGAAGCATGATTCTCAACTAGATTTTGATCCTCAAAACATCAACAATATGGGCGGATTAAGAAAATATATGCCCAAAACATTTATCCTGATGTGCATTGCATCTTTAGCGTTAGCCGGTTTTCCATTAACTTCAGGTTTTCTATCTAAAGACGCAATCCTTATTTCGACATTCGAATGGGCAATAGAACAAGGGCCGGCTTATTTGCTTATCCCGATTACTTTAACCCTTGTGAGCATCTTAACAGCCTTCTATATCGGAAGATTGATATTTAAAGTATTCTTCGGAAGTTTCAAGTTGAACTTAGCCCATGTGTCTTTACACGATGCAAATAAAACGATGCTATGGCCAATGACATTCTTAGGTGTATGTTCATTGTTTTTCGTTTTTTCTCTGAATCCGATATCCTATCATGAGGCGAAGATCTTGAATGGCTTCTATGTGGATTATGGGTTTGCAGAAATACATAGCTTACATATCCTTATTCCTATTGGATTAACATTAGCAAGTACGTTAGCGTGGATTATTGGATGGAAGTGGTATGTGAAGGGCAACTACCCGTTGAACGCAAATGGGAAAGCAATAACCTTTTCATTGAATCAAGGATATATCAATCAGTTTTACCAAAACACATTTGTTGAAGGAACGTTGAAATTAAGTAAAGGTTTGTATTGGTTTGACAGAACGATTATCGACGGACTGGTAAATCTTTTAGGAACAGTAGTTCAATCAATGGGGCGAATGTCCGCATGGATTGACAAATACATTGTTGATGGATTCATCAATACGCTTGGGCAAACCACCTACTATATCGGACACTTGCTACGTTGGGTACAAAATGGACGATTGCAAAACTACTTAGGTTTTGCCTTTACGGTTTTATTAATTGGAATAATTTATTTGATATTAACATAAGATGGGACTATTATCCTTACTTATTTTCTTACCCCTATTGGCTGTCGTTGGCATCTTGGTTATACCAAACCGATTCAGTCAAAGCTATAAGTATATTGCGTTGATTATTACGCTTGTTCAGCTAATACTATCTGGTTATATCTATAGTCAATACAATCCGAATATTGCTGGTTTTAATCAGCTCTCAGGTTACCAATTTGTTGAACAGCTACCTTGGATACGTTTGGATCTAGGATCTATTGGCAAGCTGGAAATCGATTATTTCCTAGCGGTTGATGGATTCTCACTACCGCTATTAATATTAAGTTCCTTTGTGATGTTGATGGCCGTTGGTGCCTCGTGGAACATGACTAAAAGTAGAAAGGGATATTTTGCTTTATTAATGCTGTTGAACACAGCGGTTATGGGGATATTCTGTGCGCTAGACTTATTCCTTTTCTATGTATTCTACGAGGTCATGTTATTGCCTCTTTACTTCTTAATTGGTATATGGGGTGGTGCGCGACGCGAATATGCTGCAATCAAATTCTTCCTTTATACCCTATTCGGGTCTGTTTTTATGCTTTTGGTCATCGTGGGACTTTACTTCTCGGTAACCAATCCACATACAGGTGCTCATACGTTTAACATGTTGTACATGATGAACCCAGAGAATTATGTCAATGGTTCATTCTTCGATTTTCTAGCGAATAGTAACGAAGTTTTCGGCATTCCTGCCCGTATGATTGGCTTTATCGTGATGTTTGTTGCGTTTGCCATTAAGATTCCGATTGTTCCATTACATACTTGGTTGCCAGATGCTCACGTGGAAGCACCAACGCCAGTATCCATAATTCTTGCTGGTATTCTATTAAAAATCGGTGGCTACGGTATTATTAGAATTTGTATTGGTATTTTTCCAGATGCAGCTGTTGAAGCGAATTTCTGGCTTGCTTTAATAGGTGTTATTTCTATAATTTATGGCGCTTTAAATGCAATAGCACAAACAGATCTAAAGCGTATGATTGCTTATTCCTCGGTATCACACATGGGATTTGTACTATTGGGAATCTCAGCATTAACCGCAGAAGGTATGTCTGGTGCGATGTTCCAAATGGTTAGTCATGGTTTTCTATCGGCAGCACTATTCTTTCTAGTTGGCGTAATTTATGATCGCGTACATGATCGATTTATATACAATTTCAGAGGTCTAGCGTCTCTAATGCCAAAATATACAGCCTATGTAGCGATTGCCTTCTTTGCGTCCTTAGGATTACCGGGATTTTCAGCATTTATCGGCGAAGCTTTTGTTATCATTGGCACATTCAATGCCGAATCTGTCGGTACCGGTATCCCGCGTTGGATGGCGATCTTTGGATCGATTGGGATCTTGTTAAGTGCGGCTTATTTCTTATGGACTTTACAACGGATGTTTTTTGGGGAGACACGTTTAAAAGGTGGCGAAACATGGGCAAAGGAGTTGACTGACTTAACGCTTAGAGAGCAACTGATACTTTTCCCAGCATTAACTTTAGCCTTATTGTTAGGTATCATGCCTTCCTTAATTTTTGAACCAATGAATAGTTCCGTAATCAGCTTATTAAGCTTGGTATCTAACTATTTCTAGATTTTAGGAATGAACGATTTTACGCCACATATTAGCTCCTTTATCGATACAATTATTGCATCGTTAGACTTCTTTAAGACGGAGTTTGTACTTGCCATAGGATTTCTTCTATGTGTCTTTAGCAGTTTATTTCTGGATAATAAGTGGAAAGATAGTTCTTTCCTCATCGCGTTAATAACCGTTATTCTTGCACTATTTTCAAATGCTTTACAGTTTGAACATCTAGGTTCTGCATTTTTTTCAATGTTGCATATCGATAAACTCGCCCTTCTTTCAAAAACGTTGATCTTGATAGGCCTAATTGTCACTACAATCTTGATTAGGCAACATTTTGCAGCAAACGGCAGTAAGAAAAGAAAAGGTGATTTATATAGCATATTAATCGGATCTTCAATAGGTTTGACTGTCCTACCAATGACGACTAATTGGCTTTTAGCTTTCATTGCAATTGAAATGGTTTCTATTTCATCATATGTATTAGTAGGCTATTTTGCTGAAGATAAAAAGCAAACAGAAGCGGCAATGAAATATGCGCTTTTCGGCTCTGCTTGTGCTGCTATAATGTTATACGGTCTTTCATTAATATACGGATTGACGGGGGTTTTAGACTTCGGCGATATAAAACATATTCAAGGTTTAATTGATGCTCCGAAGGTTATGAGTAGTATCGCTATACTATTCGTGTTAACAGGCATTGGATTTAAGCTCAGCTTTGTTCCATTTCACTTATGGACACCTGACGTTTATGAAGGGGCTCCAACTCCTATTACAGCATTTCTTTCTACAGTTCCGAAAATTGCTGCCATCATCCTATTCGCTAGGCTTGCTCAATCCTATGGTACAACCCTGTTTTATTTCTCAGAAGTGTTTATGCTTTTCCTTGGCATTGTTTCTATTGTCAGTATGTTGGTAGGAAACTTGATTGCGTTGAGACAACAGAATGTTAAACGTATGATGGCCTATTCTTCGATAGGTCATACCGGTTTTTTACTTATGGCTGTAATAGGTTATATGTCAGGTCATCAAGACACGCTCTTGTTTTACCTAATTGTATATACGTTAATGAACTTGGCAGCTTTTGCATTTATTGATATACTTGAACAAAAAGCTGGGGCAACAGAATTTAAAGATTATACAGGATTGGGTAAAAAGATGCCCATTATTTTTACGTTGTTCAGTATCATCGGAATTTCCTTAATAGGATTGCCGCCAACTGCCGGTTTCGTTGGTAAACTCTTAGTCTTCTCAAGTATCTTTGAATCTTACCAAAATACTGGAGACACGTTATTATTGTGGCTATTGATTGTAGGAGCATTGACATCTGTGATTTCCTTATTTTACTACTTTAAAATCCCCCTCTTTGCCTTTCTAAAGAATAAGAATACAGAGGAGTCCATAACATTGCCTAAAATCTCCAGTACTTATTTAATTGCAGTTTTGTTTGGAATTGCAATCATCTTATTGGGAATTATGCCATCACTCATCATGAATTTCTTACAACAATAGAAAATCGCCATTCCCACTATACAGCTTTATTTACAAATAGTAATGTTTTCTTCATTTTAAGCAACTGAACTCATAAAACATCTTTTTATTGTGTAGTTTTGTGTATGATTAGCGAATTAGCCAACCGTATTTTTGATCAAGTTATTGCAGACTATCATATTCATGATGCAATAGATCATCCTATTGAAAATCCCTACGATTCTTCTAGCCTCGAACACCTTCTCTATTTAAAATGCTGGATTGACACAGCTCAATGGCATATGGAAGATGTTATCAGAAATCCAGAAATTGAACCTCGTGAGGGATTATATTGGAAACGTAGAATTGATCGCCAAAATCAAGAGCGTACCGACATGGTAGAATATATCGATGGATATTATCTTCAGAAATTCAATGGTATTATTCCAAACGTTGACGCCCGTGTAAATACCGAAAGTCCCGCTTGGGCGATAGATCGTTTATCCATCTTAGCGCTTAAGATTTATCATATGGCACAAGAGACAATACGTACCGATGTGTCGCATGCGCATATTGAATCTTGCGAGGGAAAACTAAACGTTTTATTGGATCAGCGAAAAGATCTATCGACAAGTATAGATGAATTGCTTGCTGACATTGCCGCAGGAAGAAAGTACATGAAAGTATATAAGCAGATGAAGATGTACAACGATCCGAATTTAAATCCAATACTTTACGGCGTTAAAAAATAAGAACGTAATGAAGCGTATTCTCGTTACTCGATTTTCCGCTATGGGAGATGTGGCTATGGTCGCTTCTGTTTTGCGCGAATTTCAGGAACAGTGTCAAGACGTAGAAATCATTTTGGTTACTAGACCGTTCTTTGCCCCATTTTTCGATGGTATCCCAAATATTAAATTCCATTCTATTTATCCAGATCAACAGCATCGAGGATTAAAGGGTCTCTATCGTCTTTTTAAAGAACTGAAAGCCTATAAACCTGATTCCGTAGCAGATTTACACGACAACCTTCGTTCAAATACACTTAGCGTATTCTTCAAACTCTTCGGGTATAGAGTCCGCCAGATTAATAAAGGTAGGGCTGAGAAAGAAGCATTGACAAGACCCGTCAATAAAATCAAAAAACAATTAAAACTGACGACTGAACGTTATGCTGATGTATTACGCAGTCTCGGATTTCAATTCAACTTAAAACACGAGTTGCAAAAAAATAAGGCGGAGCTTCCAGGCAGCCTTCAATTACATTTTCAAGACGATAAAAAGTACTTGGGGATTGCTCCGTTTGCACAGCATCCTTATAAAGTATTTTCTTTAGAACGAATGGAGCAAGTAATTGCTAGACTCTCAAATGAAAACTTGCAAATATTAATATTTGGAGGAGGCCAAAAAGAAAAGGAAGCCGTAGAAGCCTGGTCAAATAAGTATCCAAATGTCTTCAATACGATTGGAAGATTTAACTTGAAGGAAGAGCTGAATATAATTTCCAACTTGAATCTAATGCTAAGCATGGATAGTTCAGGTATGCATATGGCTTCTTTAGCTGGCACGCGTAGTCTTTCTATTTGGGGTGCGACTCATCCATATGCAGGCTTCTTAGCATATGGACAATCTGAGGACGATTGCATTCAAGTTGAACATACCAGCCGCCCGAGTTCGGTTTATGGAAATAAACCATGTCTATGCGATGGTATTGAAGCGATAGACCTAGTAACGGTCGACATGGTCGTTGAAAAGATTAAACAGGCGACGAAAATTTCAAACTAATAGATTAGTCAACATCCTCATCCATAAAATGATATGGCGAGAATTGCAATGATAACAATTCGGTATGGCGAAGAAATAAACGGTGGTGCAGAATATCACTGTAGAATGCTCGCGGAGCGATTAGCCAATATACACGATATTACTGTACTTACGACGAATACGAATAAATTAGACGACACATCCAGTGACTTCAAAATTGGCGAATCTAACTTAAATGGAGTAAAAGTATATCGATTCTCAACAAACAAGCCTCAATTAAAACTCGCGAAGCAAGCGAGTAAACAAAGTAAAACGGCGAGAAAATTGCGACGAATGATTTATCGAGCAGGCCTTTCCTCATTACTTTTCAAAACCTTCCCTATTTGGAATTTTAAAGTAGATCAGGAGATAGAGTTACTAAGACAACATCGTTTCTACTCTCCCAGCTTATTGACACATATAGAAGACAATAAGGAACACTACGATGCATTCGTTTTCTTTACTTATGAAAATCCACTTACCGTACTAGGAAGTCTAATTATCCCAGAAAAAACGATATTAATCCCAACAGCCCATATGGAAGGGATGTTATTTCGAAGTATTAACAGCTTGGTCTTTTCAAAGGTGCGCCATATTGCATTTAATACAGAGACGGAGTATCAAATGTGTCGTACCATATTTCAACAAGCAATGTCACCGAGCAGCGTTGTTGGAATTGGGGTAGAAATCGCTGAACCTGCTCCATTTAACTTTATAAAAGAGAAATATCAATTAAAGGAACCCTTCCTACTCTATTGTGGCCGGATAACAGAAGTAAAAATCAATTCTTTCTTAGATTATTTTATCAAATTCAGATTAGAAACAGGGCTTAAGGTGAATCTAGTACTAACTGGGGAAGTATTAATACCAAAAGTCGAACACCCTGATATTTCGTACATTGGATATATTAGCGAGTCTGAAAAGATTGCGTTAATGAAAAACAGCTTCGCAGTTGTAAATCCATCAAAGGCTGAAAGCCTTTCCTTACTAACACTGGAGGCGTTATCGCTAGGAAAAGCCGTGATTGCGAATCAAGAAGCTGAAGTGATGGTCGAGCATGAGGAACGTAGTGAAGGTGCGGTTCGATGTTATGCGGATTATGCATCATTTAAAGAAATACTTACCGATCTACTAGAACATCCCCTTCAATTAAAAGACATTGAACAAAAAGGAAAGGATTATGTTGGAAGAAACTACAATTGGGATTTGATTATTCGTAAATTTGAAACTATTCTAAACGAAATCAACTAAAAGTAGCATATGTTAACAATAGGCTTTGATGCTAAACGATATTTCTTAAATCGATCAGGATTAGGTAATTATAGTCGAGACCTTGTTCGTATGCTTGCAAGTAATTTCCCCGATCAAAAATATATCCTTTATAGCCCAAAGCTTAGTGAGTTCTCTTCTGTTGTTCCAAAAGGCGTAGAAGTAAGAGTTCCTTCAAGCAAGATGGATCGATTGATTCCCAATCTATGGCGGAGTAAGACGATTGCGAACGATCTTCGCAAAGATGACGTTAATATTTTTCACGGATTAGCAGGTGAGCTACCACAAGGATTAGTAAAGAAGAACATAAAATCGATCGTGACAATTCATGATCTTATTTATTTACGCTATCCTGAACTCTACAAACCTATTGATCGATTCATTTATAATCAAAAGAGTAAATACGCTGTGGAGAATGCGGATTGTATTATTGCAATCAGCGAGCAAACCAAAAAGGATATTATTCGGTATTATCAAGTACCTGAAGACCGAATCCAAGTGATTTATCAAGGATGCCATCCTGCATTTAAACAAAGCTTTACTTCAGCAGAGGTTAAAGAATTCAAAAAGAAGCTTAATTTACCGGAACAGTATCTATTGAATGTCGGAACTATTGAGCCTCGAAAAAATGCATTTCAGATTATTAAAGCGATAAAGGATATCGACATTCCCCTAGTTATTGTTGGTAGGCCGACTCCTTATGTAGATGGTATTAAAGAATACCTCTTGAAGCACAAAATGGAGGATAGAGTAATTTTTCTGTCGGGTATGTCTATGACTGAGCTCGCTTTAATTTACGCTGGCGCTAGCATTTTTGTATATCCATCTAAATTTGAAGGCTTTGGAATCCCAATCATCGAAGCATTGTTTGCTGGCGTCCCAGTAATTAGCAATAAATTCGGCGTATTTCCAGAAGCTGGTGGCCCCGCATCTTCTTATATAGACCCTGAGAATATTGAAGAATTGAGAGATACGATTCAAAAAGTTTTAGGGAGTGAGGAACTTCGTGAAAAAATGATTACTGAGGGGAAGGCTTTCGTACAGAGGTTCGACGATGAAGTTATCGCTGAGCAGTTAATGGAATGCTATAGCGCCCTATAGATAGATCGTTATTTTAAGAATTTTGAAAGCCCATCATCACAACGAACCAGTTTATTCTCGATAGTCTTATTCAAAAGCTCATCATTCTGAGGCAATGAAGCTCTTGTTTCCTCTTTATGATATAGGTGATATGCTAGTAGCGAAAACTTTAACAGCTTACCTTTTACGCCGGCATTATTTAAACGTTCGACAAATTCACTATCTTCTCTCCCCCAACCTACAAATTCATTATTAAAGCCATTAACACGCAATATATCATCCATAAAAAAAGACATATTACAGGAACGAACTTTTCTTTTATTAGTCAATTTCTGTTGCGTTAGTTGCGCAAGGAAGATCGACCTAAATGCAGTAATCTTCTTTTCCAATCGAGATTCAACTCCTTTTTCAAGATATTGAAATGTCCGTTTAGCATCTAGTACACGCAATAGTTCACGCGTTTTTTCCTCGGTCAACATGACACGCCCCCCTTGTATAAAACGTCCTCTTTCAGCAAAAAATAAATGATCTTGAATGAAATATTTCCCCATGAGCATATCGCCATCAACGATAATGACATATGGACTTTCAACATATGCTAAACCATTGTTCCTTGACTCTGCCGCTCGAAAGCCCTTATCTTCCTGCCATGCATGAACCAACTCGATATCGAAAATAGACTGATATTTCTTAATTAAGGCTGCAGTCTCTTCTCCTGAACCATCATCAGCAACAATGATTTTATGAGGCATAACCGTTTGTCTACCGATAGACATAAATACTGCCTCCAGAGCTTCTGGACGGTTATAGGTAGTAATAAGTAAATCAGCTTCCATTTACGTTGAGACCATTAAATACTGATCTATACCAAATTCACAATAAATAGACTTTCTACGTTTTGCCTGTTCAAACAAGCACACATTATTTTTCAAATTCTCTTTTGGATTGACTTGATGCCACAGATGAAAAGCGATAGCTCCAAACTTCAAAAAATGGCGTTTCAATCCCTTATTCAATAATCGTGCAACAAATTCTTTATCTTCCGGTCCCCAACCCTTGAACAATTCGTTATAACCATTTACAGCGATTGCATCATCGCGCCAATAAGCCATATTGCATCCGTGAATCTCCCACCGTTCATCTCCCTTTTGCTTATACTTATTTGCAAACAGCTGTTGCAAAAACGATAAGCGAAACGCACTCATCCTATTTGAAATTCCTTTTTCAAATGGACTAATCCGCACACGCTTATTTTGAATGAGCGCTCTTGACAAATCTTCATTCATATAAATTCTACTCGCCCGCACAAAAGAACCGCGCTCAGCAAATTCAAGATGATCTTTAATAAAATCTTTATGCAGAATCAAGTCTCCATCAATCTGCACAATATACTCGCCAGAAGATCGTGCAATCGCCTTATTTCTAATCTTGGCTAATTGAAACCCTTGATCTTCTTGCCAAACATGAATCAAAGGAATAGTAAACTGTTCCTGAAACTTATCTATAACCGCAGCAGTTTGCTCTGATGACCCATCATCGGCAATCAAAATTTCTGAGGGCAAAACACGCTGTTGTAAAACACTTCTAAGACATAAATCTAACGCCTCTGGCCAGTTATAGGTAGAAATTATCAATGAAATTTTCATATATAACACTCAATTTATGCCTGTAATTCGAATAATTGCAAAATCCGCTTCCTTCTTTTCTCTAATTGTTTCTTCCGCAATTAGCGTTTAATAAATTTACGATCGAATAGATCCCATTCTTTTTGTTGCGTATAGAATGAATCATAAAAGTCGATTCCTTCTTTACTTATTTGTTGGTATTGCTTTTCATCATTAGCTAATTCCATGATTGCTTGAGCAAAATCCGAACCATCCTCCGCAAGCACACACCCGTTTTGTATTTTATTGACCAAACCATCTACTCCCCTACGATTTGTAACGACTGGAATACCGTATGAAAGCGCTTCTAACACCTTTATTTTGATTCCGGTCCCACTTAACATTGGGCATATTGCTATTTTCCCGTTCTGATAAACCTTATCAAGATCATCAACCATACCGTGTTTTACGATCTGTACATGATCCGGAACAACTCGGCAAATCTTTCCAAAAATATGCAACGTTAATCCGTTAATCTTCGGCAAAACGCTGTCAACAAACCAGAGTATACTCTGTATGTTATGTGGATTATCACTCGCCACATAGATAAGATCGTAAGTCCTCGATTGGTTAATACGAATTGGCTTCGCAAAAGACAAAGGTATTAATTCTACTGCTTGATTTGTGAACTGATTAAAGATATATTGTTCTTCGACCGAATATGTCCAAATCTCATCAAATAGCTGCAATAACTCTATTTCTTCTTTAAAGATCTTATCAAAATGTAGCTGTTTTGCCTCCTCATTTTTCTGCATCTTTTGCAGTGTAAAAAAGTCATGGGTATCCACAATTTTCTTAACGCCATCCAAACCTGCAACTAACTCCGCATACTCCACGTAGCTGATGATTACTTGCTCAAACCCTTCTTCACGGACCAACTGTTGAAACCTCTCTTTAAAACTTTGGGAAACTCGGCTCACTTGAAGATTCCCTAGAAACTTTTTAAGCATCCAAGGTAATTTATCAGTCAGAAAATACTTAATCCTATTTGATTTCGATGATTTAAAACTCTCTACCACAAGTTTTATTGATGGGAAAGTTTTTCTAAACCGCTCCTCGTCTGCTGTATTCCAATTGATACTCGAGAAAAAGGTGACATCCAAGTACGCATTTCTGTCTTCGAAATACGATAACATTTGAAGACATCTCGTTAAATTACCGGCTTTACTCCAAAATGGATTCTCAGCCATATTATAAAGGATCTTGCTCTTTTTTTTAGTCATCTTCTCTTTTCTCAACCAATTCCTCAACAAATGCTAACCATTTATTGATGATTACGTTACTATCAAATTCTTTCATCGCCTCTCTACCATTTGCCCCTATCTCCATTCTCAATTCTGCCGAACGCATCAACATTTCCAATTTAATTGCCATGTCCTCGTTATCATTTGCAAGAAAACCCGAAACAGAATCGCTAATTAACTCATTAACGCCTGAACATGTCGCAAAACCAACGCTAGGTATTCCTAAAGCCATCGCCTCCCCTAATGCCAAACCAAAGCCCTCATATTTACTAGGAAATAAGAATATATCAGCCTGTTTCATCACCTGATCAGGGCTATTCGTAAAACCTTTCAAAAAGACCCGATCCTCCAAACCTAAGTCTTGAATTTTCTGCTTTAAGCGAGATTCATCCTGTCCAACACCCCAAAAGCTTAAATTCCATTTTGGAAATTTCTTATATAACGAGCCAAAGAGGTCAATAGCTACATCCTGTTGCTTACAACTTATATCCAATCGAGCTAAATTTACAATCGTATAGCCTGATTTTACTTGAAGCGGATCAATGCATTCTGACTGTTTATATTGAGGAATCGGATTTCCAATAGTTTTTGATAAACCCTTAAATTCTGCCGGTAGAAAGCTATGGTAACTATCAAATAAGACTTGACATGCGGTTAGCTTTTTAAACGATTCTCGCAGTACGCGTACTTCGTATTCCGGATGATAGCAAACACTGTTTTCAAAGTCGTAGTCTGGGCGTCCATTTACGGAGTTGATCACTGGAACAACTGGCTTTTCAGCATAACTAATTTCCAAAAACGAACTCAGCGACATGCTAATGATTAAATCTGCATGAACGCTTTTTATGTAACTAGACCATTGTCTTGAGCGATGCAGCAAATTTTGGAGGTAGATTTCCTCCTCATTCATCTGTAGAGACTTTCGTCGCTTAGCAAGCTGAACTTTTTGGTACTTTCTCTTAACCCGCGAAATAAGCCATTGAAGAGGATTATTGCCGTTGTATTTTGACGGCAAATTAAATTCAATCTGTGGCACCGTCGAACTATAAATATTATCGATCTGTACTTTAGGATTTAAGGGAAATATTGCTTCTCCTCCTTCCTTCTGATTGACTGCGATTATAACTTCATGTCCATGAGCAGAAAAACCATTCGCTAGGAAAGAACATATTTTCTCAGTACCTCCATGCCCATTTAAAAACGAATTGTGTTGTACAAATAGTATTCTCATTTCCCCAACTCCCTTCTTACTTGATCTCGAAGTTTACGTCGATAGGCTTTAAACGGTATAAATTTACTCAGGAACAAAACCCTTTTCAGGTATTTCTGCCGCTTTGCATGCCAATCTTGATAAAAATTATCAAACTCAGAATGGCTCGAAATATAAAGGAAATAACGAAATGGTTCCGTTAAAGATTGAATCTCTTTCGAACTTAGCTGAGGAAGTATTCGTTGCTTATAAAAATCTTGAATAATCGAAATAAGGCGTTGTTTTTGTGCTGAATTTAGCGTTGTTTTCAAATACCGAAATTCAAAAGGCTCATGCTCAAGAAATCGCGCTAAATGAAGACTCTTTGTATTCCATAAATCACGTCGATCGTAGAAAGCAGCCAAGATTACTAACCAACGTTCCACCAATTCAATGATTCGATCTCCTTCTTTAGTCGCCAAACGATGGCTTTGCTCATCATGGCTCCGGTAAAAGTATTCACCATAAGGATTGGCCGCAATGCGATTTGTTAGCGCAAGCAAACAATGCGAAAACAAGCCATCCTCTCCGGGCTGTACTCCTTCGGGAAACTGAACGTCACTATGCTCGGTTAAAAAAGAACGCTTCCACATTTGCGCACAAGTCGGTAATGCGGTAGGATTAGGTAAACGCGATTCATAATAGGCACCAATGACAACAACATCAGAGTCGTCCATCTTTATCGCGTCATAGGATGTTCTTAAAAAAGAATGATCAATACGATCATCAGAATCTAAAAAATAAATGTAGGTGCCATTAGCTTCTGATAAACCTTTATTACGGGCAGCAGAAACGCCCTTATTTTCTTGGTAAAAATATTTAACACGAGTATCCTTTCCAACAAAGAGATCGGCAACCTCGGCCGAATCGTCTGTACTTCCATCGTCTACTATTATCAATTCCAGGGAATCCAACATTTGAGACAAAACGCTCTCAATCGCTTCCTGAAGATACCTCGCGCGATTAAATACTGGAATTATTACAGAAACTAATGGTAATTGTTTTATCAAATTTATCCTCGTTTAGTTTGTTATTTGTCTTATATCTAACATTTCCTGAAGCTTCGAACGCTTCAATTCCAATTCCGCATACTGAAATATACCAGTTTTATAGGCTAAAATAGCCCCAAAATGAAATGTTTCGGCATTAACACTAGTCGGAAAAACCGCAGAACGATAAGCGCCTTCCTTGATCATCGGATCTGGGCAAACGTAAAAATTCTCTCCATCGGAGGAGAAAGCTAAGTATAACTGCTCAGAAGTATACTGCTTAACATTTCCAACGGCAATACATAAAAAATAGTATCCATCGACGTAAGTTGCTTGCAAATGCCATGGAGAATAATCCCGATCAACACGTATCCAAGGAACGTTCAAGAAATTAATAAGTTTACTCTTTGGAAAAGGCGAAAAATCTAAGCCATTACTTGATTTTCGTTGCACTATGAACGATGGATCGCTACGTTTATAATGTTTAGGGCCAGTATTTAACTCCACCTCATAGCTCACGTATTCGTCCCCAACTTTTACAATCGATGGTGAAAGAATAAAGCTATTCTTTGGAGAATTAGGAGCATTACTATCGAATACGGCTTCCATGGGATCCCAGTTCACCCCGTCGCGCGAGGTTTGATTAACAATGACACGTTGCGCATTGCCAATCAATTTTCGACGATTATTAACCGACTTAGCTCCTCTTCGTTGCAAAGCATTTGAATTGATGCAACTCCCGCGATAATAAAGTTCAAACTGCCCGTTGACAAACGACCAATCTACATCTGACCAAAATCCTTGAATTAATTCCCCATCTTTTTCGCGAAAACTCTCCTTATATCCCGGACAAGATTGAATCGGATTATGCACACCTGGCGGTTCCTCCCAATTGATGCCGTCATTAGAAACAACGACAGTAGGATTTTCATACCGCTTCGCATCTTGATTGATGCCAACGAAACCAAAATAAGGCGTAAATACCATCCAATATTTATACCCGCGAAAGCCATCTGGGAAATACTCCACATCTGGATGACAATAGCTCGTTTTACTACTGGCGATATACTTTAGGAATTCTGGCTTAATTTGCTTTGGATAATTCCCATCCGCTTCAACTTCAATATTTACCTGCTGTTTGTTTACAATTAAAGTTGGAGAAAAGTGCATGTCTTTTCGACCTTCTTTTTTGGGTAATTCTTCAGGAAATAGTTCAATTTCACGGCGCGCACATGACGTAACTGTCCACAGTAGCGCGAGGAAAATCACTTTATTTATAATAATACGCACATGCATAAAGATGCTTCGAAATTTGTATGACCTGAAAACGTCTGACTTAGGAAAGACGCGACAGCAAATGTAAAAATTAACATCAATTTTTCTAATTTATTTTCAATAAGAACTAACAATTTTTTCTCATTTAGAAAACCGGGATAAAAAAAGCTGTTAAAATTCACTTAATCGAAGTTTTTCTCTAAAAATTATTAACATATTAGAAACATAAACTTAATATTGAAAAGCTTAAATTAGTTGACTAAAAAAAAAACTCGGAGGTATGAAAACATTATATTTAATACGTCATGCAAAAGCTGAAGATCATAGCCTTCTAAAAAATGACTTTAATCGCAATATCATTTCTAAAGGAAAAGAACGTGCGATTCGAATTGCACATGAACTTCGTGACGAATTACATGTTGACGAACAAACACTGGTCATCAGTTCATCGGCAAATCGTGCCAAGCAAACCGCAGACATCTTCTGTGAGATATTAGGTTATCCAATTGACCAAATTCAAGAAACTAAAGACATTTACGAAGCACATTTTACTGATATTTTAGCCGTTATCAATTCCGTTCCCGACACGATTGATAAACTCGTTATTTTTGGTCATAATCCAGGCTTATCAAACCTAACAAATTATCTTAGCCATGCCGAAGTAAATTTGGCGACTTCTAATGTTGCGATATTAACCCTAACCGAAGATCTCAACTTTGCAGAGCTTTCCGGCGGTACAGCGGACCTGAAGAATACTATTCAGTAATATTCTTTACCTTCGTATACTATGGCGAACAAACTCCAAGAAGAGCATTCACCCTATCTCCAACAGCATGCGCACAACCCTGTGCACTGGTACCCTTGGGGAGAAGAGGCCCTGATAAAAGCAAAAGAAGAGAACAAACTTATCATTATCAGTGTAGGTTATTCGGCCTGCCATTGGTGTCATGTAATGGAACGCGAGAGCTTTGAAAATGATGCCATCGCGCAAACGATGAATAAATTCTTTGTCTCCGTGAAGGTTGACAGAGAGGAACGTCCTGATATAGATCAAATTTATATGATTGCCGTCCAATTAATGACAAATGCTGGCGGCTGGCCATTAAATTGCATTTGTTTGCCGGACGGACGCCCCATCTATGGAGGCACTTACTTTAAACCCCAGGATTGGCAAAATATCTTATTGCAAATCGCTAAAATGTGGGAAGAAACGCCAGAAGTCGCGCTTGACTATGCAGATCGACTGACAAAAGGCATACAGCAAGCGGAGAAATTACCTATTCAAGAAATTCCAGAAGTCTATACACGGTACGATTTATTAAATGTTGTAGAACCGTGGTTTGAAAGTTTTGATTCCCAAGAAGGAGGCTATCGTCGAACTCCCAAGTTTCCCCTACCGAATAACTGGCAATTCTTTCTACGATACGGTTCATTGAGCAAAGATGAAAGCCTGTTGAAACATGTTCACTTCACGTTGGAAAAAATTGCTAATGGAGGAATTTATGATCAAATAGGTGGAGGTTTCTCGCGCTATTCGGTTGATAACAGGTGGCATATTCCACATTTTGAGAAGATGCTTTATGATAATGGCCAACTCATAAGTCTTTATAGCGAAGCGTACCAACAGAAACCTACCCCACTCTATAAGCGAGTTGTTGAAGAGACAATAGCCTGGGCTGAACGAGAAATGTTAGATCTCAACGGTGGATTTTTTAGCGCACTCGATGCGGATAGTGAAGGTGTCGAAGGTAAGTTTTACAGCTTTGCCTTTGATGAGTTTGATATACTTGCAGAAAAGGCAGATTTAGCGCGTGCATATTTTCATATCACAAAAAACGGAAATTGGACAGAAGAACAAACGAATGTTCCCTACCTAGATCAAGACGATATTCAATTAATTTCAGAAGCTGGATATACTGAAGCAGAGTGGAACGAAGAATTGAAGGATATAAAGGAAATATTACTTGCTCATCGAGAAAAAAGAGTAAGACCTGGTCTCGATCATAAGCAGCTGGTGACTTGGAACGCGCTAATGATTAAGGGTCTTATTGACGCCTATAGAACCTTCGACAATGAGCATTACTTAAACCTCGCCATACAGACTGCAGAATTCATCTGGACAAAATGTCAGGAAAGTGACAGAATCCTTCACCAACCCGCTGACAGTAATCGCAGCATCCCTGGATTCTTAGATGACTATGCGTTTACGATCGAAGCATACCTTGCTCTCTATGAAGCAAGCTTCGACGAGAAGTGGATAACCCGATCTAAAACACTTGCAGATCAATCAATTAACCTTTTCTACGAGCCCGAACAAAAAACGTTCTTTTATACAGGTAAACATGCCGAGGAGTTAATTGCTCGAAAAAGTGAAATTATGGATAATGTGATTCCTGGCTCGGCCTCTACAATGGTACGCCAATTGTATAAGCTAGGCATATTGTTCGATGAGGAGCTTTATACATCAATTGCAGAACAAGTCTTCGCAAATGTATTCCCCCATATCAAATCGTATGGGTCGGCGTATTCAAATTGGGCAATATTATTATTGGAATATCATTACGGTACATACGAAATTGCCCTTACAGGAAATGAGGCTACGAAATGGCGAAAAGAATTAGATCGAAACTATATTCCAAACAAAATAACTTTGGGCGGAACAAAAAGTAGTTTACCCTTGTTAGAACATAAAGGCGGTACGGAATCAAAAGCCTACCTTTGCCAAAATAAAACCTGCAGTCTACCGCAAACGTCGATTGCAAAACTCATAGAATTAATAAATAATAAACAGGGTTAGTCCCCATAAACTAAGTACAATGGCAGTAGAAAACAACAACGTAGTAACGTTGAATTACATTCTTCATACAATTGAAGAAAATGGAGAAAAAACCTTTGTAGAACAAACAACATCGGAGAATCCGTTAACATTTTTATATGGTGTAGGCATGATGCTTCCTAAATTCGAAGAAAATATCGCTGGATTAAATGCTGGAGATAAAACATCTTTTGAATTAGCGGCGAGTGATGCTTACGGTGAACGTGACGATAAAGCAATTGCACAATTACCAGCAGAAATGTTCCAAGAAGTTGGTTTACCTCCAGTAGGTGAAGTAATTCCATTACAAGATAACCAAGGAAATCAATTCCGTGCAGTTGTTATCGAAGTAACGCCAGAAACGGTTGTTGCTGACCTTAACCACCCTATGGCTGGTAAGAAATTAAACTTTGACATCGAAGTAATCTCTTCTCGTCCAGCAACAGCTGATGAGTTGTCTCACGGTCATGCTCACGGCATCGACGGTAATGAAGGTCACTAAATTATAAGAACCTCGGTTCAACAAAAAAGGCTTCCAATTGGAAGCCTTTTTTGTTGCCTTTTATTTGAGTCATCAATATCTTTTTACACATAGTTGCGATAGACCTTCCTCGTACCTAAACCCACTGTCATCGCAAAATTATCGAGTAGTCTATATCGTCTTTAGCAAATTACTTTATTGCTCTAAGCATCTCTCTTTTCCCCGGCGCTCCAGGTGCTTTTTCGAGACTGAATCCCAATGACTTCATAGCCCTTTTTAGATTGCCCGTAATCGCGTAGGTAACAAAGACTCCCCCCGGTTTTAAAAACTGAGAAACATGACGTAGTGTTTCCAAGGTCCACATTTCTGGTTGATGTATTTCGGCAAAAGCATCGAAATAAATTACATCAAACCTTGGCTCGGATTTAAAATCCATTACTTTAAGGTGTGCTATCGATAAGTTTATTTCTTGCCCAAACGCCACTTCCTTTTCTTGCGCAGGCGAATATAGGTCAATAAATGCTTTCCAAACTTTCGGTTGAACGTATTCATTGTAACCCGATTGTTGAATGAGCTCACTTGATAAAGGATATGCTTCAATCCCACAATAGTTCAATTTAACCCCATTTTGATCACAGAAATCGGCGGTCAGTAGAAAGTTTAATCCGGTACCAAAGCCTATCTCTAAAACCGAAGCTTCTTTCTTTTGCTCCTTTTCTAGGAAGAACTGCAATCCGGTCTTTAAGAAAACATGTATACTTTCTTGATGTGCTCCATGTTTAGAGTGGTAATGTTCACCCACCTCAGCATGATAAATTGTTTTGGAGCCATCATCAGTTTTTACAAATTCCATTGTTTATTTTTCGCAAATCTAAAATAAAAACAAGTATTTTAGCCCTTCTCAAAGAATATTTAAATGAACAAGGTTCTACAAAACTATGGAAGCATCATTTGGTTGCTCGTTGGTATTACAATAGGTAGCCTAATTGGGGTTTTTTATCCCCAAGCAGTTGATCTTTTAAAACCTATAGGTGATATCTTTCTTAACCTGCTCTTTGTATCAGTCATTCCTCTACTTTTCTTTGCTATTTCCTCTTCTATCGCCAATATTGAAGACAGTAAAACACTCGGTAAAACAATCAGCATCATGACGATTGTTTTTATTACGACGATTGTTATCGCTGCAGTATGCACTATTTTTGGTCTTTGGACTTTTCCTGTAACGGCGCTTAAAGATAGTAACGCATTAACCGATGCATTACCAAGTAACCCTGAAGACACTTGGGGAGATCGTATCGTTCGTTTTTTATCTGTAGATGAGTTTGCCAATCTATTATCTAGAAAAAGTATTCTTGCCTTCGTCATCTTCTCTTTATTGGTTGGCGTTGCCACTCGCCGCTCTGGAGAAATGGGCAGGCAGTTCACGCAATTTCTAAATGCTGGTAATAAGGTAATGGAAAATCTGTTGACCTTAATTATGAAAGCTGGCCCTGTCGGTCTTGGTGCTTACTTTGCCTTCCAAGTAAAAACATTGGGACCTGAACTCTTTGGTTTCTATGCTAAACCGCTTGGATTTTACTATGTATTCGGAATCATATTTTTCTTAGTTTTTTTCAGTCTATATGCCTTTATCGCTAAAGGCCCTTCAGGGATTCCGCTCTTTTGGAAACATAATATTGCACCATCTTTAACCGCACTTAGTACTTGCTCAAGCTTGGCAACCTTACCTGCCAATTTACTAGCTGCTAAACGCATCGGCATTCCACATAATATTGCGAGTATTATTATTCCTTTGGGAAACACCCTCTATAAAAATGGCTCTGCCATCTCTTCAATTCTGAAGATTTATGTTGCATTCTCAATTCTTAATTGGGATTTCTTTGAACCAGCGACAATGATTACTGCAGTCGGAATCACGGTACTTGTGTCTATGGTTGCCGGAGGTATTCCGAATGGCGGTTTTATTGGTGAGATGCTTATGATTTCGATTTATGGTATTCCAAACGAGGCAGTTCCATCTATTTTAATCATTGGTGCTTTGGTGGATCCATTAGCTACCGTATTGAATGCTACAGCAGATACCGTCGCGGCAATGCTTGTCACAAAATTCTCTGGTGAAAAATTTGAAGCAGAGTCCGCAGAAGCCTAGATCTTTTCGCCGTTTGTTAGTCTAAAATATTTTTCCAGGACTAACAGTGCAATCTTGTCTTCCTGGTCTTGATTTTGAAATTGACGTGTATAGGCATTTGCCTGAGCTATTATTTGTTCCGCCGCTTCAGGATGCGTAATGTAATAGTTTAGTCGTTCTTCTAAATCTGAATAATCTTTCTTGATTTCAATGTAATGAACATTGGGCACCAACTGCCCTTCCATAAACCAGGTTTCATAGGTTGGTCGTGGCATCACGGCAATAGAATTGGAAGACATAATCCATTTTAGATTCGTTGCAACATCATTGCCTTCTATCGCAAGAATAAATTTATACTTCAAATGTTCTGTGATGGATATCTTGGGTTTATTCCATGGACTGTCTTTCATAATATCGCCAAGATCACAAAGTGGATGATTGAAGTACAGTTCGTAAAATTTACGTCGATGTGCCTGTTGAACTGCGGCGCGCCCAATCAGCTTACTTTCCTTTTCCTGAAAAGAAAGATCGTCTTTTATGAAATTAAAATGTCTAACCTTATCTAAGTTTAAAAGTACAGAATTGGCATTATCGCCAGCAATCGGCCTACTCTTAACAATACTCGGTGAATTGGGAATATCAACAACGTCACCGTCTAGCAATTGGAACTTTAATTCTGCGTTAAAGTACCGGATATATTCTTTACTATCGTAGTAGTATACCTTTAAACGCTTAGGTTTTCGGAAGTCACCAATACGAACAGGATTGTCCGATAGGATACTATGCTCCGATAATTTATTATAATAGTTGACACGTTCCAAGATTTCAGCGTTATCGATCTTTTGCAGCTTTCGAAGGACGGCTGCACGTTTGCCCGATAAATCGCCTGCAAACTTCTCACGAAGTTCCGCTTTCAGATAATACCAGGGTTTAAAATTCTTATTCTTAAATAACAGCTTTTTGATATTCATGGCTTGGCAACAAAAAAATAAAATCCGATTCGACAGATCCTTTCGAAGGATTAATTTCAGAATCTAAAGATAGAATTAAAGCGTAAAAATAAATGCAATAATTCAACAATGCCTCCCCGCCTTATAAATTTCAGTAGCCAGGGCGGCCTGGATAGCCACAAACGCAAGCAATACACTTATTTACAAGCGCTTGCATTACAACAAAACATTGATTAGAATAATTCTAAATAACTTCAAATGTTTGTTTAATTCATTCCAGTACATTGTAATTTGTATTTTTGTAGTTGATTAGATTAATTAATAGATAGATGAAGAAAAGCTCGATCATTTTAATTGGTATTATCGCGATTGCGATTGCAATGATTCTGGTGATCTATACCGACTCAAGTACCTATTCCACTTTTTCAGAAGCAAAGGAAAAGAATACCGAATTGTATGTTGTTGGTGTATTAAATAAGGAAAAAGCATTACATTACGACCCTGTGAAAGATGCCAATCATTTCTCATTTTACATGTATGATAATGATAGCACGGAATGTCAAGTGGTATTCAATGGTTCAAAACCTCAAGACATCGAACGTTCTGAACAAATCGTATTGACTGGCAAAATGGAAGGTAATACTTTCCATGCGAGTAAGATTTTGATGAAATGTCCTTCGAAGTATAATCAGGACCAAATGGAGGTTATTGAAACATCTTCCGCAGCCCTTTAGTTTAAAATTCTTTTAAATTCCTTATGGACGTAAATTACGTTGGTGAAAACCTGTTGCCAGGCCAAATAGGACAATTCTTTGTTGTTCTATCTTTCGGTGCGGCTTTATTTTCATTTTTATCTTATTTTTTTTCGAGTAAAAATCCAGATGAGAAATCTTGGAAAACCATGGGCCGTATTGGCTTTGCATTAAATGCACTATCCATTGCAGTTATTGGAGGTACTTTATTTTATATCATCTATAATCACCTCTTCGAATACCATTACGCTTACGCGCATTCATCTACAAAACTTCCGACCCATTATATTATTTCCGCATTCTGGGAAGGTCAAGAAGGTAGTTTTTGGCTATGGATGTTTTGGCAAGCTGTTTTAGGAACTGTTCTAGTTTTTAAAGCAAAAACTTGGGAAAGTCCAGTGATGACCTTCGTTATGCTTTGTCAGATTTTCTTAGCGTCGATGCTATTGGGTGTCGAAGTTTTCGGATCACGAATAGGAAGTTCGCCTTTTATTTTATTGCGCGATGCATTAAACTTTCCGTTTCTGAAAAACGCCAATTACCTATCCATGATACCAGATGGTCGCGGACTGAATCCATTATTACAGAATTATTGGATGGTTATACACCCGCCGACATTATTCCTAGGCTTCGCTTCGATGATTGTGCCTTTCGCATACGCTGCGTCAGGTTTATGGTTAAAGCGTTTTAAAGATTGGATTAATCCTGGCTTGCCATGGGCATTATTCGCCGTTATGATATTAGGTGCCGGTATTATTATGGGTTCTTTCTGGGCTTATGAAGCACTTAACTTCGGTGGTTTCTGGGCTTGGGATCCTGTAGAGAATGTTTCTATCATCCCTTGGTTAACTTTAATTGCTGCGGTGCACGTCATGGTAGCTTTTAAAAATACTGGACATGCATACTTTACAGCAGCATTCTTATGCTTGATTAGTTTTGTTCTCGTTATTTACGCGTCTTATTTAACACGTAGTGGAATCTTAGGCGAAACATCGGTTCACTCATTCACTAGTTTAGGGATGTCTGGACAGTTAATTCTCTTTAATATCACCTTCTTGGCGATTATGATTGCGGTGCTTATATTCCGTAAAAAGGAAATGCCAACGACACAAAAAGAAGAAGATATCTATTCTCGCGAGTTTTGGTTATTTATCGGTGCATTGGTGTTAACAGTTGCTTGTGTTCAAATGATCGCGACAACATCTATCCCAGTCTTCAATGCATTATTTGGCACCAAGGTCGCTCCACCAATTGACCCTATTCCACATTATAATAAATGGCAAGGAGCCTTTGCTGTTGTCGTAATGACCCTAACGGCCTTTACTCAATTTCTTAAATACAAACGATCTGAGCCTAAGAAATTCTGGGCGTCAACTTTAGCGTCGTTAATAATAGCGATCATTCTTTCGGGTGCTGTCGTGTACTTCACAAAAGTATACGGTAATATCATGTATATTCTAATAACGTTCAGTGCTATTTTCGCGATCCTTGCCAACCTACAAATACTTGCGGATTCATTCAAAGGAAAATGGCGTTTAGCAGGCTCTGCCGTTTCACATATTGGTTTTGGATTATTGCTTATCGGCGCATTAATTGCTGCGGCGACGAATGAAGTTATCTCCGTTAACAACAGCAATTATATTGCAGTGGCTGGATTTGATCAAGTTGAGAAACCAGGAGAAAATCTATTCCTTACGGAAGGTGAACCTGTTCAAATGGGCGAATATAAGATTACCTATGTTGGCGACTCTGTTGCTGCACCGAATGTATTTTATAAAATCAATTATCAACGAATTGATGAAGAAACTGGTCAGGTTAAGGAATCTTTCGTGTTGAAGCCATTTGCACAAAACAACCCACAAATGGGTGGTTTAATCGGAACACCGGGTACAAAACATTTCTTAACACACGACATTTATACCCTAATTACAGCAGCAGCTTCCGATTCTCAAGCATCAGTAAACAAGAACGAAGGCGATACAGAACATTCTAGTTTTGAAGAATACGAAGAACCGGCGACTTATGAGGTTAATATCGGCGATACCCTACGTTATAGAAATGGATACTATATCATTGAAGGACTAAATAAGAATGCAACAGTTTCTAAAATACCGAAAGCTGAAGGCGATGTTTTAGTTGGAATGAAGATTCGTGTAGTGGCATCAGATGGTAAAGAATATCAAGCAGAACCTGTATTTATGATCAAGGGCGGCAATACCATGGATTTCCATAAGGATGTAGCTGATCAAGGTCTTCGCTTCCGATTCTCGAATATCATGCCTGATAAAAATAAGTTAGAACTAATCGCTTATCAGAAACCTCTTCCTGAAAAGAAATGGGTCGTATTCAAGGCTATTAAATTCCCTTATATCAATTTCTTCTGGTGTGGTACTATTGTGATGACTATTGGTTTCTGCATGGCGATCTACAGAAGATTGAAAGATTCTAAAATCAGTAAAACAAAAACAGTGTAATGAATATTGTTCTGATCGGCAGCGGTAATATAGCCACAGTTTGGGGAAAGGCGTTTGCACAATTAGGACACAACATTACTCAAGTATACAGTCATAAATTAGCCAATGCTTGCGCATTGGCTAATTTGCTTTCAGCGGAAGGCATTGATGAATTGACAAAACTTAATTTAGAGGCGGAGCTCTATATCCTTGCGGTTAGCGATTCGGCGATTCCAGAGATAGTCGATCAGCTGCCAAAGCAAATCAAAGGTATTCTTATCCATTGTTCGGGAGCAAGCGATATTGCTGTCCTTAATAAATTTGAACAATATGGAGTCGCCTACCCTATTCAAAGCTTTTCTAAAGACGTTGAACTAGATTTTAAGACAATACCATTCGGTATTGAAGCAAATACGAAACAAAACGTTGATTTTTTAACGAAATTGTTCTCCTCGTTATCTGAGAATGTATTCCCTTGTGATAGCGAACAACGTTTGGCTATACATTTAGGTGCAGTCATCGTGAATAACTTTAGTAATGCCCTGTTTCAGATGGCATATGAACTGCTAGCTCAACATCAATTACCTTTTAATCTCTTACAACCAATCATTCTTGAAACAGCGCAAAAGGTACAAAATCGAATTCCTAGAGACGTGCAGACAGGGCCAGCTGTCAGAAATGACGATGTTACGATAAATAAACATTTACAGTTTATTAGCGACAATCCTGAATGGCAATCTATTTACCAACAAATAACCGACCTTATTAAAAAAAGAGGATGAAAGACAATTAAAATTTAGAAAATCACTAAATCTTTTCTGTTATTCCTAAATCCTTCTTTATCCTCGCCGAACTTACTAATTTTGCAGCTTAAACATTCAATCGATTGGTAACGCTTTTAATGTGGCACATTTATAGCGGGCATCAATCGTTGTAGTTTTAATAATAGCTTTTGATCAAATAATAAATCTATCATGCAGGTTAGAAAACTAATTTTAGGGACGATCATCCTAATCAATTTAATCATCATTTCATTTGGTATAATCTTTACACCAAGATGGTTCTGGTTGTTATTAATCCCTTTTCCTCTGTTGGTTATTGCCTTATATCACAGTTTCCAAACGAGTCACGCGATATTGCGCAATTATCCATTAGTAGGATATTTCCGTTATTTTTTCGAATCTATTCGTCCAGAATTGAGACAGTATTTTTGGGAATCGGACACTGACGGACGTCCTTTCAATCGACGTCAAAGATCGTTGGTATACCAGCGTGCGAAGAATCAACGTGAAACGGTTGCATTTGGTATGCAAACTGACCCTCAGGCTATCGGTAACGAATGGGCTGCACACAGTATCTTCCCTGTTCACATTGAGGACCATAACTTGCGTACAATGGTTGGAAATAGTCAATGTAAACAACCGTACAGCTTAAGTGTATTTAACATTTCAGCGATGAGTTATGGAGCATTAAGTCGCACCGCAATTACGGCACTTAATAAAGGAGCAGCCTTACAGAATTTCGCCCACAACACAGGCGAAGGTGGGATTAGTCAATACCATATTAGTGGAGGTGACTTAATTTGGCAAGTAGGTACCGGTTATTTCGGCTGTCGCGATGAAAACGGATTTTTCTCTGAAGAACTATATCGTGAGAAATCGACACGCCCATATGTGAAGATGATTGAGTTAAAATTATCACAAGGTGCGAAGCCAGGCCACGGAGGTATCCTTCCGGCAGCAAAAAACACCCCAGAAGTGGCTGCAATTCGTCACGTCGTTCCTGGAACAGACGTTATGTCTCCTCCTGCACATAGTGCATTCCGCACACCAACTGAGATGATGCAATTTATTCAGAAGCTACGTGAGCTTTCGGATGGTAAACCTGTTGGTTTCAAACTTTGTATCGGCGATAAGAATGAATTCTTAGATATCTGTAATGCTATGCAGGAAACGCAGATATTCCCAGATTTTATTTCTGTTGATGGATCGGAAGGCGGTACAGGTGCTGCACCACTAGAATTCACAGATAACTTAGGTATGCCTTTATACGATGCTTTGGCATTCGTGACAACGACCTTGATTAACTTTGGTTTGAAGAAAAATATCAAAGTGATTGTATCGAGTCGTATCGTTACAGGTTTTGATATCTTAAAGGTTATTGCATTAGGAGCTGATGCTTGTTATAGCGCACGAGGCATGATGTTCGCCTTAGGTTGTATTCAAGCTTTAAAATGTAATGAAGACGTTTGTCCAGTTGGCGTTGCAACACAGCAACCTCACCTTTATAAAGGATTGGATGTACAAGATAAATATGTACGTGTTGCTCAATTTCACAGAAATACACTTCGTGCAACAGTCGAAATCATGGAAGCATGTGGTTTTAAAACTCTTGACGATGTATCTGCAGACAAATTCTTCCGTAAGGTTGATAGTCAAAACACCTTGAGTTTCCACGACATTTACTTTAAAAACACAGGTAAATTAGTGAACAACCGAAGCACCTTTGCTCCGGAAGTGTTCGACTAATATCCTTACAATACGCCTATTTTAGGTTATTAAAAACTATCTCTAGGATTGCTTGGGCTTGTCGCATAGAAGTTGTATCGACGCCCTCCATAGCCTCGGAGATAGTTTTTTCTGCTTGTGTCATACACTTATCTTTAATTCGATGGCCTTGTGCTGTTAAATAAATTTGATTTGTTCTACGGTCCCCCGATCCGCTCACTCGAACTAATAGTTTCTGTTTCTCCAAATTAGAGATCAAACGAGAAATACTCGGCTTGTCACGAAAAGTAAGTCGTGCAAGATCTTGTTGACTCAATCCTTCCGAATCCCATAAGAAATACAAAATACTCCATTGTTCGGCGGTGATATTTAATCCTATTTGTTTAAAATTTCGCTGTAATCGGCGTCCTATTGCGGTTGAAACACGTCCAGTTAAGAACGAATAGAATTCATCCTGATATAGATTTGCAATATCCATTGTAATAATTGGGCTAATATGGTTAAAAGTTGTTGATGCAATTAAGAGATAATATGAGAGAATTGCAAATAAAAAATTACAAAGTGATAATCAGCCAAAAAAATAATTAACTTTAAGGCTATGGAGACTATTTTAACAATACTACTTGTAGTTGGCGGAATCTTATATAAGGTATATGAAAACTATAAGGAGGAAATGGAGAAATCGAAGAAGCGTTTAGAAAAACTACGACAGCCTTCTCCTGTTCCTCAACAGGCTATACCAGCTAAAAAGACTGTAGAAAGGACAAGGATTCAAGAGATTGAACCTATCAATATGCCGACTCACAGCATCCCTACTGGAGAGATCTATAAGATTGAAGCTCAACAAGCTATGAACGAAGTGGAATATGCGCATAAACAAAGAGCCGAGCGACAACTTCGACAAAAGAAGGTTCAGCTTCAAGATGAAGCGAACTATGAAACGCTAGAGCATAGTAAATTTGATCTAAGACGCGCAATTATTCAGCAAGCAATCCTAGAGCGTCCCTATAAAGATTAATTGAACGACTTAAAGAATTTTGAATTGATCTTGATCGTCAAGGAATGGAAATCTATCTCTATTCTCCTCTAGATCTTTCGGATATATGGTAAATGTATACAGATCTTCGTCTTCAGGTTTGTAATACACAACATCCCCATTAGGATTGATACACATTGATCCCCCAGAATAATAAACTTCATTGCCATCATGTCCGACACGATTGACACCAATAACAAATGCTTGATTTTCAATTGCACGCGCTGGAATTAAAGCACGCCAATGTTGTGATCGCTTGTCCGGCCAACTTGCTGTATAAACTAGCAAATCGTAAGCTGCATTTTGATTTCTAGACCAGATTGGGAATCTTAAGTCGTAGCATATCATTGGACAGATCTTCCATCCTTTTAACGGAAGAATTACACGGGATTCACCAGCAGTAAACACTTTATCTTCATTGGCCAAACTGAACAAATGTCGCTTGTCATAATGAACATAACTGCCGTCTGGAGACATCCAAATAAAGCGGTTAAAATACTTACCTTCTTCCTCTATGATTAACGTACCGGCAATAACACAATCAAATTTCTTTGACGTCTCATAAAGCCAGTGCATTGTTTTCCCGGACATCGTTTCTGCACATTTTTCGACATTCGTCGTAAATCCAGTATTGAACATCTCCGGTAAAATGATCAAGTCTGTTTTTTCTCGAAGTGCCGATAAACGCAAAGAAAGGTTTTGCAAGTTTTTATCGACGTTCTCCCAAAAAAGATAGGCTTGAAATATTGTAATTTTTAGAGGCTCCATTTGCTAAAATCCTTTTCCGCTAAGTATTATTCTATTTACCAAATTAGCAAAAAACATGCAAATTTCATAATTACTTAACACGGTTCATCAACATGTCAGCTAAGGTAAAAAGTTCCTTTTTATCAGTTTCGGGAACATCAATATCACTTAATTGATTGTATGCCAACTGCATAAAATGCTCCTTTAACTGATTAGTATATTCATCAACTGCTAGCTCACTATATAATTTTTTCATTCGATTAATCTTCTCTTCGTCACTAACCTGGTTAGGAAATAAAAGATTTTCCAATTCCTCGCGCTTATCGTCTACTGCTAATTGCTGTGTCCGAATTCTCAGAATCGTCTTTTTATCGCTTAATATATCACCGCCAACTTGTTTTCCAAAATTAGAAGGGTCTCCATAGACGTCTAGATAATCGTCTTGCAATTGGAAGGCTATACCTAAGTTTACACCAAAATCATAAATCAATTGTTGTTGCTCGTCGCTAGCATCAGCAAGGATAGCTCCCATTTTCAGTGCACCTCCAAGTAAAACAGATGTCTTCAGTCGAATCATGTTTAGGTATTCATCCTCGGTAACATATTCCGTACTTTCAAAATCCATGTCAATTTGCTGTCCTTCGCAAACTTCCAAAGCGACTTGGTTAAACATTCGAAGTAACGCGGGTATTTTATGTGCTGGGGAATGAGCTAATTCTTCATAAGCTTTGACCAGCAATGCATCTCCTGAAAGGATTGCTACGTTATCATTCCATTTCATATGTACTGTTGGCTTTCCTCTTCGCAGTGGAGCCTTATCCATGATATCATCATGGAGCAGTGAGAAATTATGAAAATATTCAATTGCACAGCTTGCCGGCAACACTTCTTGAAGGTTTTCCTTACCAAACAAGCGCGCCCCCATTAAAACGAGCATAGGACGAATACGCTTACCGGCTAAAGAAAGGATGTAACGTATAGGATCGTAAAGATAAGCTGGGGATTGTGGAAAGCTGCGTTCTTGCAGATATTGACCGACGAGTAGACTGTAGGGATGCTTTTCGAACATAATAATTTAATTAAGCGAAGATACTGATTTTTGAAATGAAACAGACTTTTGTGCTTTTGAATTTCAAGACAGCTTGTGTAACTTGCGTGAATTCACGACCATTCTATGCGCATTCTAATCATTCATAATCAGTACCAACATATTGGCGGCGAAGATTTCGTCATGCGACAAGAAATGGATATTCTGTTGAAAGATCATGAAGTGGAGTTATACTCAGTCAAAAATGTAAAAGGAATAAAAGGATACCTCCAGTATTTGAGCTATCCATTTAATTGGTCTGAGTCAAAAAAAATACGCAGCAAAATAGAAGCGTATAAGCCCGATATTATCCACATTCACAACATGCATTATGCATTAGGTCCCCTTTTTATTCTTCATTTAAAGAAATTAGGCATTCCAATGCTAATGACATTACATAACTTCCGTTTGATATGTCCTTCGGCAACCTTGTTTTACGATGGAAATATTTACTTAGAGTCGATTAAATCAGATTTTCCATGGGATGCAGTGAAGAAAAGAGTTTTAGAAAACTCTTATATCAAGACATTTTGGACGGCCTTTACGTATTGGTTGCATCGAAAGCGCGGCACTTTCGATTTAATCGATAAATATGTTATTCTATCGGATTTTGCTAAGCGAATATTTGAAGAATCAAGTTTCCCAGTTTCAATAGAGAAATTCGTTGTGAAACCTAACTTTGTAGTGCAAAATGAACCAGACAGCATAGTTGACGATCAGTCTTTCATCTACATAGGTCGCCTATCTGAAGAAAAAGGTATTATTCCTTTATTACACGCATGGAAGGCTACCAATTACCCCTTAAAGATCTTTGGTACAGGCCCCTTACAAAGTGAAGTGGAACAGATTTGCAACCATTCTTCAAATATTCGATATATGGGTTTTCAGACGCGCGAGGTTATAAGCCGACATTTATCAGGAGCGAGTGCATTAGTTGTTCCATCTATCTGTTATGAAGCGATGCCTCTGTCCGTATTGGAAGCTTATGCTGCTGGGATACCTGTGCTTGCCAGCAATATTGGTATATTAAGCGAAATGGTTGTACCTTTGTATACTGGATTGTTATTTGATCCGCACCATCATACGGACATAGTTAGAATCCTTTCCGAATGGACTAATCTGGATGAAGAGAAAAAAATAACCATTCGCGCAAATTGTCGAAAAGAGTACCAACTGAAATATGAGCGATCATTAGTTATGAATGAGCTTATTGGCATTTATCAAGAACTGTTGGAAAAGAAAAAAGGAGAATAAGATGAACATCATTATAATGGACAGGCTTGGATTAGCCCCACAAATACAAGATGCTTTAGCGACGGTTTATGACCCTGAGCTGAAGCCAGCAAACATCCTCGATCTGGGTTTAGTTTATGAGATTATTACCAAGGAAAATAGGCAGGCAAAGATCGTGATGACACTAACGGCACCTGGATGTCCTGTTGCAGGTGAAATCATGAATGAGGTCCAGCAAAAAGTAGCGGCTATTGATGGTATTGATGAAGCCTTAGTCGAATTAACGTTCGATCCACCTTGGACTAGAGATATGATGACTGAAGAGGCTAAATTGGAATTAGGACTACTTTAGTCTTTTTCAATAGGATCTTCTACCGTAAAATATTGTCGAAGTGCTTGTATCTGTTTCAGATTAAGCACTTTTTTTAGTTCCTCATCATTCGCTTCTTTCACCTTTTTAACGGACTTAAAAGTCTTTAAAAGCTTTTCTACGGTGACTTTACCAATCCCTGGTATATTATCTAATTCGGATACAAATGTCTTGCGACTGCGCTGGTTTCGGTGAAATGTAATTCCAAAGCGATGTGCTTCATCACGTAAATGCTGAATGATTTTTAGGGTTTCCGACTTTTTATCCAAATAGAGTGGATATTGATCGCCAGGATAGAAAAGTTCTTCCAATCGTTTCGCAATTCCGATGACAGTCACTTTTTTATCGATCCCTAATAATCTTAAACTCTTTAATGCAGCCCCTAACTGTCCCTTTCCTCCATCAATCACAATAAGCTGAGGCAATGGCTGATCTTCATCTAAAAGTCTCCTATAGCGTCTAAAAACAGCCTCTTCCATTGTCGCAAAATCATTCGGCCCTTCAACAGTTTTCACATTAAAATGCCGATAGTCTTTCTTTGACGGTTTTGCATCTCGAAAGACCACAATTGCTGATACAGGAAAATTTCCTTGGATATTCGAGTTATCAAAACACTCGATATGACGTGGAAGAACTGGCAATCGAAGATCCTTTTGCATCTGTTTTAAGACACGCTCTGTTTTTACCTCGGGATTTAACTTCTCATATTGTAAAAGCCGTTCCTTCTTAAAGTAGGCAACATTCTTTAGTGATAAATCTAGAAGCTTCCTCTTCTCGCCCATTTTTGGAACGACGAATCGGTTGTCTTCGTTACCTTCAATATCTAATTCAAATGGTACGATAATCTCTTTTGAATGACTCCTAAATCTAGATCGTATTTCAGGAATTGCAATCGCTAATAACTCCGCGTCAGTTTCATCCAAGCGCTTTTTCATCTCTAAGGTTTGGGTTTGAATAATAACCCCATTTACAACTTTTAAGAAGTTAACGAAAGCGTAATTATCTTCTGATGCGATGCTGAAGACATCTACATTCGTAATTAAAGAGCTTACGACCGTCGACTTACTTTGATAATTCGCTAACTTATCAAGTTTGAGTTTGAATTTCATAGCGCCCTCAAAATCCATCTTTCCCGCGGCTTCTTGCATTTGATCTTTCAAACGATTCGTTACGACTGTTATTTTACCATTTAAGATGTCTTTAATATCGCTCAGATTTTGATTATAGTCTTCTTCGGATTGATAACCCTCACAGGGTCCTTTGCAATTACCGATCTGATATTCTAAACATATTTTAAACTTTCCTTTTGATATGTTCTCTTGACTTAGATTTAAATTACAGGTTCTTAATGGGAAAAGTTCTCTAACCATATCAAGTACAATATGCATCATCCCAACGGATGCATAGGGTCCATAATAGCGAGAGCCGTCTTTGATATATTTTCGAGTCCAGAAGATGCGTGGGAATCGCTCGTGTTTAATGACAATCCATGGATAAGTTTTGTCATCTTTAAGCATGACGTTATAGCGAGGTTGATGCTTTTTAATTAAGCTATTTTCTAATAGCCAAGCGTCAATCTCTGTATCGACGATCGTAAATGCGATGCGATTGATTTTACGAACAAGGACACGAGTTTTACTATTCAATTGATCTGGATTGACAAAATAAGAACTTACCCTATTCTTAAGATCCTTCGCCTTTCCTACATAAATTAAAGTTCCTTCCTTATCGAAATATTGGTAGACCCCAGGTTTATGGGGGATTTTGGTCAGTTCTTTCCTGTAATCAAATTCCATACTTGCATAAAAAAACCAGACCTCAATTTACGTAAATTTTCGATCTGGTAAAGTATTCGTATCGTATAATGACTAGAACCCTAGTCGATCGTCTTCTGTCAATGGAGTTTCTGTTTTACTTGGATCATTCCCATAGAATTGAGAAAAGTTCGAACAGTTCATCTCAAATCGAGTAATCCCTCCTGGCGGCTGCGGGAAATCATCCTGTGTATAATGCAACTCTTTATCTGCATATACACGTTTCATAAATAACCCGAATACTGGCATGGCTGCTGCAGCTCCCTGTCCATATTGCATACTGCTAAAGCTAATTCCTCTATCTTCTGCACCTGTCCATACACCTGTCACCAGTTCTGGCGTAACACCGATAAACCATGCATCAGAGTTATCGTTAGTTGTACCTGTTTTACCACCGATTGGATTCTTTAGACCACCAAAATTGGGATCCCAACGTAATCGATTACCAGTACCTCCGTCAACAACACCTTTCAACATATCAACCATAGCGTAAGCGGTTTCGCTATTTAATGCTTTGGTTACTTTTGGTGCTTTCTCATAGATTGGGGCACCATTCTTATCTTCAACACGTAAGATCATCGTCGGCTCAACCCAAGTACCTTGATTAACAAATGCTGAATAGGCTCCTACCATATCGAACAACGACGCATCGTAAGACCCCAAAGCAATTGAAAGCTCGTTAGGAATATTTGAATTCACGCCCATTCGTTTGGTTAGATCAGCGACATTTGCTGCTCCAACTTCGTTGATCAAATACGCAGACGCATAGTTTTGTGAATATTTAATTGCATTTTTCAAGGTAATAGGATCTCCACCTTGCTGCGTTCCGCGAGGTGTCCAATTTCCATAAGACCGAGAATGGTTAGGAATTGAAACACAAGGCCCATATCCATTATCAATAGCGTATGCATAGACAAATGGTTTCGCTGTTGAACCTACTTGACGTGTTCCTAAGCGAACTTGGTCATATTTGAAATGTTCAAAATTAATACCTCCAACCCACGCTTTAATGTATCCGGTCTTCGGCTCCATCGCCATCATTGCATTTCTTAAAAATAGCTTTGTGAAACGCACGGAGTCCATTGGCGTCATCGTTGTATCGATATTTCCTTTCCAAGTAAATAAGTTCATTTGGACTTTCTTATCGAATTCCTTACGAATATTTTCCTCCGACATGCCTTCCGCCTTCAATGCAATATAACGATCTGAACGCTTCATCCCTTTCACCAAGAGATTAGCATTTTTCCCAGTAAATGCATTTCTACGCTTCCATTGTTTATCGAATTCACGTTGTAAGCGCGCCATCCACTCTTTCTGAGCGTCTTCGGCATGCTGTTGCATATTGTAATTAATCGGTGTATAGATTTTTAATCCATCACGATCTAAGTCATAAGGCGTACCATCTGGTTTAGTAATAGCCAAACGTTGGAATTCCTTCTTGATTTCTTCTTTTAATACCGCACGGAAATATGGTGCAAGCCCCTCACCATAATTTGAGATCGTTAATTTCAACCCTAATGGCTTTTCAGCGGCTTTCGTACATTCTTCCGCAGTGATAAAGTTTTGATCACGCATATTCGCTAAAACGAGATTACGGCGCTGTAAAGCTCTTTCCGCTTGGCGTACAGGAGAATACTGACCTGGTCCTTTTAGCATTCCCACTAGCAAAGCAGATTGTTCAGCGGTTAGCTTATCTGGAGTCGTATTGAAATATGTACGAGCGGCAGATTTGATACCAAAGGTATTATAGGCTCCGAAATCTACCGTATTGAAATACATCATGATGATTTCTTCCTTGGTATAATTTCGTTCTAAGCGTACCGCAGTAATCCACTCTTGAAATTTCTGCATGATCCGCTTAACCGAACTTCTCGCCCGCTGCTCTCCGAATAAATTCAGCGCTAACTGCTGCGTAATTGTACTTCCCCCTTGCTTATTTCCACTAAGGGTTAATAAGACGGTAGATATCGTTCGAGAATAATCAATACCTGAGTGTTCATAAAAACGCTTATCTTCTGTTGACACTAAGGCCTGTACTAAATACGGTGATAATTCAGAGTATTTGACATTCGAACGATTATGTACATAATAGGTTCCTAATATGCGATTATCGTCTGTGATAATTTCTGAGGCTAAATTACTTCTAGGATTTTCTAGGTCTTTAAAGGTGGGTAATTTCCCAAATATACCAATGCGGACGCTGAGTAGAAATAACGCGCCAATCAATACCAGTCCAATTAAGATCTTCCAAAAATTACGCGAATATCTCTTTACGTCTTCTTCGGTAAGATTACTACTTTTTGCTTCTCTCTTCATTTGTTAATTAATGAAACCACGAAAGCTACACCCCTGTGTAATAGTTTCGATTTTCTATAACATCAGTAAGTGTGCCAATTGTTAGATTACTTTGCAAAAGTACCATATTTTTCTGGACCAAACGGAATATAGGAAAAATGAAAATTAATTTTTCTTCATTCCTAGTTTACAGGCCATAAAATTTATATTGTGCCATCTAGCCTGCAAAATGACTAGAGTTAGTCTATCACAGGCCATACGATCCCCTGTTGTAATTCTTCGCTTTCAGTATTCGCAATCAATTACCTACCTTCGCTTCTATATGCTGGCAAAATTCAATTCCAAATCGGGGCTATTTTTTATTTTTTTAACGGTTGTTCTAGATTCAATTGGACTCGGTATTATCATCCCAGTGATGCCAGCGCTAATAAAAGAATTAATTCATGGCGATATTAGTCAAGCTTCATCTTACGGGGGTTGGTTGACTTTCTGTTATGCCTTCATGCAATTTTTCTTTGCAGCGGTATTAGGAAACCTTAGCGATCGATACGGCCGACGCCCTGTTCTTCTTTGTTCGCTGTTTGGCTTTGCTATCAACTATTTATTAATTGGCTTTGCACCCACTATTTTTTGGCTATTTGTCGGCCGAATTGTTGCTGGGATTACAGGAGCGAGCCATACCGTTGCAGCAGCATACATTGCCGACGTAAGTACTCCACAAAATAAAGCACAGAATTTCGGGTTACTGGGAGCAGCATTCGGATTAGGGTTTATCATCGGACCAGTTTTAGGCGGATTGCTGGGGCACTACGGTCCTCGCGTACCATTCTATGCCGCAGCGGGCTTAACTTTCTTTAATTTCCTATATGGTTATTTCTTAGTTCCGGAATCCTTAAAACCGGAAAATAGACGAGCATTTAGTTGGAAGAATGCCAATCCGATTGGCAGCTTTAGACATATCGGCCGCTATGTGCACATACAACCCTTAGTAATTTGTATTTTCCTAATTAATATCGCAGCTCATGCCGTCCAAAGTACTTGGTCATATTATACGATGGAGCGCTTTCAATGGAACGAGCGGATGATTGGTTATTCACTTGGATTTATTGGCGTTTTATTGACGATCGTACAAGCAGGATTAATACGCATTATTATTCCAAAACTAGGCATACCCAAGAGTATTACCTTCGGCATCTTGCTTAGTAGTATTTCTTTTTTAACGATGGCATTTGCTGGATCAAATTTGATGCTATATTTCTCAAGCTTTCTATATGTGTTTTCCGGAATTGCAGGCCCGGCTATTCAAAGTTCGATTTCTAACCAAACACCAGCAAATGAACAAGGTCAAATTCAAGGTGGGCTAACCTGTATTATTAGCCTCACTGCCATTATCGGCCCATTGATGATGACAAGCTTATTTTCGTTTTTTACAAAAAAAAGCACCGTGCTTTATCTGCCTGGTGCTCCTTTTTATTTGGCCAGTATATTAGGCCTAATTGCTGCTATAATTGCAATGCAATATTTTAGAAATCATCGTCAAGACTAACGTTCTTTTTGAATTAGACAAACCGCATAAGCTACGACACCTTCTTGTCGACCGATAAAGCCCATTGTTTCATTTGTCGTTGCTTTAATCGAAACATCTTCCGCAGAGATACCAGCTGCTTCTGCAATATTTATCTTCATTTGCGGGATATAAGGCTTGATTTTCGGAGCTTCTAAACAAAGCATTCCATCAATGTTTCCTAATTCATACCCTTTTTCTTTAATCAAGGCAACGCAGTGCTTTAACAAATCTAAGCTGTTTGCACCTTTCCATCGATCGTCTGTATTTGGAAAATGGTAACCAATATCCTCTAAATTAGCGGCACCTAAGATAGCATCACATATTGCATGAGCTAGCACATCAGCGTCTGAATGTCCGAATGCTCCTGCATGATGATCAAGTTTTACACCGCCAACAATAAAGGGATGTCCCTCGCGCATTTGATGCACATCAAAGCCAAAACCTACTTTTATCTTCATAATGTTACGAAGATACTGCAATATATTTTGTTAAAAAAATGAGTACAAAACGCATTATACGCTCGATTTTTCCAACATTCCGCTACAAATCATTAAAAATCATCCCATACAGTGCAGGAAACTCAATTTCCTCTAATATTTATTTACTACTTTTGGATTTTAAATCCTCATTATTTATGATGTATTCGAAAAAAATATTAATTCCAGCAATTTGCCTAGCCTTCGGTTTATTAATATTTAGCTCGTGTAGTAAAAGCCACAACAGTGATTATTCGTCGAAAACCGGCGTCAAGTACAACGACCCTTATAATGGGGGTCTACAGATTAATCGTAAAGTTAAAGAAGCTCCAGGCCCCGGCCTTGTAGGTATTGAAGGTGGTACCTTTGTTATGGGCGGTAGTTTAAATGAAGATTTAGGCTATGACTATGATAATGCTAAACGCCGCGTTACCGTCGCTTCATTCTACATTGACGAGACTGAAGTTTCCAATGCCGATTGGTTAGAGTACCTACATTGGATTGCGCAAAGCTATCCTGAAGATGGAAAAATGTATTATGATGCACTTCCAGATTCTTTAGTTTGGCGACATGCTCTTTCTTATAATGAGCCTTATGTCAATTTATATTTCAGACATCCTTCATTTCAAGACTATCCTGTCGTAGGTGTTAGCTGGGAACAAGCTAATGCGTACTGTCAATGGCGTACAGATCGCGTGAATGAGCATATTCTTCGCGAGACTGGCGTTCTAATGGATTATAAAACAATGAACGGCCAACAAACTAAGCCTGACGCAGCTTTCAATACGGAACTGTATCTTAATGGTCAAATCCGTGGAGAAAATGTCGACGGAAAGAACATGCCGAAAGATAACAGTATCGGTGCTACAAAAGAGGCTCGCCGTCCAGTGCGAATGGAAGATGGGGTATTAAAACAACCTTATCGTCTACCAACAGAAGCCGAGTGGGAATACGCAGCATTAGGTTTAATTGGAAATTCAATGCAAGGCAACATTCAGACTGCTCGTACTTATCCGTGGGATGGTTTAGGCGTTCGTTCTGCGCATCGTAAAACGCAAGGGAAAATGATGGCTAACTTCAAAATTACCTCAGGTAATAATATGGGAGTTGCTGGAGACTTGAATGATGGTGGTGATATTACTGTTCCTGTCCGTGCTTATATGCCGAATGACTTTGGATTATATAATATGGCTGGAAATGTTAACGAATGGGTAAGTGATGTTTACCGTCAATTATCATTTGAAGACTTCGAAGACTTTAATCCTTATCGTGGACATGTTTTTATGGACAACAAATATGAGGATGCTCAAACTCGCACGCTTGCAAAAGACGAGTATGGCAGACCTATCAAAGTTCCTGCAAAAGCAGCACGCAAACAAACTTGGGAAGAATTGCAGCAAGCAAAGACCATTGATTCAATTAATACGGGTGCAGCAACTGCTTACGATAACGATGTTCGTGGTTATCTAGATGAAGAACAGAAAGCATTGTTTGGAAAGGTTACTTTAGTGAACGATAAGTCGCGTGTCTATAAAGGAGGTTCATGGAATGATAGAGCATACTGGTTAAACCCTGCAACTCGTCGCTTTGCCCAACAAGATCAATCCAGTGCAATGATTGGTTTCCGTTGTGCAATGACAATGGTTGGAAACATCTATGGTCCCGCAGCCAATACGCGTCGTCGTTAGATAGAAAACATAAATATATATAAATAGAAAAGGGCTTTGAATAATTCAAAGCCCTTTTCTATTATGTGAATCCAAAGGAAGTATTATACTGTTACTTCTTCGTTTACAAATTCATCATATAAATCTCCGAATGCTTCGTAATCATCGTCAGATGCTGGAGCAAATAATCGGATATTGTTGTCTTTAATGTAAGACATAATTTCTGGATTGATATTTTCGTCAGATTTAACCACAACGTCAGTAAATGACAATGCTCCTTTTGTTAAATCAACGAAGCTACCCGAGCCATAAGCTGCTAAATCTGCTGCATCGATATCCACCTGTGCGGCTAACTCAGCATACCTACTCCCAACGGATGCATTTGCAAAGTCATCCTCATATAATGAGTAGAATACTTTTGCATCTTTAAATGTTGGATCATCTTTGTAAGCAGTCTTTAAGTACGCCGGCACCATCGCAGTAAACCAACCATGGCAGTGTACCACATCAGGAGACCAACCTAGCTTCTTAACAGTCTCTAAAGCTCCTTTACAGAAGAACAATGAACGCTCGTTGTTATCTTCAAAGAACTTCCCACTCTCATCACGAAAGACCTTCTTCCGCTGGAAATATTCCTCATTATCCAAGAAATAAACTTGCATCCTTGCCGCAGGCAAAGAAGCCACTTTAATAATTAGCGGATTATCATTATTGTCCACCACAATGTTCATTCCCGACAACCTTATCACTTCATGAAGACGATTTCTGCGCTCATTAATGTTACCAAAACGCGGCATTAGAATTCGAATCTCGAATCCCTTTTCTTGCATAGCATGTGGTAACTGGCGTGTTATTTCAGAAATTTTACTTAATTCAAGGAAAGGCGACATTTCATGGGTTATAAACAAGATTTTCGTTTTTGCCATCTCCAAAGTTTTTTTTATTATTGAATAGTAAAATCGGTCTACAAAGGTACTAATAATAAATGAATTTTACAATTCCTTAAAAATCATCATTTTATAATTCAAAGATTATTCCCCACTTTTGTACCTCATTTTAACTAGTATTCGTGAAAATATTCCGCACCAAAAACGAGCTTAAAGAAGCTCTGGCTGAATTGAGAGCGCAAGATAAAGTCATCACCTTAGTACCAACTATGGGCGCCCTACATGAGGGACACATCTCCCTTATCGACTATGCTAAACCTCGTACCGATATTATCGTTTGTAGCATATTTGTTAATCCAACACAATTTAACGATCCAAAAGATCTTGAAAAATATCCCCGACCTATTGAGAACGATATAGCGTTACTAGAAGCCGCTCACTGTGACATATTATTCTTACCATCCGTAGAGGAGATGTATCCACAAAATGATCTGCCTTGGCACATTGACCTAGGTGACTTAGATCAAATTTGGGAAGGAGAACACCGTCCGGGACACTTCCAAGGCGTAACACAGGTAGTTTACAAGTTGTTTTCTCTAGTACAACCTAATCAAGCCTGTTTCGGCCAGAAAGATTTCCAACAAGTCATGGTAATTCAGCGAATGATTGAAATTAAAAAGCTCCCTATCAATTTATTAATCTGTCCGATTATTAGAAACGAAAAAGGACTTGCTTTAAGCTCGCGTAATGCCCGATTATCTAATGATGGAAGAGATATTGCGCTGGTGTTATCGAAAGCCTTAAATCACATTAAAAACAGCAACAAGGAAAAATCTCCTGCTGAGTTAATCGCTGAAGCAAAAGAAATTATTAAATCTGTTCCGCAAGTTGAATTAGAATATTTAGCCATTTGCGAAACGAGCAGCCTACATTCTGCCGATCAATTTGAAGAAGGAAAAGAATATGTAGCCCTAATTACGGCTTGGCTGGAAGGCGTTCGTTTAATCGACAATATACTACTATAGCATTATTAACAACTATCTTTTGGTTTCAAAGGGGCAAACGACAGCAATTTCGAACCAAAGAAAAAAAAAGAAAAACGTAACTTTGCATCATGATGATTGAAGTAATGAAGTCAAAGATTCACCGAGTGCATGTCACACAGGCTGAATTAAATTATGTGGGAAGCATCACCATCGACGAAGATTTAATGGATGCGGCAAATATTATCGCAAACGAACGCGTGCAGATTGTCAATAACAATAATGGAGCACGATTGGAAACATATGTTATTCCTGGAAAACGTGGCTCAGGCATTATTTGTCTAAATGGCGCGGCAGCTCGCTTAGTCCAAGTAGGTGACATTGTCATCATCATATCTTATGCATTGATGGACTTCGAAGAAGCAAAAAAACATAAACCGACGACCATCTTCCCAGATGATCACAATAAATTAATATAAGGCATATATGAAACGGCTATAAAATTTGTAAATTTATAGCCGTTCGCTTTTACGAATATGCACAAACCAACAACATACCGTCTTGCTCTTGCTCGCTTCCTTCTCTTATGGATGTGCAGCATTATCATTAGTGGCGTTGTATTTATGCACAAGGAAGTGACCGCAAGCGGCGAAATCGTCACCCACATCCACCCTTACAATCTTGGCGAGAAAAAACATCACCAGCATCACTCTGATGCGGAGATAAGATATCTCGATATACTATATCAGGGCAGTTACATGGAATGGATTCCATTTGTGTACAGTTCCCCTATCCAAGAAGTCTTATTTGAACTTTCCTATGGCTTTACTACAAGCCAACAATTAAATCGACCGGCATATATTCATGCTGATCGTGGCCCCCCTACATATTTAGCATAACCAGAATTTTTATTTATCGTGTCCTTTATCAGGATACCCGATCGGTTTATTTTTAATAAGTAAGCCCGATTAATGTTGGATTTATAGCTAAATTTCTAATGACATTTTTATACAATAAGTATATCCTATGCCTATTCCTATTTTGGATAGGCCAACAAACTATTTATGCTCAAATAAAAGGGCAAGTGATCAATGATAAGAAGAATCCGATCGCTAACGCAACTGTTCAAATTGAGGGAACTCAAATCGGAACATCAACAGATACCTTAGGTAATTTCGAAATTGACATCAACGGTTTAAAAAAAGTAACCTTAACTGTAAGGGCCGTGGGTTTCCAACCATTGAAGAAACAAATCCTTGCGGATCAATTTGATCAATTTCAAACACTCTCCCTACACGAAGACAATCTAAATCTACACGAAGTCGTTGTCAGTGCATCGCGCTACGGCATGGAGCGAAAAAAAGCGCCAGTTATTGTAAACGTGTTGAGTCCAAAATTATTCAACGCAACGCAATCAGTTGCGATGTCTGAGACCTTAAACTACCAACCAGGTGTCCGTGTGGAAAACAACTGTCAAAACTGTGGTTTTTCACAAGTACGACTAAACGGTATGGAAGGTGCCTATTCACAAATTTTAATTAATAGTCGTTCTGTTTTTTCGGCATTAAACAGTGTCTATGGTCTAGATCAGATTCCTACAAGTATGATTGATCGTATTGAAGTGGTACGCAGTGGTGGTTCAGCATTATTCGGTGCCAATGCAATCGCAGGTACCATCAATATCATTACGAAAGATCCCGTAGAAAATGACTGGCAAATTAAATCGACTAACGCTATCATTGATGGAAAATCATGGGATAATACGATTGACTTTAACACATCCTATATCGATAATGATCTTCGCACTGGAGCGACGTTCTATGGAATGAATAGAAATCGTGAAGCCTATGATGCAAATGGAGACGGCTTTACCGAGATGACAAAGCTTAAGAACCTAACGTTTGGAACCAAAGCATTCTTTAAGCCTACAGAATTCAACAAGATAACCTTAGATTTCAGCGTTTTAAATGAATTCAGACGGGGTGGTGATCGTTTAGATCTTGCTCCCCACTTCACGGATGTTACTGAACAATTGCGGACGAACTCTCTAATCGGAGGGCTAACGTACGACCAATACTCGAAGGATTTTAAACATAAACTCTCGCTATATGCTTCTGCGCAGAAAACCAATCGCGAAAGCTTTTACGGGGGACTTGGCGGCGGAAGAACGGCACAGGACTCTGTACTTGCCTCTAATTCATATGGAACGACGGATGATTTCGCAATGGTAGCGGGTGCTCAGTATACTTACACTTTCCAAAAAGATGTCATTACTGCGGGCGTAGAATACAATGCGAATAAGACCGAGGATCATATCCCAGGATACCAACGCTTGATTGACCAAAAAACTCAAGGACTAGGTACGTATTTTCAATACGAGTGGAATATACTTTCGAACTTGAAATCATTGCTCGGAGCTCGCTACGACTACACTAATGTCGATGGCAAGTACGACTTAGCCGAGTTCCACCGTAGTTCTTCAGAAAACTTTGGAACTTTCAGTCCCCGAATCACGCTCTTATATGATATTACTGACTACCTACAATTCAGAGGTGGTTATGCAAGAGGATTCCGTGCACCACAAGCTTTTAATGAGGATATGCATGTTACTTCGATTGCCGGACAACAAGTTTTCGTATTAATCGGAGAGAACTTAGAAACCGAGTATTCGAATGCTTATACAGGTTCCCTAAATTTCACTAAAAACTTCGGTTCGGTACAAACGAGTTTATTGCTGGAAGGATTCTACACCGATCTTAAAAATCCTTTCACGAATGTAATGACGTCCAATGAAAATGACTTAATCATTGAAGAGATGCGCAATGGCTCTGGCGCAAAGGTATATGGTTCCAATATCGAATTGAACGTGGCTCCTTCTTCAACATTCAGCATACAAGCTGGCGGAACAATTCAACGTTCAACCTACAAAGATGCGCAATTGATATATGAAGGAGACACAGACGCGCAAAACGTAGAATCAAAGCGCTTTGTTCGAACACCAAATATGTATGGCTATTTGAATACCAATTGGAAGCCCCTTGCTCCTTTTAGTGTTGATTTAACGGGTGTCTATACCGGGAGTATGATCGTGCCCCATGTACTGGCGGACCGACAATTTCTTCTGAAAGAATCGCCGCAGTTTGTGGAATTGAACATGCGCTTAGGATATACATTCAATCTGAAGAAAGAATTGAATCTGGAGGTTTTCGGCGGGGTACAAAATATTTTTAATGCCTTCCAAAAAGACTTTGATACAGGTGCACTGCGCGATTCAAAATATATCTACGGACCATCTAGACCGAGAACAATTAGTTTCGGTATCAAAATAGGACATTTTCACTAATGAAACTGTTACACTGCATTATAGCACAACTATTAATTTTTATCTCACTTTCGCAGGCTCAACAACCTGCGAAAGCCGAGATTAATTGGCTAACGTTTGAGCAAATGGACGTACAGTTAAACAACAACCCAAAGCCTGTATTATTGTTCTTCTATACAGATTGGTGTGTCTATTGTAAGAAAATGCTTAAAGAAACATTTCAAGCGACCTCTATCGTTCAAAAATTGAATAAAGATTATTACTGTGTGCTATTCGATGCAGAAACTATTGAAGATGTATATTTTGATGGAATAACCTATACCAATACCAGTAAATCAAAGACAACGGGCAATTATCATAACCTTGCTAAGTTAATCTTAGGTGATAAAAATCAGCAGGTTTTCCCCACTACTTTACTACTAAATTCAGATTTTCAAGTAAAAAATCGCGTCAACAAATACCTAAGTATTAAAGATTTATTAAAAATTTTATAATTTTTTTTGAAGTCTTGTAGCGAAATTCTTAATCCTAACGTTTACTTTAGCATTAAGAATACATTTATACATATTATGAAAAACTTTAAAATTTTACTTATTGCTTTACTCGCGGTTGTTTCTGTAAGTTCTTGTATGAAAGATGACAACACTTATGTTGATGATAGTGCAGCACAAAAAGCGAGAATTGACTCTACTTTGAGAGCTCAAAAAACAATCTTAGCTGAATATGCTCAAGAAAACTTCGAGAACCCTGTTTACAATGACTCATTACAAATGTGGTATGAAGTTATAACACCGGCAACTGATAATTCATTCGAATACGTAATTTCTGGATATTCATTTGTTCCAGTAACAGCTACTGTAAAATACAAAGGTGAACTTCTAAACGGAACAGTATTCGACGAAACTACTACTGCTACAGCAATGACAATAGGAAGAGGAAATTGGATTCAAGCGTTCGAACGTTCTTTTTGGCCTAAAAAAGTAACTATTAACGCAGTAGATTACTACCCTGGTTTAACTCCAGATGGATTGAAAAAAGGTCAAAAAATTAGATTCGTTGCTCCATCTCCATGGTGTTATGATACTGTTGTAAAAGACAAAATCCCTGCAAACTCTCCTTTAGTATTTACTATTGAGGTTATCGATATTAAATCTACTTTGTAAGAATTTATTGAAACAATAATATTTATAATAAAGAAGGTGTCTAAAAAGGCACCTTCTTCTGTTTTATAGCTTTTGCGATTCCATTACTGTTTTCATTTTTGAGTTTTAAGCAGTAAGTCTATATTTTGTGGTTTTAACGCTCCTGACTCCAATTTTTATCGTATATAGTGTTTTATCGCTATAACCATTTCGAAACAAGACATCGTTTGCCCACTTTTTTGCCCATTTTCTGAGGTTATGAGCAATGGCCATCAAACCGAACTCTACAGCGACTTTCTCCAGTCCTTTCATCGTGAACCGGGTAAACTTGTTGTTGCTTTTCATCTGACCGAAAACAGCTTCCACTTCTATGGGTCGCTTGCTTCGATGGTACATTCCCTCTTCTGATAGCAGTCTTTTTCGGGCTTTAGCCTTGAGCTGATCAAGCCTGTGGTTCACTTCAATAATACGATTGCCTTTTGCTTTATGGCACCCACTGCGCATTGGGCAGCCTTCGCATCGCTGAGCCTGATAACAGCTTACCCGGGCAGTATATCCATTGGTACTAACTCTGGTTGCATGACCGATATAGCTGAGCTTCTGTCCGGCCGGACATACATAATAGTCATCTTGCTGGTTGTAATACAGATTCTGTACCGAGAAAGGATCCTGTTTATGCTTGCGCTTCTGTTCCACATGAAAGTAATTGTACTTGACAAAGGCAGTTATGCCCTGTTTTTCCATCAATTCATAGTTCTGTTCACTACCATAACCGGCGTCTGCTACAAGCTGTTCGCTTTGTTTTCCGTAATGGGACTCAAAGCCTTCCAAATGTTCCGGCAGGGTTGTGGTGTCGGCAGTTGTTTGATGGATGCTGTAATGGGTGATGAACTGATCTTCGGTGCTGATTTGGGTATTATAGGCTGGCTTAAGCTGGCCATTCTTCATGTGGTCCTCTTTCATCCGCATAAACACAGCATCGGTATCGGTCTTGCTATAACTATTGCGATCTCCCAGTACTTCCAGTTGCTCTTCATATTTCTCTAGTCGAGGCAAATAGTCCTCTTCAAGTTTCTTAAGCTGCTTATCAGTAGATTTATTGGCTCCTTTGAACTTGGCATTGATCGCTTCGATCTTTTCCTTCAACCGACTGCTATCAATGGCCTTGCTAACTTCTTGATGCCCTAATGAAGATTGGTCTTGGGCGATCTGAGCCTCGATTTCCGAAAGAACCGAAGCAATGTTTGCTTCTAGCTTTACCTTATTCTTCTCGACCGATTTCTTCCAAACGAACGTATAACGACCAGCGACCGACTCGATCTTGGTGCCATCAACATATTGAACTTTCAGGCTAACATACTCCATATCATGCAGCATACGAACGATACTTGCAAACAGCTCTTGTATCTGTCCTTTAAGACGCTTTCCTCTGAAATAATTGATCGTACGATAATCAGGTGTGCTATTGCCCGAAAGCCACATGAAATGGATATTCTCTTGTAAGGCGCGCTCAATTTTTCGGCAAGAATAGATATTGCTTAAATAGGCGTAGAACAGCACCTTAATGAGCATTCTAGGGTGAAAACTAGTGGTGCCTCCGCCTTTATACTGACGGATAATATGATCTAGATCCAACTGATCAACAACCTGACTCACCAACCGAACCGGATGGTTCATTGGAATACGATCTAAAATATTCTCAGGAAATAGACTCGGACTATTGGATGGAAGCGCTTTGAATTGTATGTTTGCCATATTGTTTTTTTGGGTGCACCTTAAGATACAAAATCTTAAGGACAAAAAAACAGAAAAACCCCGCCATTTTTTAATGACGGGGTTCTTTCTTTAAGAGACCTTTTTAGACAGCCCCTTTATTATTTTGAGTACAGTGTCTGTATTTTAATTCCCTTTAAACTTGGAATCCTCCAAAATTTCTTGTGCGTTTTCTGCTTTCAATAAATCTGTCAGCGTTTTCTCAGGATGTTTTTCCATATACTTCCTTACTATCTGCCAACCGATGAAGGTTCCTAACTTTGGTGCAGACTCATTATTCCCACCTAGCTCTGGCGTAAAAGGTGCTTCTGTAAAATATTTCTGCGTCCTTAAATAATCCGTACTATACAATAAATCTTCCTCCAAAAACCATTGCCAAACATCCCTTTGATACTGTTCTGCCCAGGCTAATTGAGCGCTGGTATAGCCTATTTTAAGTGAATCTTGGCAGTCCGTTAATTGATCCATCGCATAAAGTACTTTTCCATGATAGACCATTTGTTGCAGTGTATTTACATCCGCGTCTTTAATTGGATAAAGTTCTTCTCTAATGACCGCTTCGATAACACGGGGAGTAATATTCTCAGGAGTAAAGCGACGTGAAACGTACAAAGGAATAGATCCTATTAATGCCGGATAGAATGGTGAGTTGGTCCCTAAGAACATATCAAGCCCAATACCAATATACTTCTCGCCAATCGGCACTTGCACTTCAAACCCAGAGAAAAAAGAGATTAGTCTCGGAACCTCATAATTTGGAAAGTAATACTTAATATAACTGAAAGCCGCACTCAGCTCGGCTTCTTGTTTTTTCATATCTGGGTATTTTTTCGCTACCGCTGCTGCCAAATCCACAAAGTCTTTTTTCTTAATTACTTCGCTCAAAACTTCGTTAAGATAGATTGAATCTCGAGGATCACTAACCTTTAACATAAACTGCATGTAATCGGAATAAAACGGATTATACTGTTGTTGCCAGCTCTTGTTTTTAGATTGAATATCTTCAGGCTTCAATTCTGCAATTGCACGATCGAATCGTTCAATTTTAATATCGACCGGTACCGAAGAAACATCAGGCTTCCCCTTTTTTGATTGACAGGAAATAAATAAGAAAGACAGAAACAGAAATAAAAATAGCTTGTTAATAGTAGGACTCATCAAAGTATACGCTAGTGATAGACAAAATTAATTAGTAAATTTACAATAAATTCAGGCACATGAAAATTGCTTTATCACAACTCAACTACCACATCGGAAATTTTGAACAAAACAACCATAAAATAATTCAAGCTATCCAAGTAGCGAAAGCATCTGGAGCAGAATTAATTGTCTTTGCAGAGTTGGCAATTGGTGGATATCCCGCCAAAGATTTACTTCGAAATTCATCATTTTTAGATCAGTGTGAACAGAGCGTTCGCGAGATTGCTCAGGCATGCCAGGGAATTGGATGCATTATTGGCGCACCTGTACGAAATAAAGATGCTGAAGGGAAAGCTCTATATAACACCGCACTTCTTTTAGAAAATGGTGAGGTAAAACATACCGTTAAGAAAAGTTTGCTTCCGGACTATGACGTCTTCGATGAATACCGTTACTTCGAGCCCAATAAACACGTGAACTGTATTCAATTTCACGGCAAGACGATTGCCCTAACCATTTGCGAAGACCTATGGGATGATGACGGACCAAACTCCTACGTAGGTGATATCATGCTTGAATTAGCGAAAGAGCAACCAGATTTAATTATAAATATAGCGGCATCTCCATTTTCGTATACGCACTTTGAGAGCAGAAAAAATGTATTGAGCCGTAATGTAATTAAAACCAACGCCCCATTGATTTATGTAAATCAAGTTGGAGCCCATACTGACATTATTTTTGATGGAAGATCCCTTGCATTTAATAAAAAGGCTGAAATTATCGGAGAGTTGGAAGCATTCAAGGAAGACATGGCTTATGTCGAATTGGAAAAGGATTTAACAGCATTCGAAGAAAACAGAGTAGTTAACCATACTGAGATTTCACTAATTCATCAAGCGATCATTTTAGGCTTAAAAGATTATTTTCAGAAATCTGGCTTTAAGAAGGCAGTGCTTGGTCTTTCTGGAGGTCTTGATTCTGCATTGGTTGCAGCCTTGGCCTGCGAAGCATTAGGACCGGAGAATGTATTGAGTGTACTGATGCCATCAATTTATTCGTCTGACCACTCATTGAAAGATGCTTTGGATTTAGTAAAAAACACGGGATGTGAGCATCGAATAATCCCCATAAAAGATATCGCTAATGCATTTGAAGTTGGCTTAGCAGAAAGTTTTGCAGGTAAATCTCCAGATACTACGGAAGAAAATATTCAAGCTAGAACAAGGGGGACTCTTTTAATGGCGATGTCTAATAAATTTGGTAACATCTTGCTAAATACTTCCAACAAGAGTGAAGCTGCTGTTGGATATGGGACATTATATGGGGATATGGCAGGTTCATTAAGCGTTATTGGTGATGTGTATAAAACACAAGCTTATCAATTGGCAAATTATATTAATCGGGATCGCGAAATTATTCCAGTTAATACGATTGTAAAACCTCCTTCCGCCGAACTGAGACCCGATCAAAAAGATTCTGATTCGCTTCCTCCCTATGATACCCTTGATGCGATTTTATTTCAACTTGTCGAGATGGAAAAATCGGCTAGCGAATTGATCCATCTAGGTTTTGATGAGGCACTTGTACAAAGGATTTCGAAGTTGTTAAACAACGCTGAATTCAAGCGTTTTCAAGCACCTCCTATTTTAAGAGTAAGTCCAAAGGCGTTTGGATCGGGAAGAGCGATGCCTTTAGTTGCAAAATATCCTTTTTAAATTATTGAAATTAAACCTTTAACGAAAGACGTCGTCTAATATTAAAATAAATAAAATTATGAAATCGCTTTGGTCAATAATTATCGTCGGGATTGCTTTATTTTTTGCGTCCTGTTCATCCTACAAGTACAATACGACTAGGGTGCAAAATTTAGATTTCTCTCAATATAAAACCTATGGCTGGTTACCTCCAGTAGACTCTCTTTCCAAGAATTATTTCACAAATGATATTTCTAGAAGTAATATTATCTCTTCTGCAAATAAAGAAATTGAAGCTAGAGGTTTGAGTTATTCAAAGGAAAACCCAGATGTTCTCTTCCGTTATGTGACAATCGTAAACAACAAAAGTCGCGTAGTATATAGCCAAAGCTATGGATGGGGCGGCCCATGGGGAATGTATCGCCCTTGGGGATGGGGATGGTATGGAGGCGGTGCTTCTTACCCTGTTGGAAAAGAGAGATTCCGATATGCTCACGTCATCATTGAAGCAATTGATCGTAGATCGAATGCTGTAGTATGGCAAGCTCGTGGATCTGGTGAAATAAAAAGCCCTGAAAAAGCAATCAATAACCTACCTAAAGTTATTCAGGGTATTTTCAAAGAGTATCCAATGAAATAAATAAGGTATTAGAAAGATATAATAAAAAAGGGCTTCCAAATGGAAGCCCTTTTTTTAATTTATAGGAGAGACTCGCATTAAATAGATGGTCTCTGGTTGATGTAGAAAGGAACTTCTACATGATCTTTCGATTTGTTTATGATCAGCTCTGCGGCCATCTTACCCATCATTTCGAAATCCGTAGAAATCGTTGTAATGCCATTAAGAATAAATTTCTTTAACGGCGTCTCGTTATACGAGATGACACCAACGTCTACTCCTATTTTGAGTTTTTTACCTATTATTTTATCCAAGAGTTTGACTAAATCATCCTCAGCAATATTGATATAACAGGTTCCTACGGAAATCCGCTCTTTATCTAAATCACTTACAAGCGAATGGTTAAAAGCATATTGTTGAGCAAACTTATAAAAGCCTTTTATGATCGACTTTGGATAGTCGCTGTTGTCAGGAAAAATCAATTTAATTGTGCTATACTTTGATAAAGCAGGTAGTGCCTCTTCCAATGCGGAGTAAATGTCTTTCTCATAATTCTCATAAACAGCAGCAAAATCCCCCTGTATATCATCGACATATTTCCCCAACAAGACCAGTTTTTCACGTGGAATATATTTATTAATAATCTCCGAAGCTTGATCTCTACCCTCTTTAAAATGAGGAAAAAGAACATAGTAATCATAAGTCTTCGTCAGATTACTCAATAAGGTTCTTAAATAGGTAATATCACTATTGTAAACGAATAAATCCAAGGCAGCTTCATCGGCCAATTCTTTCGCAAATGAGTCGTATACAATCTTCTTATGCGCACTTAGCTTATTCAATAGCAACGCTATTTTATGCCTTTGTTTAACATCTGTTGTAGCAACATAATATCCCTTACCAGGAATAGATGCTATGACATCAGAATTTTTAAGAAATTTATAAGCTTTTTCGACTGTATCCCTTGAAATATCGACATAAACACTAAGTTCATTAATCGACGGTAACATATCATCTTTCTCCAATGTTCCATTCTTAACCGCATCAATTATAGCAGACGCTAGTTGCTGATACTTCGGTGTCGCCGAAAAATCACTTATTTGAATGGTTTTTAGAAAGTCAGTTACCTTACTAGTCATAGGAGCCGCATTATAATTAGTTTGGTGCTCTTTATATTGCATTCTAATATAGATAAAATACTTTACTTCAAAACTATTTTTAAGATTTGACTTTGAAGTCAAATCTTAAAAATACTGTAAGTCATGCAAATTACCGTCCTGTCCCTACATGAACTTAAAATACCTTAAATGCTTTTGCTAGATGAAATCCGATTGCATCGTGCGATATCGGGTAGATACGATGGGTTATTTTGAGCTGTGAATAATACGCATCGACTGAAGAGGAAATTCCTTTAATTGCGATAAGAGAAGAATGTAAGTGCTTATACCAATATAATTGCTGGAATCTACCAGCTAACCCGCTAGCTCACTCAACATGGTTAAAGAGGGAGCAAAAAACAAACTTCCTGTTTTCGCAGTACTAAAATCTAGTATTCGATCGTAATTACCCTCCGGGTTGCCAACAAACATATTTGTCAACATCTTTTCAACTGTACTAAACGTACTGGCGTAACAGATGAAATAAGTTCCCATCTCATTATCACTAACGCTTCCGAAAGGCATATTATCGCGAACGACTTTGAAGTTATCTCCAACATTTGCTAATGCGCTATGCGAATTGGATGGCTTTTCATTGTCACTCATCTCGATATCCATTGCTTTTGAGCGACCAATAACTTTCTCCTGGGCTTCAATTGAAAGGTTATTCCAAGCGCGAAGATCATGGATGTATTTTTGAACAAATAGATAGCTACCACCAGCGTACCTTGGATCGGCATCTGAAACAACTGCGAAATAATCGCGCTCAGGTCCATGTGGGTTTTCTGTACCATCCACGAAACCTAAAATTGAACGACTATCCCAGTATCGAAATCCTTGAACTTCAACAATACAATTACCAATCTCGTTCATCACTAAGCTAATTTCATTTGCCATATCATAAGCCAAACTCCGTTCATCAGCACGTATATGAAAATGTAGATCCGCCGCGGTTGCAACTGCCGTATGTTTGTCTCCTCGAATAGTTTGAAAATTTTTCAGCTCCTTTGGAAGTGGCGAAGGAAGATTTAATTTTCTCCAAGCATCATGACCGATACCCATAACGACGCTAGCTTTTGCGTTGGGGAAACGATTCAGCACAGAATGATTAAGATTAATCACTAGTGCACAAACGCGTTGAAATATAGTCTTTAAGATGGTTGGGGATATTTGAGAGTTGAGCTCCCAAACAAGGAAAAAGGTGTTATTATTCGGATAATCTGTAACGTTCTGCGCCTGATTTGCAACATTGGAATTATTGACAACCATTTTAATTAGATATATAAGTGATGCTTATTCTTCAAAACGAACAATACGCATCACTTGTTTTATCAATCTAACATTTTTTGATTTAACCCATCGGGCCAAATATTTTATTGAGTATTATATCCTTGATGGCAGTTGGCTCCAATGAGCTTTCAAACTTATCTTTACTAATCCAGATAGGGAAATATTGCTGTTCAACGTCGATAATCCCATGAGAGCCTTTCACTAAGTTCGCATCTAAGGGGGTAATATCGAGTGTAGCACGAAATCCTATCTTTTTTAATAGAAGCTTAAAAATTGCTCTCGACTTTGAAGTCATAAACATCTCTACTGGATCGTAGCCCGGTTTTTTATGAATATCAACCATACGCGCATAATCTGGTGCAACGTTGTCATCTTCCCAGAAATAATAGGTAAACCAAGCATTTCTTTTCGCTAAAACTAACAAGTCGCCAGAACGTTCATGATCCATTCCATAAGCCTTTTGTTCTTCTTTATCCAACACCTTATCCACACCGTCTAATTGGCTTAGTGACTTCTTTACTCGCTCCTGAATGCTTCTATTCTTACAGTATACGTGTGCAATTTGATGATCGGAAACCGCAAATGCATCAGACGCAGCGGCATCCAACAATTCCAATCCACGTTCAATACGAATCTCTAAAAAGCCCTCCTTTCGAAGAGCACGATTAATATGAATTGGTTGATCCACTGCCGCAATTCCATATTCAGAAAGTATAACAACCTCTATCCCTCTTCCTTCAAAAAAAGTAACCAGCTCTTTTACCAAGGTATCAATCTCCAACAGTTCAGACTTAATCAATTCTAAATTAGGCCCATGCTTTTGCAAGCAATAATCTAAATGTGGTAAATAGATTAAATTCAATGTTGGTTGGTGCTTCTCTTCGACATACATGGCTGCATCTGCAATCCAACGAGAAGAAGTAATATTCGCATTTGGTCCCCAAAAATTGAATAATGGGAATTTCCCAAACTTCTCTGTAAGTTCATCGCGCAGCGAAGCTGGATATGCATAGCAGTCTGGCATCTTTCGGCCGTCAGCAAGATAGTTAGGGCGCGGTGTAACGGAATAATCCGCATCGTTGTACATATTGTACCACCAAAACATTTGAGCACACGTAAAGGCTGGATTTCGCTTCTTCGCAGTCACCCATATATTCTCCGACTGAACTAATTTATTGGACTGTTTCCAAAACTGGATTTCAGAAGCGGCATGATCATACCAACCATTCGCGACAATACCATGTTCATTTGGATTTTTCCCGGTTAAATATGTCGTTTGCGCAGCGGTAGTAAGCGCAGGCATCGCAGGCTTTATATCGCCTAAATGATGACGTTTAATATATTCATTTAGAAATGGGGTATATTCCCCTAAGACAGACTGCGACAATCCAACAACGTCTATTACGGCAACTCTATTCATATTATCTTTAGTCTTTTAACTCGTTTAACAGCCATTGCAGCTCACGCGAAATGGAGTCTTCAATAGGCATTTGTAGTGATTTAGGAAGAACAGCCCAAGTATAGGTCTCTACTTCGACATGTCTTGTGCGCTCGCGCTGCTTTTGTAAAGCCAAGACTTCTAAAATATCTTGCTGAGTAGATGAAATTACTCCGTACTGTTCTAAAAAGATGGGTACATGGAAATGACTACGCCATTCCACATGTGTTAGATCCTCGATATCAGGTAAAGCATCCATTAAATCAAGATACTTAACCAATTCATTTGACTTGTTTCTTGCGATAACCTGATGAAGATAAATAGGCTCATCAAATTCCTCTAAAATCTTCTTCTTTTCTTGTCTATCTGCAAGATTATCCGTCAGATTCACTTTCAATGCAGAACTAACTTGAAACTTCCCTATCTGAATACCTAATTGCTCAAGGCGATCAACGGCTTCTGAATGATTTTCGTAAGCCAACGCAAAGTGGCAAACATCATAGCAAATAGTAACGTAACGTTTGACGAGCAGCTTCGATTGCTCTTCATCCAAACCTCGTGTTTTTTGGAAAAAGGAAACTGCTAAAGGAAGGAGCTCTTGCTCATACCATTCAATAAACTCATCTACATTTTCCAATACACCATCGGGCTCTGGTTCAATATCAAGATGCATATATTTGCCCGTCTGAACTTCTTTATCGTAAAGGTAAGCCGCAACTTCAAGAATTTGTTGTGTTGACTCACTACGCATCGTAGTCCATTCTTCCGCAGATTCATCAAACCAAAACCTATAGCTCAGCGGTGAAGTTGATATACCCGCCTCTGCTTTATCTGGTATAAGTTCTGCTAAAATATCAAAAAGGCGAATGGTATAGTCTTTACGCTTTCTACTCGTCCAATCCGGAAAGTGAACCATGTCCTTAACTCTTTTCTCATGAAAATCACCAAAAGGAAATCCATTCAATGTAAAGACATAAACATCATGCTCCTTAAGCCATTGCTGAAACGCCAACAACACATCTGGTTTCGATAACTGCTCACTTGCTTCGGCAGAAATGCGCAGCCCTAAACCAAAAGAAGCATCCGGAGAAACCGCACTCTTTATCTTCGGGACATATTGCGCTAACTGATTGAAATGATCTATCCAATCCTGTCCAGGATGTATATTTGTACAGTATGAGATATGCGTATTAGCTAACTTCATCTAATCGGTTATATTCTTTTTCGAAATCACGTAAAATATCAATCGCTTGTAAAACATAGTCGCCATCAATGTGATGATAATCTCTACCTTTCCCAAGTTTCTCTAACAACACAACAGTCAATCTTCCACCTAGATGTTCTTGGAACTCTGTAAGCCCTTTGAGCAATTGCTGCTTTCCTTCGACTTCAGAGAGTATCGGGTGGTAAACTGGTAATCCCAATTGATGAATTAAATTGACAACTGAAAGTGCTTCTGATTCTGTTAGATTACCGATGAGATAAGAATATATGACGTCAATCGCTAAACCAATAGCCACTGCTTCTCCGTGTAAAACTTCAAAATTACTCAGCTGCTCTAATTTATGCGCGCTCCAATGACCAAAGTCTAAAGGGCGAGAAGATCCCAATTCAAATGGATCACCATTACGTATATGCTCTAAATGTAAGTCAGCGCAACGATAAATCAACTCCTTCATTGATTGAGAATCTCTGCGAGGTAAGTCTTCTACTTGCGCTTGAATCCAATTGTAAAAATCTAAATCTTTGATCAAGGCTACTTTTATCGCTTCAGAAATACCTGCCAACCACGAGCGTTTATCCAAGGTAGCTAGAAAGGAATAATCATTGAAAACCGCAACGGGAGGCGTAAAAGTCCCTAAGAAATTTTTCTTTCCCTTATAATTCACACTATTCTTCACACCAACACCAGAGTCATTCTGAGAAAGCACTGTTGTTGGTATTCTAACATGACGAATTCCTCTGTGAGAAATTGCAGCTGCATAACCTACTAAATCTAGGATTGCGCCCCCTCCTATTGCGAAAACATAGGAGTGTCGATCTACAGCATATTCATCAATCGCTTGAACAATTGATTCAAGTGCTTGCGGATCATTTTTACAAACCTCTCCGCCAGTTATTACCAAGGGAGGCCCAGCTAAAACGACATCATTAAGATCTTTAAAATAGTCCTGCAGCTCCTGATTCAAATTCGGATGATGCTTCCAAACCGAACTGTCAACAACAACGAGCACTTTTTGTTTGAAATCTGGATTTCTCCTTTGTTGAAAGAAATCGCTAAGTAATTTATTATGTGGGGCAAAAATACCCTCTGTAAAATAGATATTGTAAGAATAATCTATGTTAAAGCCTTGTTTTAACACACGTTCCATACGTATAATAATAATTAAGTGACAACAAATTTCTTTGCTAAAACAATAGACAGCGGTAAAATACAACAAACGGCAAGTGCAAGCACCCAGAAACCACTGAGGGCAATCCAACTCGCATTCATCAGAATTAATGCTAAAACCCCGAACTTAACTGCTTTACGAATATCCATGGGTTCTAAAGTTTTCAACGCCTTGAATAACGGTTGACTAATCATAAGCACGAATCCGCCAATGAAAATAAATGCATAAAGATGGCCACTTTGCCACGCAAAATAGCTTAAGATTAAAATAACCAAAAGGTAAAGCCCTAAAGATACCTGTAATGCAGTTTTATTATTTCCATACACCTCTCCACGGGAAATATTTGTTACGGAAGCAATATAGATTACCGGCACAAGTGCGATGTACCAATGTGTTAACGAAGCTGGAATAACAGCAAAACCCAACAACAGATTTAAGCCTCGACACATACCCATTGCTATGGGACCCAGAATAAAATGATGTTTTGCTATCCCATTATACAAAATACACATCACGACAATAGCCAATGCTACGTATAAACAGGTCATGTTGACCTGCATCGCTAACCAGCATGCAATTACAAAGGATACGATTCCGAAAATAGAAGCTGACGATATCGCAATCCTTCCCGACGGTATCGGGCGCTCAGGGCGTTCAATTCGATCTAATTTGGCATCAAAGACATCGTTAAACACAATACCTCCTGTATAAAGCAACATACTAGATACGACGATATTAACGATATCCATCCAAGACGGTAAACCTTGGATCATAAACAAACAGGCAATAGCTAAACCTGCCAGCACATCGCTGATCGCTGTCAACACATTTGAAGGTCTAATCAATTGCATCCATGCCTTCATATCTTCTCCCCTCTGTCTTTATGAAATAATAATAGATCCCTTGTTTAGACGGGGTTGTTGTCCTCCACGTAATATCGTGTTACCTTCAAATTTTGCTGTAGGATCAGCATTCAACGTCTCGTTTAAAGACTCTAAGTCTAAATGATTCGCAACTTTGAATGCATCAATTGCATTGCTATAGGTAACTTTTTCCACACTCGCTCGATCAACACCTTTTTGAAGCATTAGCGCCGCAGTTTTTGGAACTGCTAGCGGATCACTAATTCCCCAATCAGCCGCGGAATTAACCATGATATTTTCAGCGCCATAGGTTTTAACGATATCTACCATACGCTCATTACCCATCTTCGTAAATGGATAAATGGTAAAACCTGCCCAGAATCCTCGATCTAACACATCCTTTACTGTCTCTTCAGAGTTATGATCGATAATTACCATTTGAGGATCCAATCCATGCTCTAAAGCAATTTCCATACTACGTAAGGTACCACGCGTTTTATCACGATGTGGGGTATGAACCTGCACTGGAACATTCGCTTCTTTCGCTAATTCCAATTGTGCTCTATAATATTTCTCTTCTGCCGGAGTTTGATCATCAAATCCGATCTCTCCAATGCCCAAAACACCTTCTTTATAAATAAAATGAGGCAGTAACTCCATCACTTGCTCGGCTAAAGGTTCATTATTTGCCTCACGAGAATTTAAACCGATCGTACAAAAATGTCGGATACCAAATTGAGATGCTCTAAATCGCTCCCATCCAATCAAACTACTGTAATAATCTTTAAATGTATCCAGTCCCGTTCGCGGTTGTCCAACCCAAAAGGCAGGCTCTATAACCAATAAAACACCGGCGTCAAACAGTGCTTGATAATCATCGGTCGTTCGGGAAACCATATGGATATGTGGATCAACAAATTTCATCCCTTTAATCACATCCAATTCCAACGGTATAGGCTTACCCATACTGGATAAGTCTCTATTCATTTCAGTACACATAGGCTTTATTATTTATATGCTTCCAATACTTGTTCTATTGGAGAAATTTGTTCCAATTCTTGAGCATGCGCGATCTTAAATGATTCACTCAAATGCGCATGATTAGCCGCTAAAGCCTGAAGAAGGAGTGCTTTCTTCGCTTCATCGTTCTCTAAATTATAGGCCTCAGCCAATATATCTAAAGCTCGGGACGGTAAATAGTCTTTTGCTAAAATCCATAACATGGGATGGATTTCGCGTTTTGCAGAGTGTCGCTCATAGATATAGTCGACAATAGAGTCTGCCAATGGCTTATTGTTTTTATCAAACAAGCCGTAAATATTTAATATCTTTTTACTGGTAAAGAACGCTTTTAGAACCAATTGATTCCACGATTCTTCATCCAAATATAAAAATGGGAACTTATTATGTTCAATCACTGCTTCTTGAACAGTCCCAATATTATTACGTATACCTTCTTTACAACGCTCAATCCATTGCTCTGGATAGTCCAATATGGGCAATGCGGCATACAGCGCTTCGAGTTCATGCATATCGGCGAACTCAAATAACCGATTGATAAATTGTTGATAGGCTTCCTTATCGTCTGCTATTTGACCGAGCAACCAAACTCTAGCCAACTTTAAGACTGTCCAGTTGACTATCAACAAATTATCGGTATCTTCTGGAGAAATGCTAATTAAGGATTCACGAGTTTCGAAAGTTAAACGTCTATTCAGCGTGGAAAATATACGAACAAAGTGCTTCTTATAATCTTCTTGAATTTGTTTACTGCTCAGTGCTAAATATGCTTTCTCATCTTCGGAAAGCAATTGAAATAGTCTTTCACTTACTTTATCGTTCGTTTTCATCGTTTAGGTTTATCCAATAATAGCAATTCTACTCCTTAAATCCAAACTACTTTTGGAATTTGATTTGCATATCTTTGTATTCAATTTTCATTGGAGGACCAACGTGAACTTGGACACCAATAAGGCCCTTGTCACTCTTGTTTTTCGAATCATTGTCGATCACTTCGCTCATCAATTTCCCGTTCACGTAGTGTGACAGTTTATTTCCCTCAGCTACAATTTCGATTTCATTCCAATCTTCCGACTTGATTGCATTTTTTAAGTTGTCAGCGTTATCTAACGTGTCCAGTACATTTCTATTAGTCCAAGCATTTCCTTTCGCTTCCGCAACAACGCCTTCTTTAATCTCGCCTATCTCAGCACGTTCGCCACGATATGCTAGCGTAGTACGCTTACGTTCTTCGTAATTTTGACCCGTATAGTTTTTCTTCCCGTCAATATCTGCTTGATAGCCTTTTAAAGCGTAAGGAAGTTCCGTAAACCGTTCACTGCGATAATTTATACCACTATTTCCTTTTTCTGAAATCTTGAATTTCGCACGTAACACGAAATCCCCAGGCTCTCCACCTTTCCAAATTAGGAAGGTATTATTTTTCAATTCAGCACCAGGCTTAATTTCACCAGTAAGAACACCATCTTTTACAGTCCAAATTGTTGAGTCTCCCTCCCATCCATTTAGCGAATTTTGATCTAACATGGATACGAAAGATTGCTCTCCGACACTTTGAGTCGTACTATCTTGTCCGCCTTCCGCTTTTTTATCGCTTGTATTTCCATTACAAGCTTGAGTAAGCAGCAGTGCGCTTAGGCACATGCTGCTATAGGCTAGGTTTTTTAATTTCTTCATTATGATTTAGAATAGATTGATCTATTACTTATTGTTCCACTCCACGTCGGTATCCTCCCAGCGTCTGTTTTTCGCAGAAGAAATAACCGCCTCACATACTTTCTGCGTCTCGTAAGCGTCGCGAAATGTTGGGTGACATTCTTCAGCTTTTTCAACACTCTCTAGAAAATCAGCAACCTGATGAATAAAGGAATGCTCATATCCTACAGAAAGTCCTGGAACCCACCATTTATTCATATATGGTTGATCTCCGTCAGTTACATGAATAGAGCGCCATCCGCGTACCGTTGATTCATCTGAATTATCAAAATATTCAAGACGATTCAAATCGTGTAAATCCCAACGTAAAGAACCCTTTTCACCGTTGATCTCAAAAGTGAATAATGCTTTGTGCCCTCTAGCGTATCTCGTAGATTCAAATAATCCTAAAGAACCATTATCGAAATGACAGTGGAAAATACAAGCGTCATCAATCTTCACATCTTCCATTTTTCCGGTTTCCTCGTGCATGCGTTGCTTTACAAAGATTTCAGTTACTGAAGAAACATCTTTAATACCTCCGTTTAACCACATCGCTAAGTCAATACAGTGTGCTAACAAATCACCAGTTACGCCTGATCCAGCAGCTTCAGCATCCATACGCCAAAACGCACGCCCACCTTGCGGCAAGTTTTCATTGATCGTCCAGTCCTGTAAGAAATTAGTTCTATAGTGAAAGATCTTACCTAATTTCCCAGAATCAACAATCTGCTTAGCCAAAGTAACTGCCGGCAATCGACGGTAGTTATACCAAACTGTGTTTTTAACACCTGCAGATTCAACTGCTTCTACCATTTGCTTGCCCTCTTCTAAGGTTCTAGAAAGTGGCTTTTCACAAAGCACCATTTTACCAGCTTGTGCTGCGGCAATGGCGATTTCAAAGTGCATATTGTTAGGCGTACAAATATCAACAGCATCAATATCATCACGCTCAATTAACTTTCGCCAATCCGTTTCATACGACTCATAGCCCCACTGTTCTGCAAATGCTTTTACCTTTTCTTCACTACGTGAACAAACCGCTTTCAAAACTGGTGTATAGCCCAAGTCTGGAAAGAAATTAGGCACTCTTTTATATCCGTTGGAGTGGGTTCTTCCCATGAATCCACATCCGATTAATCCTATTCTTAATTCTTGCTTACTCATAATGATCTTCGATTTCTTGACTATTCTGACCAACCATGTTGATCACGTACTTTAATTAGGGTCTCTAAGATAGAGTTCCAAGTTTCTTGCTTATGCATAACCTCATTCGGGAACATACAGCCATCCCAACAGATGTGATTGAAAGCTTTTGTTAAATTCCCTTGCTCGTCACGCAACCAATATCCGGCATCCTTTACGATATCTAAACGACCATTTGGATCCGTTGGCAAACAATGACGACCGGTTTTATCATGTGAACCAGAACCAAAAACGGTCCCATCATTCTGTGCAACGTGGAAGTCAATCGTCCATGGGCGCAATTGGGAGGTGAGGAATTTTAATCCGCGTTCTAATTCTTCACGATCGCTCCATTCAAAATCTTGTTTCAAAATACGATCCTCTGGTGCGTTATACCCTAGTAGGTACAAAAAGGTATGAGACATATCTGCTTGGAAGCCAATATTATCACGATCAACCATTTCCAGCGTATCTAACATTTTTCTCCAACTTTGCATACCACCCCAGCAGATTTCTCCCTCGGCCGCCAAACGCTCTCCATATTCAGAAGCAGCGTCGCAAGCTCTACGAAACGTTTCAGCAATAAGCTTACTATTCTCTAAAGGATTCTTTGCCCAATCTTCAACTCCAGAAGCCGAGTCTATACGAATAACATTGTTTGTACGGATTCCCTGCTTGCGAAGTTTATAACCAAATTCCGCGGCGCGCTTCACCACGTCAACAAAGCGATCACGATCTTCTTGCGATCCCATGGCTGAACCACCATCTGGAGGCCAAATAGGCGCAACCAAAGTTCCAATCTCTAAACCGTAGCCGCCGATTTTATCAACAACCCAAGAAATATGATCATCAGAAGTATCCAATTTTACGTGAGGGTCGAATAGACCTAAGTCTACTCCATCAAATTTAACCCCATTTACATTCGCAGCAGCGGTCTTTTCAAGTAACTCATCTAACGAAATAATCGGCTCATGATCGCCTTTTCCCACGATTCCAGGCCATGTCGCATTGTGTAATTTTGGAAAATTGTTCTTGCTCATAACGTATGTTTTAAAGGTCTTTATTTATTTTTTGATCACTAAGTCCGGATTGTTTGGACCAAAGTGTTTCAACATAACGATTGGATCCACTTGCGAGTGATTTTCAATCCAAACGCCGTTCTTTGCAGCTTCTTCCGAAACGAAATACTCATCATAAGTTAGCTGGCCGTAGCGAATTAAAGATGGTGTTTCAATAGTCCAATCATTTAATTTACCGTATCCTTGCATCATAATCAAACCATAAGCTGCAGCATCCTTAATCAAGACTTTCTGACCTGGAAGTACGGTTAATTCCTTTGCAGAGAACGCTTCAGACTTATAACATATCCATTTTTCATTGTAGCCTTCAGCTTCCATAGCCGCCTCATCCTTAACAGGTAATGGTGCCATAAAGCGATTCTGCATCATATTTGGATCAACGTTTAGATCCCAATCAATGATATCCATTAAGCCATCGTAATTTCCACGTTGATCTTCTGGCAATCCTTTCCATAATAACTCTTCATCGATAATTGCTTCGTTAACCAAAGATTGGTACATCGCGAAAACATCAGAAGCTTTTTGAGGCTCGTAAGTACACATACTTCCTGGAGCGTGTAGCAATCCCGGAGGTACGTCCCATCCTGTTCCTGGCTCCAAGCGGTAAGCTTGCGAGTAATTGGTAATTTTATTATCTCCTTTTGAGAAGTTTTGCAAACACTCTTTGATTGTTTCTTTTGATGTACCTGGAGCAATACCCATAAAAGTGTATGGGAAGTCACCTCCGTGATTATTCAACTGTGGAGGGAAATAATAAGCTTCAGGTTTTCCAGCCTGACCAATCAATGCTGCTTTTTCATCGTTATGATGAATATGATGAGGTAGAGGTCCCATGTTATCGAAAAATTTCGAGTACATCGGCCAACTTTGATATTCATTCCATAGGCGATCGCCAATTAAGCGGCCTTTTAATTCTTCAACGAAGTCTGACAATAAGATTTGCTCGGTCTTGCCATTTTCTTCATATACTACAAAACTGAGGCCTTCGAATTCACCAGTTAAGGGGCCATTTTTCGCAGGTGTAGTTGATGAAAACCAACGTTCATCAATACCACCACGCTCTCCACCTAATACATAGTAATCATCTGGATGAAGTTTGATACGACGACCTGGTACACAAAATGATCGTGGTACCCAGTTCGGTGCTAATCTTAACACTCCCTTTCCTTGCTCAAAAGCCTTTTCAATATTTGCCATTAGATTTATGTTTATGTTGATTAATTCTTGTTTATGATTTCTTGAATACCTGTAGCGGTATCCGTCAGATGAATGGTTAGTTCATAAGTTTTCTTTTCACGCGGTTTCAGTATAATCAGCTCTTTACTTGCGCGAAGTTTCTGCTGTCCAATCGGCGGATTTGTACCGGGTTCCAATCCTGTTACATATTCCCCTTTACCCCAATGCTGCCAATTGGTTAACCAAGGTAATTGACGTTTATCAAAAGAAAGCTCCAACGCCAACCCTAACTTCTTATTATGAATTGCACATCGGCTTATCTGTTGTTCGTCGGCAGCCATATCAATAAATGCTGCTTCCTCACCGTTACCATTGTGATCCTCTCGAGGAGCTTGACATATTTTAAACGCTTCTCCCTCTTTAAATATTTTGTTGGCTTCTCCTTGTTCACGAGCAGTCCACTCGCCATTCCACAACAACTCGGTCCCTTCATCAATTATTGGCCAACCAAAATTGAAATGATATAAAATCATATGGGGAGCATCAATATTTCCAACATTGACGATTTCATCAATGATATGCAATGTTGGCTCACCTAGCGTACAACGGATCGTACGTTTCAGTTCGATATTCGTACCTAGTGGATGACCTTGTTTTATTATCCCTGTAATAAACATTTCTCGATCTCCATTGATCAGGTCGGGCTGTTTTATTTGAATAATCTCAGCCGGTATATTACTAATCTGATCGTGAAGACCGCGACGTCCGTACTCATCTTCTTCTGGACCTCCAACATGTGTTAACCCACAAGTAACTAACATCCCTCCACCGAATGTACGAAGCCAATCTACCCCGCGATCCGATAATGGTTGAGCTGGAGTAACCCCTAAACGGCTAATCCAACTCAAATTGTACTGGTTAAATGAAGCATCAGCAATATCCATCGCACGATCTAGAACGACTTTAAAACGAAGTCCCCCGCCCGTGTTTATCCAGGCAATACGAGATCCACGCCCCAAACCATTGTCTAGCACCGAAGTTTCAATACCTCCGACCTGTGCTGTATGCGATACTTTATCTAACCAGTCCTTATTTGAGTAATCCACTTGATGTATCTTTATTTTTTCTTATAAACTTCTGCGTTCTCATTTCCGCCTGACATCAAGTAAGCCATGATATCTTTCAACTCATCTGGGCTCATCGTGTTTAACGTTCCTGGAGGCATGATAGAAACCTCCGAACGCTTGATATCTTGCACATCTTTCTTCGCTAATTCTTTGGTTATTTGCGGAGCATATGGATTTTGAGAGATAACATAAGCTTTCTCATTTTCACTCATCAAACGTCCTAAAACAGAAGTGCCATCTTTCATGTTGAATACTTTAGATTCATATTGATCAGATATTACTTTACTAGGTTCGATAATCGCTTCTAACATATCACGTTTAGAAAAACGAGTACCTAGCTGCGTTAAATCAGGACCTACAGAACCACCCTCTCCTTTCATCGTATGACATGATCCACATTTAATTGCTAGGAACAACTCTTGTCCACGCTTAAAGTTGCGAACGCCAGCATTTTCATCAATTACTTTCAATGCAGAGTCAATTTCCCATTTACGGCCTGGACCTTTTGGCGGAACAATATTTTCTGCTAAACGATTTCCTTTTTGATTCAATAGCGAGTCACCTGACATTTTGCCGTACATAGCCAACTGATCTTTTGGAACATGCGATAGTGCTTTCTTTCTAGCATTATCAATAAATCCGATGTAGGAATTTCCTCCTTTAAAACCAAACGCCTTATAATACCAGCTAAAATATTGCTCTCTTAATTCAGGAGTCCAACCCGCAGTTGCGTCGCTCAATGTTGTCGCTAAGAAAATTTGCTGTGCAGGAGGGATATTTGCTAACATATTAGCGATATCTAAACCATATTGCGGATTACGTAAAATCAAGTCTGAAGAACTCATGAAGTTAGATTCCGTCGTATCGTCTTTCGCAACGGCTAATAAATCCAACGTTTTCTTAACAGCCCCTTCTGATCCCAAAGCCAACAATAATTTCGACAATTGTCTGTTCAAACTATTTGTTTTCGCTGGATATAATGGTTCTAAACGTGCTGCTAAAGCCTGCGCTTCCGCTGCGCTTGGTTTACCCATTCGCGAAATAACAATCTCATAAACACGGCTTAAGTTTTCCAACATACGAGGAGTTAGTTTTTCCACAGGAATCGTAGCCAACTTTTGCATGATTTGAGGCTGTAAAGTAGAATCAGCTACGTGAGCAACAGCAACCATTGCTTCCGTTAAGCGAACAACATTACGTTCTTTGAACACTAATTCTTTCCAAGAATCGAATGGTTGATGCTCTAAGGCAACGCGTGCCGCAAAACGAATATGTCTATCTTGATGTCCTAGGTATTCCCAAACCTTCTCCGCTGCACCAGGTGTTGATGCTTGGTGATATTGTTCTATTTCACGACGTAATTTGATGTCCGCCGGAAGTTCCTTAGCTTTTACTGCATCTTTAATCTTATCATGATCCTTGTAGTAAACACGGTATAAATCAGATTCCAATTTACGACCGCCAGTTAGGAAGTATAAAGCACCATCCGGACCTACCACACCATCCGTTAATGGAAGTGGAGAACCCGAAATAAACTCTTCAGCTTTCGCTGTATATGAAGCTCCGTTTGGAGTTAAATCTAACGCGTAAATGATACCAAAACTCCAGTCAAATGCTAATAAGCTATTTCTATATTTCTCAGGGAATTTTGCATTTTTAGGATTGATAAAGTTTGTTGGTGAACCTTGACCAATATTCAGAACAGCAGGTAGGTTATCAAGGAAACGAGCATCCCACTTCGCATCTCCTTTTCTCCATCCGAATTCTGAACCGCTAGTCACGTGTAGGATACGCGTAGGACGGTACCAAGGCATTCCAAAATCCCATTCCATGTCGGAGTCATAAGTAAACAACTCTCCTTCATTATTAAATGCGATATCGTAAGGATTACGGAATCCGGAAGAAATTAATTCCCAACGTTTTCCTTCAGGATCTGTCTTAGCGATCCAACCTCCATCCAAATGGGAGTCAGCATCATGACCATGCGTATCTAAAATATAAGGGATTAAGTTATCGACTTTATCACTTGGATTAGAGCGATAGGCATCCATCTTAGGAATCTTTGTAAAGTTACCAGCAACGATATAAATTGCGGAGTCAGGTCCTAAAACGATACTATGGGGACCATGTTCACCATTTCCTTCTAAATGTAGAATCTCGGTGATTTTATCTAATTTATCATCATTGTCTGTATCCTGTAAACGGTAAAGTCCAGAACCCTTTTTGAACTCATCATTCGGGTTATGGTTAACCATCACATATAAACTATTATAAGCCCATAAAAGACCTTGGGCGAAACCCATACCAACTTTCTTTTTAGTTGTATCTGCAAGAGGAGGCCCTTCTGTCGGAAACTCTATCGCTTCGATTTTCGGCTTAACGGTAGAATCGGATCCCATTGGTGGCAGTTCAACGCGGAATAATCCGCCAAACTGATCTGAAGTGATCATTCGACCTTTATCATCAAAAGTCATGGAAACCCATGAACCTTTTTTATCGTCCGAAGGGCTATAGACGTGTTCTATCGCAAAACCTTCTGGCAGCGTAATCTTCTCAGTTTTAGGGTTTGTATCCTTCTCTTCTGGATTCTCGCTCTGCTTACAAGCCCCTGCTGCTAACAGCAAAAACATGGAAAACAAATACAATTGTGCTCTATTAGTTCTAATCATTGTGGTTTAATATGTTGATTAAGTTTATAACAGCTTCTGAGGACAAGCAGGAATAACATTTAATCACTGCTGAATCCCGTTATTCTACATCATGAAGTAGTCTAACTAAAGGTATTAAAATTGTTTAATTGGTTAGCGCTTGACCTATTGTAATAAATAGAGTACAATAAATCCAAAATCTGCAATATGTGTTAAATGCTGGGCGAAAGCAATCGTACATAAATCAGAGAGTTTTGGAAATCTTATCTGAAACGCTACTAAACCAAATATATCAAACCAGTCAAGAATTAGCATCCTGTGCTATCCTGACAGCGACTCGATTAGAAAAACAAGTCACTTTTAAAATAAAACATAGACAATCAGCACATTGAACGTTAAAATTAATTGGAAAATCTAATCTCGGTTTAGCGATTGACATTTCAATATTTTATTGATTTTAGCTCAAGCTCAAGCCTTGCTTAAGCGTAGATGAGTCGTACCTTGTTCGATAAAATAGCGTTTTCTTAGGTTTAGCTACGTATCTTCTCTCTACTAAATAGTATGGCGTTGCCTGCTAGCAACAAAGTGATTTTGGACTTAGCATGTTTTTCTAAAATCGTGCTAATCCCTCACAATAAGACTGTATAAAACACGAAGAGACGCTGTTTTGCAGCGTCTCTTCGTGTTATTCTAAATCAGAATTAAAAGGTATCAATAAAGTCTGTCAATAAATTTGCATAGCCATTAAATTTAGTAAACGGCAATGTTTCATATCGATCATAGATATCATGATATGCTGTTGTTCCGCCCAACGTATAAATAAAAAATGCTGGTACACCTCTTTCGTAAAATGGTGCATGATCACTACGATTCATGGCTCCACGCACTTTAACTGCCGGCAGATAATTTTTTGCATTATTCAGTTTGGTAAGTAAGTCAAACTCCTTAGTGAAGATGCTTCCATTAACCACTTGAATTCCGTCATCCCCAGTTCCAGCCATATCTACATTGACCAAAAATTTGACTTTTTTCAAGTCGTTCAAGGGGTTTGCCGCATAGTATTTTGAACCTAATAGCCCACTTTCTTCGCCTGAGAAGGCTAAGAAAATCATATTGTATTTAGGTCTATTTTTACCGTAATATTGTGCTAAGTAAAGCATTAATGCCGTTCCACTTGCATTGTCGTTCGCTCCGTTAAATACGACTTTCTTTCCAATAACGCCTAAGTGATCGTAGTGAGCTGTAACTAAAATCGTAGAGTCAGAATTGCTTGTCCCTTTTAGAAAACCGCAAACATTCTGCGTTTGATACTTTGGCTGATACTTTGCCGTGATATCAATGCTAACTTGATTTTCACCTTTGTTTAGGTCTACGTCTTTAATGTAAATTGCTGGTTTTGCACTCTGAGTAACAGATGCTCTCCATGTAAATTTACTCGGCGTATTCACGACAATAGCACTATACTCACCTGCAGTCATCAACAAAACAATTGCACGACGTAGCTCCTGCGCATTAATTGATTTTAATTGCTCAGCCTCATCGATGTAAATCGCTTTTCCAGCCAATTCTTTGTCTTGCGCAATATTTTTCAACACCTGATCATCATTCAACTTTCCAGTAACCGCAACCAAATTAAAATCTCCATTTATGCTCGGAGAAGCAGCGTCTACAAGAACATTTACTCCCATTTTCAAGATGCTATTGTTCACTTTAACGATAGCTGCTTTCGGGAAAACATTGGCGCCTAACTCGAATCCTTGCATAAAGGATTTGCCGTCCACAGGTTTTAGTCCCGACTTTTTCATTTCGTTTGCGATATACTTTGCAGCTTTTTTATCACCATCATAAATATATCCGCGTCCCGCGTATTTATCTGATGCTAATACGCTAACCACCTTTCGCGCATAAGCTTCTTGGGCTTCGGCTACTCGACAAACAGTAAATAAAAGGGCTATAAGTGCTATTACTTTATTTTTCATTATTTTTTATTAGGGGTAATATGATACTCGAAGGAAATTGTTGACTAAAATAAACACGTTGATTATGAACTTCGAAGTCAGCCTCATCCGCTTCATAGATATTTACAAACTTTTGCGGATTACGATCGACTAAAGGAAACCATGAACTTTGGATTTGAACCATTATTTTATGTCCTTTCTTAAATACGTGTGCCGCATCCTGCATATCAAACTTCACTTGTGTAACCTCGTTCGGTCGCATGGGTTCAGGCTCGGAAAAGCTATTCCGATACTTTGCTCTCATAACTTCGCCGCGAACTAAAACTTGAGCATCAGATAGCTTTGCATCCTTCTCGAAAGGATGAACATCGATTAATTTCACAATGTAATCCGCATCCGTCCCAGTCGTACTAACGAATAGATTCGCTTGCAAATTACCCATTATCTTAACATCCTCCTGCAATTCCTCCGTTTCAAAAACAAGGACATCTGGGCGACGTGAAGCAAATACTTGGTCTTCAAACATATATTGAAAACCGCGCATTAATGTCTTCTCAGCGGTATAGGGTACTGGTTTGTTTGGATCCGAGCTGTACTCTTCAAAGGCTAGGTTTGAACTATTCGGTTTGGAAAAAGATAATCCCTGATCAGCCTGTAAATAAAGCTCGGTCTCTACGAGCGACTTTGATGGCCACTCGTTCAAATATTCCCATTGATTCGATCCGGTAACAAAGATAGAAACTGGCGCGACTGCGGTTACAGCCTCCGCTTTTAAATGCTTTTTGAAAAAGGCCAACTCGATATCTTGACGGTAATAATCACTCGTATTGGATGCAAAATCCAAGTTGCCTAGCGTTTTGCCTGTTCCTCGTGTCCATGATCCGTGATACCAAGGTCCCATTACAAACGACACCTTATTCTTCCCCGATTTAGCAAGTGCTTCGTAGGTCTTTAATGGACCATAAAGATCTTCTTGATCAAACCATCCACCGACAACAAGCACTTCTGGTTTAACCTGATTTAAATAAGGGGTGTAGCTTCGCTCCTGCCAATAGCTATTATAATCTGGATTATCCATCATCTCATTCCAGAGAATAGATTTACCATTCAAGTAGTTTTTATTAAAATTTTTCAAAGGTCCAGATTTCAGATAGAAATCATAGCCATCGGTTGTATTATAAGCATAGAAACCTCCGGGATGCGTTGTTCCAACAGAATCTCTCATTTTACCAAAAGAAGATAGGAATGAGAAGCTTCCCATCAACATAAAGGCGCCATTATGATGTCTATCATCGCCCATAAACCAATCGGTAACTGGAGCTTGCGGAGAGACTGCCTTTAAGTTAGGATGCGCATTAATTAACGCCATGGAAGCATAAAACCCTGGAGATGACACTCCCCATACACCGACTTTTTTATTGGATTTAATTTTCTTAACTAACCAATCTATTGTATCGTAAGTATCTGTAGTCTCATCGACCTGACCTTTTTTCTTTTTTAAAATATACGGTCGATTTGCAACAAAGGTCCCTTCGGATTTATATTTACCGCGAATATCTTGGTAAACGAAAATAAATCCGTCTTTTGCAAACTCCATGCTAGGACCTATACTCGGTTTGATTTTATCGGCTCCATAGGGGGCGCAGCTGTAAGGCGTGCGAATCATCATAATCGGATAGGATTTTGATTGATCCTTGGGCTCATAAATTACTGTAAATAGCTTTGTCCCATCACGCATGGGAATATAGAGCTCGCGCTTGGTATAATTGTTTTTGACGTAATCAACATCATTTGTTTGTTGTGCAAATAAAGTGTTCACACAACAAACAAATAAGGCTATTAAAAAGTGCTTCATTTTTACAATCGTTATTTCTTCAGTGTCGACTTGTATAAAACTAGCTGTTTTTTCCCTTTTTTATTGGGTTCAATGTACTGTACATTTTTCAGTTCTGCATTCTTAACGTCGTCCATTACGACTGCAGGACGGTATTCTTTATCTTTCGCAGTAAACTTTACGTTTTCAAAAGTCACGCCTTCAACGTGTCTTAGATAAAATGCCCATGCTGGTAATTCTTTAAACTGGGAGAATTCTGGGTAAGCTGCTTCCATTTCAGGAATGCTATCTAATTCCTTAGCGGAGGTTCCTCTAAAGGCATAATTCGGATTCGAGCCGCCAGGATAAACTATCTCCACATTCTTTAACACGACATTCTTCACAGGCTGACCTTTTAAACCGATGATACTCGCGGGTGAAATATTTCTAGGGTTATCCTCTACTGGACCTTCAAAAGCGTAACCAGCATCTGGTTTATCTGCAGGAACCTCTATATAGATATTCTGCATAACCACGCCATCGATACTACCTTGTCTTCCTTTATTCCACCTTGCGCCAATTCGTAAATAGATTGCATTTCCTGTATTGTACGCATAAAGACTATCCACTAATACATTTTCAACTTTACCTCCGTCAGGCGTAGCAATTGTAAAAGCAGAACGGAAAGTATCATAAACGCGATTATTGATGATGCGGATATTTTTATATCCACCTGCTGATACTGTACCGAATTTGATACCGTTAGCGCTAGATCGTGCAACGCAGTTTCTAATCTCAATATTCTCGTTCATTTTGCTGGCATCATGCGATTTCAAACAAATAGCATCATCCGAAGCATCAATATAGGAATTTAATAACTTCAAGTTCTTACAGTCGACGATATCAATACCATCATTATTCCAGAATACTTTACTGTCAACAGTAATGCTGTCAATCAAAACATCTTCACATTGGTCATACGTCTGCACCCAATCGGCTGCGTTTTTAACCGTCACATGTTTAACTGTTACTTGATTACACTCGCGTAAATAAATAGCCTTCGGGCGGTTGCTTCTAGGTCTATCATAATCCAAGGGATCCTTGATAATTCCTTTGTGGATATAATCCATTAAATTATAAGCAACTTCTTTCCCCTGACCGTCAATCACACCTTTTCCGGTGATACCTACATTGTTTACACCTTTTCCATAGATTAAAGCATTATTAGGGGTTCCTACGTTATAATCGTTAATATTTGTTGAGCCTAATAGTACTGCACCTTCTTCTAAGTGAATCGTCACGTTAGACTTCATGTGAATAGTTCCTGTTAGATATCTTCCAACATAAAATTTTAATGTACCACCACCATTTTCGCTAATAAAGTCGATAGCTCGTTGGATCGATGTTGTATTTAGGGTAGTCCCGTTTGATTTAATGCCAAAATAAGAGGCATTATAATCTTTTGCTTGTACGAGTCCAAAGCTGCAAATCGCACATAGCAATAAGGTAAAATATATTTTTAGATTCTTCATTTTGTTTGTCGCTTAGATGGTCTTACCGTCCGGTGTAACACTCTTAATAACTTCTTTGGTTTGACTGGTTTTATCCTTTACCAATGCTTTTCCTGTGGTATCCACGTATAAATTCGCCAATGAAACTTCCTTTGAACCGTTCAATACGATCCCACGAGAGTTAGCATAACCTTTACTACGAATAATTTGGTTTTTGAAGCTTACATTCGAACAATTATCGAGATGTGCAATATCGCCTGCAGCATCTTCCAACATAACGCCGTCAATTTCGACATTCTGGCAATTGTTAAGACCGATTAATGTTGGGCGCGCAGTTTCGATTGTGTAGTTTATTAATCCTTTACTCAATTGACCTTCAATCTTTGCTTTTACCGCAGCAGATTGTCCAAGTACGACTCCTTTTCCAATAATCTTGACATTGGATTGCTGATCAGCATAGATAAAGTATCGCTTTCCATTCTTTTCGATAAAATCATAATAAGTCGGGTTTGCGACTAAAATTGCACCTTCATGCAAATTGATTGTTACGTTAGATTTTAGCTCTAAACCGCCTGTCAAATATCGGCCGACATAGAAATTTAATGTACCTCCCCCTTTTGAAGAGATTAAGTCTATTGCAGCTTGGATTGAGCGGGTGTTATTTGTTTGTCCGTCTGAAACACATCCGAAAGCGGAAGCATTATAGTCTACTGCTTTTGCCTGTCCGATAGTAATCGAAAGGAATAGTATGATATATAGGATTCTTTTCATGAGATTCATTATTTTACGATGTCTACCTTGTTGCTTTTATGCAAGAATATCTGTTCTTTCTTTCCTGCATCTACCTCATCAAACTGTACGTTTTCAAATTTGCCAACGTTTAAATCATCTGTTACAATTGCAGGTCGATAATCACTAGCCAGCGCCTTAAATTTTACATTTTTGAAGGTAACGTTGTTTGCATGACGAATATAGAATCCCCAAGCCGGTAACTCTTTAAACTGGGAGAATTCTGGGTAAGCAGCTTCCATCTCAGGAATTCCATCAAGTTCTTCTGCTGTTAATCCTCTCTTTGCATAGTATGGATTTCCTGCTCCTGGATATACAATCTCTATATTTTCCAAAGTCACATTTTCGATTTTGTAATTTGGTAATCCTACGATACTTGCTGGAGAAATATTTCTTGGTAAATCCTCGATTGGACCTTCGTAACTATAGCCTTTATCCGGTTTATCCATCGGTACTTCAGCATATACATTTCTAATGATGATATTTTTCATCACGGGCTCTTTCCCTTTGCTCCAACGGTTACCAATTCTTAAAAAGAATACATTTCCTGTATTGATTGATCTTACGCCGTCAACAAGAATATTATCAACAACACCTCCATCGACTGCAGCAAATGTAATCGCTGAACGATAAGTGTCATAAACGGTTAGATTTTTAATAACGAAGTTGCGGAAGCCTCCACGTGAAACTGTACCAAACTTCAATCCTGATGCACTAGAACGAGCTGTACAGTTCTCCACTAATACATTCTCACAAATAGCATTTGCATCGTGAGATTTAAAACATATCGCGTCATCAGCTGCGTCGAAATGTGAGTTTCGGATAATAACATCTTTGCAATCAACGATATCGATTCCATCATTATTCCAGTAAGATTTGCTATCTACAGTAATGCTATCAACCAATAAGTTTGTACACTGATCATAGGTTTGATTCCAGCTCGCTGGATCTTTTAACGTAATTCCGATAATCTTCACGTTTTTACATTCGCGGAAATAAACATTTTCTGGTCTGTTCCACTCGCGAACACGATCGTATTTCAATTCATCTTCGATTAGACCGCGGTGAACAAGATTTAAAGTATTCATAGCGTTATCAAAACCTCGTCCATTAATCGTCCCCTGGCCTGTAATACCTATATTCTCCTGCTTTATCGCATAGATTAGTGATTTCCAGTTGATATATGGATCTTTATCGAAGTCAAAAGGATTTAAAGACGCTAAAATTGTCGCACCTCTTTCTAGATGTAGCGTTACGTTTGATTTAATGTAAATCGTTCCGGTGACATAATCTCCTGGACTGAAGACCAAGCGACCGCCGCCGTTTGCATTCACATAATCAATTGCCGCTTGAATACTTTTGGTATTGAGTGTATTTCCATCCCCTTGTATTCCAAAATCTTTGACCGCATAGTCCTTTGCAAATACCTGAAGGCTGCAAAAACAAACGAGTAAGCATAATAATTTCTTCATTATTGTAGTCTTTTTGGTTAGTTATATATTTCTACTGGTCCAACGATACCCATGGACTGAATTTCTTGTTCTCTTCCGGGTCTGTTTACCCAGTATTGCGCATTCTCATTGTCTTTTAGGGTTTTCATAAAGTTCCCCATTGTGGTCGTTACGCGTATTTCAATATCGTTACTTCCGACTTTTAAATACTTGCTGATATCATAGATACGACGTCCAAACCATTTAACGCCGACAGCTTGTCCGTTGATAAATAAGTCAGAGATTCCAAATACTTGACCTAGGTTCAACGTTTGATTTTTAGGATCATTAATCGTTACTTTCTTCCGATAAATTACTGTGCCTGAAAAATCACGTAGTTCATCATCCAATTTCATATCAACTAACTTCGCTAGCTGTTGCTTTTTACTTGTATTTTCTTGACCATGATTCAATTCTAGTTCCCATTGTTCGTTAAGGGTTTGCTTATTCGAACCATCAAGTTTTGGCGCCTGATACCATGTGCCTTCTTTCGCTTTATCGAATACAACTAAAAGCGATTCCGTTGGACCGAAGTTATGTTCAAACCCGTTAGCCGAGTCTAATTTCAATTTGCATCGCTCGCCCGTATCGGCATCCCAAATCCAAGCTTGCTTTCCTTTCCCAATCCCTGACAGGAAATCTATACGAGTCTTATGACTGTTGAAACGATGCGCATTTTGGAAAAAGAAGAACTCCGATTGATCATCACGGATATATCTATTCTGCATAAAAAAGCGATTTGGCTCACTAATTCTTACATATTTTGGAAGCTTATTCGTTTGATGGAAGCTTTGGTACCATTCGAGGAATTTATTATCAGTTGGCTTCTCTACGAATATAAAGTTTGAGCCAAGATTCTTGATTTTATCCATCCAAGCTTGAACTTCTAAATCACGCGCTTGCATGTTCTTAAACCCTAAACTCTTTGAAGGCGTAGTCTCAATGCAAATTAATTTACCGCCTTGTTTCACGAATTCATACAGTTTTTTCGCTGTTTCCACATCTAAACTCTTAACTCCCGGAAGGAATAAGATACCATATGCTTTCTTTCCAAACTTAATCTTGCCATGCTCTACTTTGGCATCTTTCAAGATTAATTCAGTCACATAATCTGCTGCACCCCCTGTCTTATGGATAGCTTCCCATAAGAGTGAAGTATATGGTACGTTTAAACGTTCTGGAAATGGGTCAGTTTGTACGCCTTTTTCTGCCCATAAATCGTAATTGGCAGGTAATATAGCCATGTCAGTATACATATCGGCGTGCTGTAACTGCGACGATAGGCGCGCTTTATAAGTATTTAAGTACTTGAAATATGGCCACCAGTTGTTTTTCTCCGAGTAATACGAACCATACTGTATCCAACCTGGAAATGGCGCCTGTTTCGGCGAGTAATTAAACCCGTGCCAAATGGAATGCGTAATCCCCGATAATAAGCTTTGATCAGAACCTAATTTAAGCAGTTCTAAGGTCGCGTTGAATACTAAATAGGTATTGGTCATCTCCTCACAACTTACAACCCGCTTACCTGTTAAATGAGCCGCAGAAGAAACATATTTGTTGATCATCGTATACCCTCTACCACGTCGATAGTCTTCATCCGACATTTCCTCACCTAATTTATGACGAAGGTAGTTTGTTGTCCAAGATTCACCCTCCGGTATATCATAGCCAAGCGACGTCTCTAACGGAAAGAATCCTCTACCATAAGCCTGCGCTCTAGATTTTACATTTAACCCTTTACACCAAGCTAGATATGTTTCTGTAAATCGTTCGCGCAACAAACACGCTTTAACATATTCAAAATCAAATCTTATTCGGTTTAGTATCTCTTTTACTTCGTCCGATTTCTCGGCTCCGTAATTTTCATCTACAACAGCTCCTAGTCTACCAACTTTGAACATGATGAATGGTAGATAAGGCATTAAGTCATATCCACATCTTTTTTGGAATTCTGCAGCAAAATCATGTGTCCAATTACACCCCTCCAATTCCATACTATCAGAAAATAAGGCGCGCAAATAATTTGACAAGGCACCGATTCTATTTTCCATTGTATTGGACATTCTATTCAGGTAATTTTCAACCGCCTTTTTATCCATGTGGTTTAAAATTGAACCTGATGCACCTGGCGCCCCATTGATTACCTGTGCAAAAGAATTGAATTTAACTACAGCATATAGTACGTGCTTTCCTTCTGGCACATCAACCACGATGCTGACATCATTTCTTTTCGACGATAAATCTTGCGCTTGCTGCAAGTTATTCATCGGATCTTTCGCTAAATGTAAAGAGAGGATCTCCGGCTTTCTTAACGGGTTTTTATCCGTAACTCCCGGATCTACTGCCTGACAGATATTAAACTGTGAAGTTTCAAACTGTATAGGGCCAGTTAACTTTTCAGCATAGACTAGCACAACTTGTGCGCGTTCCTCTTCTTTAAGATCTTCCGAGCCAAATGGCCAGCCTGAGCCGACGATTAAATCACTCGTCATATCTAAAGATTTCGCATCGTCTGCAGCATGCTTAACTAAATCCATCCATTCATTGCTCAACCACTTGACAGATGGGATTCCCATATCATCTGCACGTTTCGGAAAAGAAATCGGGTTGATTTCTACTCCGCCAATTCCAGCATCCTTTAAGAGACGTAGTTGACGGGACAATTCGCCTTTTTCAACTTTATCCCCATTCCACCACCATCGAACAAATGGACGATAATGCATACTAGGGTTTTTGAAAAGGCTATACCAATCCTCTTTTGCTAAATTGGCTGAGTTAGCAAAGGATTGCTCCAAATTTGCTAATGCTAATCCAGCACCTAACATGGAGGTGTTGCGTATAAAAGATCTTCGATTCATCATTTTAAATAGTCTTCAAATGATCCAATAGGTATTTTTTAATCCACAGGTTTTGTCTCCATTGTTCCTGATAGTCAAGGTCTCGATCTCCTGAGCTAATCAGATAAGGCGCTGGTCCGAATTCTGTGGTAAAGGTTAATTTGGTTCTTCCTAATTGGATTTGTGTATTTATATATTGTTGCCAGACCGCTAAATGGGTCTTTACTATATTTTCAAACAAAGGGTTTGTTACGTCTGATATTTGCGATCCTTGTGTATGCCCTACGCGGGTGTGCACATGTCGAACATCAACAAGTAAACTTGATAACAAGTCTTGTTGATCTTCTAGAAAACTCTCCGATACACAATACCAGTGAGAAACATCCAAAGTTAATTTTAACGATGGAAATAGTTCCCTGATTTTCGGAATTCTATGAATTCCATAGGTCCATTTATTGCGATGTGTCTCTTGATAAATGGCGATTCCGGTTTTCTGTTCAACATTAGCACATATTTCTAAACAGGCTAATATTTGCTCTGTCGAATAGAACTCTCGTCCTACTTGTGCAGAAATAAAACGTGGTGCTAATCCAAAATTACCTAAACTAGCTAATTCTGTTAATTGCGATTCTAGCAATTCCAAATAATGTGCAAAGTCTTTTATTTCACCAAATACGGCATACACAATGGTATAATCCAATTGGCGATCGGAAAGACTTTGCAGCATTTCCTGGTAATTATTTTTATTTTTCTCCCCATAGGGATACCATTCAATTCCCCGATATCCTTCGCTCTCCACTACATCCAAAAAATCTGGCCAAGCAATATGCTCAGCACCCCAGCGCGGATAAAAGAATTCTAGTTCTACCATGATTTATGATAGATTAATGGATTTTGTTGATCATCATTTAATACGTCTCCCTCTTTTAAGGTTGACAAATAGTCTGGAGGAAGAATATTCGCTTGACCATTAAATACATTGCCATCAGGCATGTACGCACAAGTCATTGCTCTACGATAACCATTAGTCATATTTGGTCCCGCTCCATGAATGGTTAATCCATTATGGAATGAACAGCTTCCTGCCTTTAATGGTGCTGCTACTGGATTAATTTGTGCTAACTCTGGATATACCTCGAAGATGCCATTCATATTCTTACCGATACCGATATTCGTGAAATTGGTCACTTTGAAAGATCCTGGAACGAAGTACAAACATCCATTCTCTAAAGTCGCGTCATCTAGAGCGATCCAGATTGACAATGCTTCTCTATCTGAAAAAGACCAGAAAGGGGTATCTAAATGCCAAGCTGTAGGATTAGCAAATGGGCGCTTGAATAACGCTTGATCATGCCATATACGAACACCATCAGCTTGTGCCAAATTGCTTACTAATTCGCCTATCCTTGGATCCAACATCAATTCTTTGACTCCCTCATCAGTTTGCCAAAGATTTAACAATTGATCGAATACTTTTCCAAAGTAATCTGCGTCTTTGTTGATCCCATCATCTTCACCAACTTGTGTTTTCTTTCCTGGCATTTTTTGACCTGCACGCTGCTCTACAGCATTGAAAACAACCGTACGCCAGTGCTCTAGCTCTTCGGGATTTAAGAAATCTTCAATAACTAAATAACCGTTCTCACGATAGAATGCAATTTGCTCTGGGCTAACTTGATACTTCATAATAATAGATTTATTTATAATATAGGATAAAGCAAGGTCTGGGCAGACCTTGCTTTATGATTGATTAATTTTGTACCATTCGATCGTTGTACATCATCTCATCCAGTGGTATCTGTAATGTCATTTTAGATACTGGATAAGTAGATTTATCGACATGGTTCTTAGAACTTGCACGATCTACCGCAATATTCCAACGTTTATTGTTATAGAACTCACGTCCTCCTTCTCCCCAAAGTTCAATTCTCGTTTGCAATTGAACCATTTGAAGTGGAGTTAAGCCAGCCATAGTCGGATATGTATCTACTGTTAATGGCGTAGCACCAGCTTTTGTTCTAGCTGCTAAAAGCTTGTTAAGTGTCGCTTTAGCACCAGCCGCGTCTCCGCTTTGTGCTTGCGCTTCTGCTTTCATTAGCAATGCTTCAGCTGAACGGAAATAATAAGCGGTATTTCTACCCACGTTCTTTTTATCATCACTTCCTAAGCCATGCGTTGCGGCAAACTTCAAGTTTGTAAAGGCTGGAATAACGCGTTTGTCACCGTTCGTCGGATAGGTATAATCACCCCACTGAGTTGCCATAAAGGCCTCTTTACGGAAATCATCCGACGCGATTTTATTATATAACCTATCGTCAATACGTTGGAAACCCTCACTCAAGCCACCATAGCTTTCTGCAAAAGGATTCATCAATCTATTGTGCGTTGTTAATGCATCGCCAAGTGGGAATCCGAAGATTACTTCTGGGTTGATAGCATTGTTCAAGAATCCATTTTTCTCTGGTCGCATAATTGGAGCAGCATTTGTACCATCATTGGTAGCACCATATGCAGACTGCGGAATTAGATTTGGATATTTAGCTAAGATATCATTTGTCAATGTGATCACAGACGTCCAATCGCCAGTCCATAAGGATACGCGAGCAAGGATGAAGTTTGCTACACCTAGGTCAAAGTCATTCTGCGCACTAGTATATCCGATTCCTGCATCTTTAAAGTATTGGATTGCCTTATTTAAATCCGCTTTGATAAAGGCATAAGTTTCATCTGCCGTGTAACGAGCTTTACTTTCTTGAATAGGCAAGTAAGTATCATAAAGAGGCATTCCTAACTTATCTTTGCCACCTTGTAAATAGGCTTGCTGATAATTTTCCATCAAGTAATTGTAGGCATAAGCACGCAAGATTAATCCACGAGCCTTAAATTCCTTCAATTTCGCGTTGGTGCCAACTGTTTCATCATCCAAATAGTTCAGCATCTTGTTGGCCGTTGTGATGGCGTTCCATGCGTAGTACCAGTAAGGGGAGTTTTTGTCGGTTCCTTCAGAGATGAAATCTATAAAGCGATACTCATCTGCACCAAAAATATTCAAATTGGTACTTCCAAATACGATATCATTTCCCTCGATATTACGCATAATATCAAGTCCTTGTACGTCATAATAGCGAAGATCTGCACCACCAACTAAATTAATACCCTGAAAATTGAGCATTCGGGGCATATTGTTCGCCATACCACCTAACACAGTATTAATGGTTTCCTCATCACCGCTTTTTAATAACTGTTGGATTTGTTCATCCGTAATGTTATTCGGAGGGGCTACGTCTAATTTCTTACTACATGAAACGAATAACGTTCCACCGATTAAGAATAAAAATATCTTTTTCATAATGTGATTCCTGATTAAAATTCTAGATTAACACCACCAGAGAATGTACGCATCGTTGGGTAGCTGTAAGCACCTACTTCCCATCCACCTACTAATGACATTCTTGGGTCAATACCACTGTGTGAAGTCAACATGAACATGTTATCTCCTGATGCATATACTCTCAACTTCTTAATTTTACTTTTTCCAAGTAATCTCTCAGGAACTGTATATCCAATCGTAATATTCTTAAAGTTCAAGTATGAAGCATTGAACAATGCCATGTCGCTATACATCCAGCTACCGAAAGTAGAACCATTACCATTTGCATTACCATACATAACCATTGGGAATTTAGCCCCTGTATTTTCAGGAGTCCATGTATCTCCAATTAGTTCTGCTGATAGTGCTTTAGCAGGATTTTCTGATACATATAAGCTATTTGCGTACTCTGTACTCAAGAATTTACCGCCCAATTGATAAGCGAAAGCTCCATATAAGTCAAAGTTTTTGTAGCGTAGAGAAGTAGAGAAGCCACCAATCCATTTAGGTACTGCGGAACCCATTTCGTAACGACTTGCTTTAGAGTAGTCTGCTGTTGCAACACTTTCGCCAACCTTTGATCCAGAGAATAACCCTGCGGATAAATCGGCTTCTGTTACTTGGTGGTAGAACATCGGTAAGCCCGAGCTTTGATCTACACCCGCATACTTGAATAAGTACATGTTAAAATAATCCTTATCGATACCACGTAGATAAGCAATATTACCAGATCCACCTGTACCTGCAGCACTCCATCCCTCTACTGAACCGGTCCAATCACCATTCAATGCTGCTGAACCTACACCTGGAGGAACTTCTTTTAAGATTGTCTTATAATGTGTACCATTCGTCGCTAATGTCCAAGTCAAATTTTCATTCTTAATAACATCTACACTTAAATCAACTTCGAAACCTGAGTTGTTTAGGCGCGCTGTATTGGTCGAAATCGAAGATTGTCCTTTGGAATATGAAATAGGTTGAGACCAGATACCATTAGTTGTTGTTCTGTTGTAGTAATCTAATGTTAGACGTACGCGGTTGAAAAATCCTAAATCTAGGCCGGCGTCAAACGTGTTCACTTTCTCCCATGTTAATTGATCATTCACATAGGCATTTTGATTTAACACATACGATGCTGGAAGTCCGACACCACTATTACTTGTTTGATATACCGCTGAGAATCCCCAAGTTTGGTATCCAGAGTAATTTGAAATACCATTTTGGTTACCGATCACACCGTAACTAGCACGAACTTTTAAATTATCTAACCAACTGCTGGTGTTTGCCATAAAGTCTTCAGCATTGATTCTCCATCCACCGCCTACTGACCAGAATGTTCCCCAACGCTTGTCTTTCAATTTAAACTTCGATGAACCATCGCGACGTACGGATACCTGAGCGAAATACTTATCAGCGTAATTATAGTTACCTCGAGCGAAATAACTCTCCATACGACGTGTATCAATACCACCACCTGGATTCGCAAATGTACCTCCATCATAGCGTCCTACATAGTTCGCATAAGAAGGGAAGTTATCAATTAACGAGTAAGATGAACGATAGTTAATCGTTTCAAATTGGTAAGAATCGTATTCATGACCCAATAATGCTTCAATCGAGTGAGATCCAATTGTTTTATTGTAGTTCAATAATTGCTGAGCATTCATAATCGTCACATTCGAGAATACTTTTCCGAATGCACCAACACCTGCTGACTGACCAGACTCTGAGTTCCAGTAACGAGTACGGATATCATTAAACTTATCAAGCGAGAAGTTTGCTGTGAATGTAAAATCGTTTAAGAAATTAACATTTCCGTAAACACGTGTATTCCAATCATCAGAAACACGCTTATCGATATCATTGTCTAATACCGTAAAAATATTCGTTGTACTTAGCGCCGCTGCAGTAGGTCCTACTGGCGACCAAGTATCACCTTGCTTAACATGGACTTTATTCTGTCCGTTTTCTTGGATAATATTCCCGTTTTGATCGCGCGCATAAATTTGCGTTAATGGATTTTGACCATTGATAAAACGAAATACATTAGAAACGGCACTACCTGCATTACGTCCGAAACGTGTTGCTGGTGATTGCGTATCACGGTTTGCATATCCTACGTTTGCACCAATTTTCAACCAATCATAAACCTGTGCATTTACATTCGCACGACCGTTATAGCGTTTGAATGATGATCCGCGGATGTATGATGGGTCTTCTAAGTAACCCCCAGAAATAAAATAATCTATTTTATCTGAGCCTCCTGAGGCAGAAACATTATATTCTTGGCGTGTTCTATTTTCTAATAAATGTGAATCATAGGTTTCGTTGTAAAGAAGATTAGCATTTGGATTTAATTTACCATCCGTATTAACTAAATATGCTCCAGTCATCGTTGAAGAAGCGTTTGCACCAGATCCTGTTGGCGTATATACTGCACCTGGCACATTATACAGCATCCAGTTTCCTAAGTTGTTCGCTTTAAAGTCGGTCATCGAACCTGTGTAGTCGAATATGTGTTTAGAAGCAAATTCAGCTGCATCCTCATGTGACATATTCGGATTTTGCACGTTGGTTGTGTAATTTTGTGCTCTACCAGATCCATTGACACCATAGCGTACCGAGTTGTAAATAGACAACCAAGCGAATTCATAGATATCTTTTGGGTCAGAAATCTTATCGAATTGGTAAGGACCAACTTGATTCATTCCCATTTTACCTTCGAATGCAATTCTCGGCGTACCTTTAACTCCCTTTTTTGTTGTTATCAAAACAACACCATTCGCACCACGAGAACCGTAAAGTGCTGTAGAAGCGGCGTCTTTTAAGATCGTCACGTTTTCAATGTCTTTAGGACTGATCGAAGCTAAAGGGTTTTCGTTTTGTGCTGGAACACCATCGATTACCACTAATGCTCCTGACGTATTCTGGTTTGCAGATCCCAAACCACGAACACGGATACCCATATCCACACCAGGTTGACCATCAACCGCTGATACTTGAATACCTGGAGCTGCGCCTTCTAACGCTCTACTCACAGTCGAATTGGATTGAAGTGATAATGCTTTCGAGTCGATTTGCGAAACCGACCCCGTTAAGTCACGCTTCTTTTGCGTGCCATAGGCTACAACTACAACTTCCTCGAGTTCAGACTCATCTTCCGATAACTGAACGGTAATATTGGATTGAGATCCAACTGTAATTGTTTTCTTCGTATAACCCACGTATTGAAAGGTTAAAGTTGAATTGTTTCTGGTTCCAATTTCGAATGTACCATCAGAAGCTGTTGATGCGGCATTCTTCGTGGCAGCGTCGGAAATGGATACCCCCGCTAATGCGGAACCCGTTGCAGCGTCTACAACAGTACCCCGGATCACTCTATCCGTCTGAGCCATAGTCATGTTAGTGGAAAACATGATGAGTAAACTCAAAACAAAAGAGCAATACCTGCTTAATTTAGATTTACACATAGTTGTTGATATTGATTAATAACTTGATTATCAAATATCATTTTTTTAGGGGAAAAAACCATCCTGTTGCATCCTGTATCGTTTTAGCAAAGAGTTAGCGAATAATTAACAGTATTGTTGATTGTCAACAGAAATTAAATTCTGAGGGGGAAAAATAAGCCCTAGACTAATTGCTAATTTTCAATTATTCACAATAGGAGAATAATCAATTATTAAAAAAGAAAAATAAGTGATAAATATTTAAAAAAAAAGTGAAGATTGTTTAAAAAAGCTAGTCCAGCGACTAGCTTTTTTTGTCATTGAGGTTGGTTGATCACCTTTTGATGATGATCTGATCGAAAGACTCGATCATCAGTTGAACTTGAAAGGATTTATTTTTCACTAAGTACTATTATGCCCTAAAGAACCTAATTTCGATTAAGTCATTAGGTACAGGTTGTTGATTCCAATGCTCATGAATTACTAGCGCCGCGCCTATTGCTGTCGCTTGTGCCATAGAAGCCGCATACACTTCCATTTCCGGGAATTCATGTGCTAGTAAATTCATGTAAATGTTATTCTTACTAAATCCGCCATCGACGAAAATTCGTGTAGTTTTCTTCCCTGCTTGTATCAGCTTTGTTGAAACCACTTGTGCTTTGATCAAATGTAGAATCAATGCATGATACGCGATTTCAAAATCTGCATATTGCCCTAAATCAAGCTTTCCAAACGCATCAAGTTCAACATCAACAGGCTTGCTTTCCAATTCTTTAACGATGTCCCAGTTGATCTCCATGTGTTTAAATCTGGCAGTGGTCACATCAAAATGATCGGCGATTCTTTTCGATTGAATTTCATGCTCTTGTCCTGCGAATAAACGCGACGCTTTCACATGTTTGCCTTGAAAAGAGAGATAAAATAAACAGTCACTCTCAAGTTCAGATTTTGTTAAAGGTTGATCATTGAAAGGATTTATCGAAATACACCAAGTACCCGTTGATATTAGAATAAAGGGTTCATGGAAATTCAATAAATACGGGATTAATGCCGAAGAACTATCGTGTAGTCCGACACCGATCTTAAAAGTACTTCCAGGAAATGTTGCAGGAAACACCGCCGATGCGTCTACTATCGGTGCTAATTTTTTATCGATCTTCTCGTCTTTTACCCATTGATGGTAGTCATGCTTATTATAATCCCAAAGAGCTGTGTGACAGCCTATGCTGGTCATATCTGAATAAGCTTTTCCTGATAATAAGAAACTTAAATATTGCGGTAGATGTAGGGCATATTTAGTTTTCTCAAAAACTTCTTTTTGTTCGTTTTTCAGCCTATAGACTTGTAATCCCGAGTTTAAGCTTCCTAAGGATGGCGACGCCGTATCTAAGCTAAATTGTTCAAGGCCTCCATACTTCTTGTGTAAAGGAGTCGAAAGTGCCTCTGGATATTCTTTTAAGTAATTGTAAAGTGGTGCCAATGGACGTCCATCCTCGTCTATATAAACGAAGCTCGCACCATAGGAAGTAAAATTGATGGCTTTAACATCAAATTCCTCTCTACGAAAAATCTCATGCAACGAGTCAAACACCGATAATCGTAAGCTCTCCAAGTTTTCACAAGGATCGCCGTCTTCATCCAATGTTTCTAAGAAACGCGCAGATTTCTCATATACAATTTGATAGTGTTCATCAAATAAGAACAACTTCTTATTCGTTTTTCCCACATCAAATATGGCTATTACCGGTTTGCGTGTTTTTCCCCTCATACACTTGTTTATAAACCGGTTGCTACCGTATTGTCACCACGTTCTTTAATTAGTTCCTCACGTACTGAAAGCTCATTGTATAAACCTATAGGATCCAATGCTGCACCATCACGTAACCTTGCCTCGGCAACTATAGCACGTAAATCTGTGCGAAATGCATCTTGTAAAATCTGCTGAGCTTTAACAATATCGTTATCACGTTGCGCTTCTTTTAACGCCACTCGATCAACTAAAAGAGCCTGCGCATATGCGATCATGATGGCATCTACAGACTGTAATAAGTCCACCAAAGGATCTTTCAAGTTATGTGAAGCGTCAATCATCCAACCTAAACCCGTTGCATGATCCAATCCGCTGGCGTCCATGCCTTCGACAAGTTCATTGAAGATTAAAAACAACTGATATGGCTTAATGCTACCCGCCGTCAAATCATCGTCAGCGTACTTACTATCATTGAAATGGAATCCACCCAATTTACCTTCCATTAATAATAGAGAAACGATTTGCTCAATATTAGCATTCGGTAAATGGTGACCTAAATCAACCAACGTATAGGCCTTAGAACCTAATTTTGTAGCTAGTAAAAGTGATTGTCCCCAGTCTCCAATGGTCATGGAATAAAAGTGAGGCTCGAAAGCTTTGTATTCTACAAAAAGCTTCCAATCTTCCGGAAGATGAGCATAAATTTCCTTCAAACTCTCCAAGGTATTTTGGAATGCTTCGCGGAAATTCAATTGACCAGGAAACGAAGAACCATCTGCCAACCAAACGGTTAAAGCTTTAGAACCTAATGCAATACCATGATTAATGACATCAATATTATGTTGAACGGCTTGTTTACGCACTTTAGGGTCAACATGATGTAAAGAACCAAACTTATAGCTGTGCTCTTGTCCTTCTTGATCTTGAAATGTATTTGAATTTACCGCATCAAATTGCAGCCCATAGCTTGACGCTAATGACTTAATTTGCTCGGCATTTTGAGGGATGTCCCAAGGAATGTGCAATGAAATAGCACCACTAGAGCGATTTAAGGCGTGTAGTAAGCCAACGTCCTCAATCTTTTGTTCTAAGTTACCAGGTTCGCCTTTTCCGGAGAATCGTCCAAATCTAGTGCCGCCTGTACCTAACGCCCAACTTGGAATGGCAATTTGGAATTGTTGTAACTTATTGATAATTGATTCCACCTCTGAGATATCCTCAGAAATATAATCAAATGCTCGTTTATGTTTCGCTGCTAATCTATTATTATGCTGTTCTATTTGTTCTTTCTCTATTCTCATCGCTTCAGCTTTAAATAATCAAGGAGTATAGCAAGTGCTATACTCCTTGCAAATATCATATTATCTTACGAATGACATGGCAACGCCGCCATCTACATTCAATACATTTCCAGTCGATTTGTTTAGCAAACCTCCGACAAACGCGAAGCATGCATTAGCGATATCTTCTGGAAGAATTATCTCATTTAATAAAGTACGTTTTGCGTAATATGCTGGTAATTCTTCGACTGTTACGCCATAAGCTTTAGCTCTACCTTCAGCCCATCCGCCAGCCCAGATATTACTATCTGAAATTACAGCATCTGGATTTACAACATTAACACGAATCTTTGCTGCACCCAACTCTGCCGCATTTAATCTGCTTAAATGCAATTGAGCAGCTTTAGCACTTCCATATCCCGCATTGTTCGGACCACTTACCAGAGCGTTTTTACTAACAATATTCAAGATATCGCCACCAACGCTTTGTGCTTTCATGATTTTAACGGCTCCTTGGGTCACAAAGAACTGTCCCTTTACTAACACATTGTATAATAAATCTAAGTCTTTTTGCGAATGATCTTCAATAGATTTCGAGATTGATAATCCTGCATTGTTTACAACGATATCTATACCTCCAAACGCTAAGCTAGCTTTTTCAAAAGCTTTCTGAATTTGCTCTTCATTGGTCACGTCTAAAGATACTGAAACAACATTATCTCTACCAAAAAGACCAACAAACTCCTCTTCAGCTCCTGCTAAACGTTCAGCATTCATATCGTTTAAAACCACAACAGCGCCTTCGTTTGCAAATTTCTTCGCGATCGCTTTTCCGATTCCACCAGCACTACCTGTAACCAACGCAATCTTTCCAGACAATGCTTTTGGTTTTGGCATACGTTGAAGTTTAGCTTCTTCTAGCAACCAATATTCAATATTGAATGCCTCTTGACGCGGCAACGAAGTATATTGACTCACTGCCTCTGAACCTTTCATCACATTGATGGCATTGGTATAAAATTCCGCGGCAACGCGTGCTGTTTGTTTATCTTTAGCAAAGGCAAACATCCCTACTCCAGGATAGATAATGATAACTGGATTTCTATCGCGAATTGCAGGACTATTTGGGTGCTTACACGTTTCATAATACTCCGTATACATCGCTCTATATTCTTCGAAAAGCGGTGTAATTTTTTCTCGAATGGCTTCCAAATCACTTAGATCCTCGTTCTTATCTAAATTCAGAATAAGCGGTTGAATCTTCGTACGAAGGAAGTGATCCGGACAACTTGTACCCAATGGCGCAAGTTTCTCTAAATCATTGGAATTGATGTATTCCAACACACGTGAATCATCTGTAAAATGGCCTATCATGTGGCGTTCGCTAGAACAAAATCCTCTCAAGATTGGCGCTAATTTAGCAGCTTGTGCTTGACGATCTGTTTCACTTAGGCTTTCAACTTTTTGACCTCCAAAAACTGGACGTGATTTTCCAAAGTTTTCTTCTAAATAAGTTGCGCAAACTTCGATTACATCCAAAGAATTTACATAGCTCTCGTAAGCCGTGTCTCCCCAAGTAAATAAACCATGAGAACCAAGCATAATGCCTCGTATTCCTGGGTTCTCTTCAAGACATGCTCTCAATTGTAAACCTAAATCGAAACCAGGTTTTTGCCAATCTACCCAGCCGATTGTTCCATTGAATAAATCTTTTGTTATTTGCTTTCCATCCTTTGCTGCAGCAATCGCAATTGCCGCGTCAGGATGCAAGTGATCTATATGCTTAAATGGCAAGAAACCATGCAAAGGAGTATCGATTGAAGGAGCTTTTGAATTGAGATCAAAAATGCAGTGATTAAATAACTCCACCATTTCGTCCTCATGTTCAATACCACGATAGACATTCTCCAGATTACGAAGACGATCGACGTATAAGGCAGCCAATCCGGACTTCTTCAAGGTACCGATATCACCACCAGAACCTTTAATCCACATGACTTCAACTTCCTCACCTGTCAACGGATCTTTATCCATCACTTTGCAAGAGGTATTTCCACCACCATAGTTCGTAATTCTCAAATCTGAACCTAACAGATTTGAACGGTATAACAATAATGCAACCTCATCACCTTCAAGTGATTTTGCTTGCTCATCGTTCCACAAATAGTTGACGTGCTTGTATGTTTTCACTTTCCTAAGTTTTTAAATTTTTCTATTCTAACGTTTTTGCAAAACCCACAATGCAAATCGATAGAATGATGGTTAAAATTCCAGCAATAATGGAAGTATAAGTGGGTTTACTTACACCCTTCCATTCTTTCAAAGCAACACCCCAAGCATTGGATATCAATATGATAAAGGCCATGTGTAAGATCCAAGAACTCGCCCCGTTCCCTAATCTACTCTCGCCCATACCATAGAAGAAGAATTGCAAGTACCAAGTTGTTCCAGCAACGGCACAAAGCAATAAGTTCTTTCCAATTGGAGATGTTGTATTGGTATAATCTTTATATGTTTTGTTCTTTAATAATAAATATGCACACCACAGAAAGTTGGTACAAAAGCCTCCCCATAGAATCACAATGTAGGTCACATTGTTTTGATAGAGAAACTCACCCTGACCAGGGTTTGCGGCTTTCCAGATTTGATTCGCGACTTCTGCCATTGGCTTACCTGCCTCAATTCCGAAATTGAAGCATGCACTTAATACCCCTGACACAATTGCTACAACAATACCTAATCCAAATTTATACTCAGACTGCGCTTCTTCAGATAGAGTCCCAAGTCCTTTTTCTTTCAGCATACCTGCCTTTCCACAGAGACAAATCCCAACAACACAGACCAATAAACCAATCATAACACATATGCCTGCATTCTCCGTAAAAAAGTAGTCTATACCATGCTTCCCCTCTGCCTTATTAAAAAAATAATAAATAGCAGGCATCAATGCCCCAAACACCATACTTAAACCTAGTATGATACTGCTCCCCAGTGAAACGCCTAGATACCTAACGCCGAGGCCGTAGGTCAATCCACCTATCCCCCAGAGAACACCGAATAGAAATGTATATCCTAGAATTGAACTGCTACTTTGCGAAATGATTTCTGCAAAATTTGGAATCGTTAACCATGCCGCGATCGGCGGAACAATGATCCAAGAGAACAAGCCTCCTAAGATCCACATTGATTCCCAAGACCAGCCTTTTACCTTCTTGTAGGGAACATAAAAACTTCCTGATGCAAATCCTCCAATAAAATGAAATAAAACACCCGCAATTGCATTCATATAGTACTCTTAAATATTCGATATAGGTTTCTAATTAAATCGAAGATATTTCAAAAAATAGGTTTAACTGTTATGTACTGTCATGCCAAGAAGTAAAAATGGGACCGTTTGCAGTGCAAAAAAAAGAAGCAAAGAAGTAAAACGCTTTAGTATAATATCGGAGGTATAATTTAGGTTTGGCGAGTGGAAATACAAAACCTAACCCCTCATGCTCATTGGATATTATGTCATTAAATTTTAGCGCTCAAAGGTTTAAAAGAAATATATGCACAGCAGATTTTTCTTACGAATTCGCTGAACGCCCTTACAATAGATAAGGGTCATCTTCCGACGACCCTTATCTATTTTTTTTCAATTTATTAAGTGCTTGTATTTATAGTTTTCTCAATAAAATAATTTCCCGCTGGTGTATTGTTTCACGGTATCTATTGAGACGCCCTCATGCAATTCCACTACTTTAAACCCACCTTCAGGCAGTATATCAAATACCCCGAACTCAGTTACAATTTTCTTAACACAGCGGACGCCAGTTAATGGCAGTGAACATGCTTTCAACAGTTTCGATTCGCCATGTTTATTTACATGCTGCATGGCGACAATTATGTTTTCGGCGCTAGCCACCAAATCCATCGCTCCACCCATTCCTTTTACCATCTTCCCAGGGATTTTCCAGTTAGCGATATCACCATTCTCAGAAACTTCCATTGCTCCAAGAATCGTAAGATCAATTTTCCTCGCTCGAATCATCCCGAAACTCATTGCAGAATCAAAAATCGCAGAGCCAGGTAAAGTCGTGATGGTTTGCTTTCCAGCATTTATATAATCGGCATCTTCCTCACCTTCATAAGGAAAAGGTCCCATCCCTAGTAACCCATTCTCACTTTGTAAAACTACTTGCATTCCATCGGGAATATAGTTGGCAACTAAGGTTGGTATTCCTATACCCAAATTCACGTAATATCCGTCTTTGATTTCCTTAGCAATTCTTTTTGCTATTCCATACTTATCTAGCATATCTAAACTTTCTTTATAATCAATGCAGACGCTCCCCCACCTCCATTACAAATTGCCGCAAGACCTATTCGACCATTTTCTTGTTGTAAAACGCTATTCAAGGTCACAACAATACGAGCACCAGAACAGCCAAGTGGATGCCCTAACGAAACAGCTCCACCATATACATTAATTTTATTTGTTGTAATTTCTAAGATTTGAGCATTCGCTAAGGCGACTACAGAAAATGCCTCATTGAATTCGAAGTAATCAATGTCTTCGATATTTAAGCCCGATTTTTTCAAAACCTTCTGCGTCGCTATCGCCGGAGTCGTGGTAAACCAAGCTGGATCTTGCTCTGCATCAGCGTAGGCAATTATTTCTGCAAGTGGAGTAACATTAAGCTCTCGCACTTTCTCTTCACTCATTAACACGACCGCAGCCGCACCATCACTCAGCGTAGAAGCATTTGCCGCAGTAATTGTTCCGTCAATTTTAAACGCTGGCCTTAATTGGGGAAGCTTCTCAAAATTCACCAATTTGAACTCTTCGTCCTCATCAACTAATATCGCTCCCTTTTTGGAAGCTACCTCTACCGATGCAACTTCTGCATTGAATTTCCCAGTTTCCCAAGCAATTTTACTGCGAGTATAGGATTGAATCGCGTAAGAATCCTGGTCCTCTCGACTAATATTATATTTCTCCGCACATAATTCCGCACAACTTCCCATAGCTACGTCAGAATAAACATCCGTCAATCCGTCCTTTTGAAGTCCATCGACAAGTTTTTGATCTCCATATTTAGCTCCCCAACGAGTTGAACCACTATAGTACGGAACTTGACTCATCGACTCCATCCCTCCTGCCACAACAACGTGCGCATCTCCCAACAAAATTTGTTGTATCCCCAAGCTAATAGCTTTCATTCCACTTGCACAAACCTTATTAATAGTTGTCGCTGGGATATGATCCGGGAGACCGGCAAAACGAGCCGCCTGTCTCGCGGGTGCTTGACCAACATTAGCTTGCAACACACAGCCCATCAAGACCTCATCAATTTGATTATTATCTATGCCCGCTTGTTTGACGACAGCCTCGATTGCCTTTGCTCCCAATTGAGGAGCAGATAAACTTGCAAAAGCACTTCCAAAACTCCCCATAGCGGTTCGCTTAGCTGCTACGATATAAACTTTTCTATTCATTGTCTTCTTTTTTTCTAACGGTTCTTTGCTCTATTCTTTTTTCATAACGTTCTCCCTGGAAAATACGCTGAATAAATACACCTGGAGTATGAATAAAATTTGGATCCAACTCGCCTGGTTCTACAAGCTCTTCGACTTCAGCAATTGTAATCTTTCCACACATGGCAACAGCATGATTGAAGTTCTGTGAAGTTCCTCGATAAATTAGATTTCCTGCTTTATCGCCTTTCCATGCTTTCACCAATGCAAAATCAGGTTCGAATGCATACTCCATTAGATACTCCTTTTCAATTCCATGAAATGTAAATGTTCTACTTTCTTTTCCCTCGGCGACTTCCGTTCCAACTCCCGCAGGTGTATAAATTGCAGGCATGCCGTATCCGCCGGCCATTAAACGTGTCGCTAATGTCCCCTGAGGAATAAGCTCAACCTCCAATTCGCCATTTAACATTTGACGCTCAAATTCAGCATTTTCACCTACATAGGAAGCTATCATTTTCTTGATCTGCTTCTTATGCAACAATAAACCTAAACCAAAATCATCCACTCCTGCATTATTGCTTATGCAGGTTAGCCCTTTAGTTCCTTTCTTTAATAATGCTGCAATTAAATTTTCCGGAATGCCACATAAGCCGAAACCACCTAGCGAGATAGTCATCCCATCTACGACATCACGGATTGCTTCTCCGGCATTAGCAACGCTTTTATCTATCATTGTTTGAAAAGATTTACAATTCCCCAGTTGGAGAAAATTATTAAATGGTTATTTTAATGTATAGTCTCAGTTAACTATCGAATTTTAATCCATGGCAAGTACAGCTTTGAAAAATTCGACTTAAACTAATAAACATTTACTCCTAAAACATCAATTCAGAAGTGAAATAAATATAGGAATATTTTGCTAAGCATTTAAGATTCAGCAATTTTTACCAATAAAACATCAAGTAAACAGAATTATTAAAAAGTTATTAGCGATTCTCACAAATTATTGACTTGTTTATTAAATAAAGCCATCGATTTAATCCATCTTGGCTTGATAAAAATCTTCTATAAGTTAAAGTTGCTTGCAAATTCTACGAAAAATCGCAAAATCAACAAGCCTTAATTTTTAATAATTTTCGCTTTGTCTAATTAAATTGGTAAAATTGGCTAACAAAGCTTAATTAAATCTACTATGCGTGCAATAATTTATATCGTCTTATTTTTTGTATTAGTTCCTTCTGTTCAAGGACAGATGCTGCAACAAAAGTTGAAAACTTCTAGCCTAGATAGCCAGTTTGTCTATTTGAATTTATATTCCAAATCTCAAAGTACAGACTTCAAGGTAATCAGAAAAGCGAATCTTGAAACAGTACGTCAGAATGTACGAGATTCTTTAAGCACTTACAGAAAGAGAATTGCTGAATTATCGACTAGCAACTCCTCTTCGGCTGGGAATATAAAGGGTTTACAAGACTCCGTTAGTTCATTAACTAATCAATTGGAGACAGAACAAAAGAAGACAGACAGCATTTCATTTTTGGGAATTGATTTCGCAAAAGGATCATACCATACATTAGTTTGGGCAATAATCTTAGTATTAGCAGCGGCTTTCGCTGGTACTCTTTTCGCGTTCCGCAAGGCAAAGGTAGATACGCAAGACTCTAAGAAAACGGTTGATGAATTACAGGAAGAACTACAAAGCCTGCGTAAGAAATCAATGGAACGAGAGCAGGCCCTAAAACGTCAGCTACTCGATGAGCAACTGAAGAGAAATTCATAAATAAGAATTCTAGATTATATAATATCATAAAAAAGACGCTACGATGTAGCGTCTTTTTTAATTGGAGTAAACTAAATAAGTTTAACATTCTGCAAGCTTAATCTGCAGAAGTTCATGCAATGCGATCATTTTCGGTTAGCTATCCCTCCTAAATCTAAGCAGAGATTAGTGAAAATCGCCATCTTCTTATTTATATTGGTCAAAAAATCAACACTTTAAATAAACGAAAACCAATTAAACACAAGGCATTGAGCCTTTTTAAAAAATAATATCAATTTATTTGCCAATGCCTTTTGCTTTTAGCTAGATAAAACTTATTTTTGCATTCCAAAATACAGTGTGTAAAAAGCTGTATTAAAATTGAATAATAAATTTTAGTCCCTATAATATGCCCAATATTGGTAAAATAGCGCAGATTATCGGCCCAGTAGTTGACGTCAACTTTGCCGACAATGAAAATCTTCCTAAGATTTATGATGCCTTGTACATTGAGAAAGAAAATGGACAACGCATTGTATTAGAGGTTCAACAGCACTTAGGCGAGGAACGTGTTCGTACGATTGCGATGGATGCTACTGAAGGTTTAGTTCGTGGTATGCAGGTATTCGATACTGGCGCTCCGATCAAAATGCCGATTGGCGAAGAAATTAAAGGTCGCGTATTCAACGTTGTTGGTGACCCAATTGACGGTATTAAAAGTTTGGACAAAGCAAACGGTCGTCCTATCCACAATGTACCTCCAAGATTCGAAGATTTATCTACGGAATCTGAAGTACTTTTCACAGGTATCAAAGTTATCGACTTATTAGAGCCTTATGCAAAAGGTGGTAAGATCGGTTTATTCGGTGGTGCTGGTGTAGGTAAAACAGTATTAATTCAGGAGTTGATCAACAACATCGCAAAAGGACACGGTGGTTTATCTGTGTTTGCAGGTGTAGGTGAGCGTACTCGTGAAGGAAACGATTTACTTCGTGAGATGTTGGAGTCCGGCATTATTAAATACGGAGATCACTTCATGGAAGGCATGGAAAAAGGCGAATGGCCTTTAGAAAGTGTAGACCTAGAATTGATGAAAGAGTCTAAATGTACATTTGTGTTCGGACAAATGAATGAGCCTCCGGGTGCTCGTGCTCGTGTTGCCTTATCAGGTTTAACAATTGCGGAATACTTCCGTGATGGTGATGGTGAAGGTCAAGGTCGTGATATCCTATTCTTTATTGATAACATCTTCCGTTTTACACAAGCAGGATCTGAAGTGTCGGCTTTATTAGGTCGTATGCCTTCAGCGGTAGGTTACCAACCAACACTTGCTACAGAGATGGGTTTAATGCAAGAGCGTATTACATCAACTAAAAACGGATCTATTACATCTGTTCAAGCGGTTTATGTCCCTGCCGATGACTTAACTGACCCTGCTCCAGCGACAACATTTGCTCACTTGGATGCAACAACAGTATTATCACGTAAAATTTCTGAGTTAGGTATCTATCCTGCGGTTGACCCATTGGATTCAACTTCACGTATCCTTTCTCCTGCAGTTTTGGGTAACGAACATTACGATACAGCTCAACGTGTAAAAGAAATTCTTCAACGTTACAAAGAACTACAAGATATCATCGCAATCTTAGGTATGGATGAGTTATCTGAGGAAGATAAATTAACAGTACACCGTGCACGTCGTGTACAACGTTTCTTATCACAACCGTTCCACGTTGCAGAACAATTTACAGGTTTGAAAGGTTGTTTAGTAGACATTAAAGATACTATCAAAGGATTCAACATGATCATTGACGGTGAAGTTGATGAGTATCCTGAAGCATCTTTCAACTTAGTAGGTGGCATCGAAGATGCGATTGAAAAAGGAAAAAAACTATTAGCAGAAGCAGTTTAGTACTTGATACTAGATCATAGACATCAGATTTAAGACTCTGTTTTCCAAGCAGAGTCTTAGATTATTCTAAGCGAGTCTTATATCTAATATCTCCAATCTCATATCTAAACAACAATGAATTTAACAATTATTACTCCAGACAAATTAGCATACGAAGGCCCAGTTACTGCAGTGACAGTCCCTGGTTCTGCTGGTTCTTTTCAAATTTTGAAGGACCACGCTGCTATTGTGTCTACGCTAGATGATGGTAAGGTCATTATTAAAAATAATAATGATGAACAAGTCATTATTATTAAAGGTGGTGTCGTCGAAGTAAAGGATAACAAGATCATCATTTTAGCGGAAGGAATTGCCGGAGAATAGATAGATAGAAATCAAGATTTTGTAGCCCTTAAGACTTCGAGTTTTAAGGGCTATTTTTTTACAAGTATTTTCACCGTTTTAATGATTTTAGGAAGAATTTTCACGCATTTTGCAAAATAGTGAAAATTGAAAAAATGTACCAATTTTCATTTTAGTCTACTAACGTCAAAATTAAAATTCAAAAAATGACTAATATCATAAAATAAAATATTGAATATATCGATTTTATAAAATAATAAACTTTATGAAAATTCTTTGTTTGCCTATTGTAAGAAATTTTAAATCAGAGTAACTTACAAAGTATTAAAATCAAGGTAAGTTAAAACTCAATAGCAAGAGGTATTTCGGGGATCAAAAATAGAAGCGTATGCAGTACTACAATCAGGACACCTTAATCTACTTAAACGATAGCTTCGTAAAGGCTAGCAATGCTGGTGTTGACTTATTTGGTCAATCGCTACATTACGGCTATGGTTCGTTCGAAGGATTACGTGCTTATAGCACGCATAACGGCACACGCATCTTCAAAGCGGAAGAACATTTTGATCGCCTAAAGAAGTCATGTGAAGCAATCGGATTACCTTACACATGGAACAACCGCGAGCTTATCGAGAAGACATACGAATTACTAGAGGTAAACAATCTACGTTCGGCCTATATTCGTCCCTTGATTTACTCAGGATCAAATATGCACCTAACTTCTGCTACCTCCGCAAACATCATGATTGCGGCCTGGGAATGGGGACCATATTTGGGACAAAACCTATTGAAGGTTAATATCTCGAGAATTGAACGTCCAAACCCCAAGTCCTTTCCTGTAGGCGCAAAAGTTTCTGGTCAGTTTATTAACTCCATCTTGGCGACTACCGATGCAATTCAACATGGATTTGATGAAGCACTATTAGTAGATCAAGAGGGCTTCGTCGCACAAGCTTCGAGTGAGAACCTATTCATTGAGAAAGATTTTAAAATCTATACCCCTCCCCTAGGAAACATTTTCCCTGGGATTACACGTCAAACGGTAATCGATATTTGCAAGAGTTTAAACTTTGACATCATCGAAAAGAGATTATCTGTCCAAGACGTTTATACGGCGGACTCCGCTTTCTTAAGTGGTACGGCAGCCGGTATTATCGGAATCAAACAAGTAGACCAAGTTATTTACCCAGAAGCCTGGGAAGATAGTATTGGCGCATCTATCCAGAGAAAATATAAAAACTTAGTATTAGAGCAAGAGAATTATGAAGTCATCATCTGATAACGAAAAGGGAATCAACAAGTACAGCAAGATCTTTACGCAAGATCAGACGCAACCTGCAGCAAAAGCCATGTTATATGGAATCGGCTTGACCGATGCCGATATGGAAAAAGCTCAAGTCGGTATTGCAAGTATGGGTTATGATGGGAACACCTGTAACATGCACCTGAATGATTTGGCGGCAGTCGTCAAAAAAGGAATTTGGGACAGCAATTTGGTGGGCTTAACCTTTGGAACTATTGGAGTAAGTGATGGAATGAGCAACGGTACAGATGGCATGCGCTATTCGCTAGTTTCACGTGATGTCATTGCAGACAGCATCGAAACCATTTGTGGAGGGCAATATTACGATGGCGTTGTTGCTATCCCAGGATGTGATAAGAATATGCCTGGTGCTATCATGGCTATGGGAAGACTTGACCGCCCTGCAATTATGGTATATGGCGGAACCATTGCTCCCGGACATTATAAAGGAGAAGAATTAAATATCGTATCAGCATTTGAAGCCTTAGGCAAGAAAGTAGCGGGTACAATTTCTGACGAAGACTATGATGGCGTTATCAGACATACTTGTCCAGGTGCTGGAGCTTGTGGTGGTATGTATACTGCAAATACCATGGCTTCTGCTATCGAGGCAATGGGTATGAGCTTACCGTATTCGTCTTCGAATCCGGCAACATCAAAAGAAAAACAAGTTGAATGCCTTGAAGTTGGTAAATACATCCGTATCCTTCTAGAAAAAGATATCAAGCCTTCGGATATCATGACTCGTAAAGCATTCGAAAATGCGATGCGTACGATCGTGATCTTAGGAGGTTCAACAAATGCTGTACTACATTTTATCGCTATGGGTAAATCTGTTGGTGTAGATATTACGCCAGACGATTTCCAACGCATGTCTGATGAGACACCAGTACTAGCGGATTTCAAACCATCTGGTAAGTTCTTAATGCAAGACTTACATCAATATGGTGGTATCCCAGCGGTTTTACGTTATTTATTAGACGAAGGTCTTCTACATGGAGACTGTTTAACTGTTACGGGAAAGACAATGGCGGAAAACTTAGCTGAAGTTAAATCTATCATGGATTACAATCAGCCAATAATAAAGCCTTTGGCAAGTCCAATCAAAGCGACAGGTCACTTACAAATTCTTTACGGAAATTTAGCCGAACTAGGTTCAGTAGCGAAGATTTCTGGTAAGGAAGGTGAAAAATTCACAGGTCCAGCACGTGTTTTTGATGGTGAACACGATTTAGTAGCAGGTGTATCAACAGGCAGAATCAAACCAGGGGATGTCATTGTAATCAAGAATGAGGGTCCTAAAGGAGCGCCAGGAATGCCTGAGATGCTTAAACCAACCGCTTTAATTATCGGCGCAGGCTTAGGTACCTCGGTAGCTTTAATTACTGATGGACGTTTCTCAGGTGGAACACACGGATTCGTTGTTGGACACATCACTCCAGAAGCCTATGAGGGTGGACTTATTGGATTAGTTCAAGATGACGATATCATCGAAATTGATGCTGTCGATAACAAGATTAATTTAAAAGTTTCGGATGAAGAAATTGCTGCTCGTCGCGCTAGTTGGACTCAACCCGCATTGAAAGTTAGCAAAGGGGTTTTATTCAAATACGCAAAAACTGTTGCAAATGCATCTGAGGGATGTGTAACCGATCAATAATAAATTGACAAGAGCTAATGAATGTTAAGTTTAAGAACTTAAACTCTCCAGTCGAGATGAACAGTTTGAAAAACTAAACACCAACATTCATAAGACGAAAATAAATAGGATATAAACTATAATTGGAAACAAATTAGGCAAGCATAGACATTCAAACAGTCTTAGTTAATAACAATACTTCGAAAATAATCTTTAAGAGGCAGTTCTTAAATCTATTGTCTAAAGTCTAAAATCTATATACAATGAGTACACTTGAAAAAACGGAAACATTGGAAGCTACTACCATAGCTGCAAACACACAAATCAGTGGTTCGCAAGCGGTATTAGAAGCCTTAATCCACGAGGGAGTGGATACCGTATTCGGGTATCCGGGTGGTGCAATTATGCCAATTTATGATGCGTTGTATGATTACAACGATAAATTGAAGCATATTTTGGTACGTCACGAACAGGGAGGAATTCATGCTGCACAGGGATATGCACGTACATCAGGACGTGTGGGTGTAGCTTTTGCAACAAGTGGTCCTGGCGCAACAAACCTTGTCACAGGTTTAGCGGATGCCATGATTGATAGCAATCCTGTGGTCTGTATTACAGGTCAGGTATTTGCTTCATTGCTAGGAACCGATGCATTCCAAGAAACTGACGTGATTAACATCACTACACCGGTCACCAAATGGAATTATCAGGTAACAGATGCGACCGAAATTCCAAGTGTATTAGCAAAAGCATTTTACATTGCAAAAACAGGACGTCCAGGTCCAGTCTTAATTGATATTACGAAAAACGCGCAACTACAACTTTTCGATTACGAAGGGTATAACAAATGTAACCATGTGCGTTCTTACCGTCCCGCACCTATCGTTCGTAAAGAATATGTTGAGGAGGCTGCACGTATCATTAATGAGGCTAAAAAACCATTCGTACTGTTTGGACAAGGAATTATTTTAGGAAAAGCGGAAGAGGAATTCAAACGTTTTATTGAGAAGAGTGGCTTTCCTGCTGCTGCAACAGTTATGGGCTTAAGCGCGCTACCGACAGATCACCCACTACATGTAGGTATGTTAGGTATGCATGGAAACTATGCTCCAAACGTAATGACAAACGAATGTGATGTTTTAATTGCAATCGGAATGCGCTTTGATGACCGTGTTACAGGACGTTTGGATAAGTATGCGAAGCAAGCGAAAATAGTTCATTTAGACATAGACCCTGCTGAAATCGATAAGAATGTAAAAGCAGCAGTACCGGTATGGGGCGATTGTAAAGAGACGCTTCCTATGTTGACTGCCCTATTAGACAAAATTGATCATACCGCTTGGTTACAGCAATTTCGCGAACTCGAAAAAGAAGAGATAAAAGAAGTTATAAACGAAGAGCTTAACCCAACGACAGACATCATGACGATGGGTGAAGTTATCCGTGAATTGAACGAATTAACCGGTGGAGACGCCGTAATCGTAACAGATGTTGGTCAACATCAAATGGTTGCATGTCGTTACGCAAAATATAATCAATCGAAATCTAGCGTTACTTCTGGAGGTTTAGGAACAATGGGATTTGGTTTACCTGCAGCAATTGGTGCCTGGTATGGTACTCCAGATCGCGACGTAATCGCCATTATTGGTGATGGCGGTATTCAAATGACCATTCAAGAGCTTGGAACCATTATGCAATTTGGTGCTAAAGTGAAGATTCTTATCCTGAATAACGAATTCCTAGGTATGGTACGTCAATGGCAGCAATTGTTTCACGACAAACGTTATTCTTTCGTGAATATCACAAGCCCTGATTTCGTCGCTGTAGCAAAAGGGTATTACATTGATGGAAATAAAGTCACCGAACGGAAGGATTTGAAGTCAGCATTGAAAACGATGCTCGAACATGATGGATCCTATTTATTGGAAGTGATGGTGGGAAAAGAAAACAATGTATTCCCAATGGTAGCACAAGGAACTAGTGTTTCTGAAATTAGATTGAAGTAAAATGGAAAAACAAGAATATACCATAACAGTATATACGGAAAATACTATCGGGATGATCGGACGTATCACGGGGATCTTCTCTAGACGTAAAATCAATATTGAAAGCTTAAACACCTCTCCTTCTGAAGTGGACGGAATACATCGTTTCACGATTTTGATTTCAGAATCAGAAGAGGTTGTTCGTAAACTTTGTCGCCAAATTGAAAAACAAGTCGAAGTTTTGAAAGCATATTTCAATACGAACGATGAATTGATCTGGCAAGAACAGGCTTTATATAAGGTTCCAGCAGATGTTATTGCAGAGAAAGCCTATGTAGAGCGTTTATTGCGTCAATATGGAGCTAATGTCGTAGTAATTCGAAATGATTATATCGTATTTGAGACAGCAGGACATCGTGAAGAAATTGATCGTTTAACCGCAGAGTTAGGTAAGTACAAGTTAATTGAATTTGTACGCGGAGCACGTATCGCGATTATCAAAGATAGCGCGGGCTTTCATGCGAAGCTTAAGCAGTTTGAAGAAGAAGAGCCTGCTCCAGATATCGTAGAAAACGAATTCTTGGATCAACGAGATGATGTATTTACAATGTAATTTGCAAAAGCAGATGGAACATGTATTTAAATTCATTTTCGAGAGTCGTCACGCCTTTATCCAACTGATTGACAGTCTTAGTATCGCCGAGTTAAACAAAGTCCCTGAAGGCTTTAATAACAACATTATTTGGAACTTCGGACATATAGTTGTCAGTACCCAAACATTAAGTTATACACGTACGGGAATTAAGGAAGGAACAAGCTGGGTTAAATATGTCGATGCCTATGCAAAAGGCACAAAACCGAGTTATTTTGTCGAACAAGCAGAAGTAGATGAACTAAAAGCATTGGCAATATCTACTATCGAAGCGATAGAGAATGACTACAAAGCTGGCGTTTTCGACATCATAACAGCATATGAAACCGCAACCTATGGTGCTGTGATGAAAACCATAGAGGATGTTTTAACCACGTCGATAGGTCATGACAACCTGCATCTAGGGTATGCAGTAGCACAAAAACGCATAATCAACAATTAATAATCAATCTGAAAAGAAAAATATTTTAAACAGTACAGCAATGGCAAATTATTTTAACACATTACCTCTAAGAGAGCAATTAAACCAACTAGGTGTAGCAGAATTTATGAATTCAGCAGAATTCAACGATGGCGTAAATGCTCTAAAAGGTAAAAAAATTGTAATCGTAGGATGTGGCGCTCAAGGATTAAATCAAGGTTTAAACCTAAGAGATTCTGGTTTGGACGTATCTTATGCTTTACGTAAAGAAGCTATTGAACAAAAAAGAGATTCTTGGAAAAACGCAACTGATAACAATTTCAAAGTGGGAACATACGAAGAGTTGATCCCTACTGCAGATCTAGTAATCAATTTGACACCTGATAAACAACATACTTCGGTTATTAACGCCGTTATGCCTTTAATGAAAGAAGGTGCAACTTTATCTTATTCACATGGTTTCAATATCGTGGAAGAGGGTATGCAAATCCGTAAAGACATTACTGTTATCATGGTAGCTCCAAAATGTCCAGGATCAGAAGTTCGCGCTGAATATTTAAGAGGATTTGGTGTACCTACGCTAATCGCTGTTCACCCAGAAAACGACCCTCAAGATAAAGGATGGGCTGAAGCAAAAGCTTATTGTGTGGGAACTGGTGGTCATCGCGCAGGAGTATTGAAGTCATCATTCGTTGCAGAAGTGAAATCAGACTTAATGGGCGAACAAACTATTCTTTGTGGTTTATTACAAACTGGCTCTATTCTTTCTTTCGACAAAATGGTTGAAAAAGGAATCGACGCAGGATATGCTGCAAAACTAGTTCAATACGGTGTTGAAGTAATCACAGAGGCATTAAAACATGGTGGTGTTAGCGGTATGTTCGATCGCTTGAGTAATCCTGCGAAAGTAAAAGCATTCCAATTATCAGAAGAATTAAAGGACATTATGCGTCCATTATTCCAAAAACACCAAGACGATATTATGTCAGGTCACTTTAGCAAGACAATGATGGAAGACTGGGCAAATGGCGATGCTAATTTATTGAAATGGAGAGCAGAGACTGGCGAAACAGCATTCGAAAAAACTGCTGCTGGCGATGTTAAAATCGACGAGCAAGCATACTTTGACAACTATGTATTGATGTCAGCGTTTGTTCGTGCGGGTGTTGAATTAGCATTCGAAACGATGGTTGATGCGGGTATCAAACCAGAATCAGCTTACTATGAATCATTGCACGAAACTCCATTAATTGCAAATACGATCGCTCGTAAGAAATTATTCGAAATGAACCGTGTTATTTCTGATACAGCAGAATATGGTTGCTATTTATTCGATCAAGCATGTAAACCTTTATTAAAAGACTTCATGAGCAAAATCGATACAGATGTTGTAGGTAAGAACTACAATGACGGAAAAGATGGTGCTGTTGATAACATTACTTTGGTTCAAATCAACGAAGTATTGCGTAATCACGAAGTAGAAGTCGTTGGTAGAAAGTTACGTAAGGCGATGACCGCTATGAAAGCTATCAAAACTATTTAAATTTTTCGTAATTTAGATAGCTCTCAATGGGGTAAAATTATGATATTCTTAATTTTACCCCATTGAGAATTAAAAAACCAAACAGTTTAATAAAAGAAATGGGAAAAACATTAGTAGAAAAGATTTGGGATGCACATGTCGTCAAGCGTCAGGAAGGGTTTCCAGATATGTTATATATCGATACCCATCTTATCCATGAAGTGACCTCTCCACAGGCATTCGATGGATTACGCAAAAGAGGCTTACCGGTATTCAGACCACAACAAACGGTAGCCACTGCTGACCACAACGTACCTACATTGGATCAGCACCTTCCAATCAAAGAAGAGCTATCCCGCTATCAGGTGGATATGCTGACTAAAAACTGTAAAGAATTCGGAATTGAACTATATGGATTAGGCCACCCATATCAAGGTATTGTGCATGTTATCGGTCCTGAATTAGGAATTACTTTACCAGGAAAAACGATGGTTTGCGGTGATAGTCACACCTCTACGCACGGAGCCTTTGGCGCTATCGCGTTCGGTATTGGTACATCGCAAGTAGAGCAAGTTTTCGCGACTCAATGCTTATTACAACAAAAGCCAAAGACAATGAAAATTGAAGTCAATGGTGAATTAGGCAATGGAGTGGGTGCAAAAGATATTATCCTTTATATTATTTCCAAAATCTCCGCTGCAGGAGGAACAGGTTATTTTGTCGAATATGCAGGTTCAGCTATACGTTCATTAAGCATGGAAGGTCGAATGACTATCTGTAATATGAGTATAGAAATGGGTGCTCGCGGAGGATTAATTGCTCCTGATCAAACCACGTTTGACTATATCGAAGGTAGAGAATTTGCTCCAAAAGGTGAAGCTTGGGATAAAGCGTTAGCATATTGGAAAACTCTTTACTCGGATACCGACGCTCAGTTCGATGAAGTATTATCATTCGACGCTGCCGATATTCAACCAATGATTACTTACGGTACAAACCCAGGAATGGGTATAGGTATCACAGAACATATCCCTACGACCAATTCTCAACCAGAGAGTGAACGTCCTTCTTATCAAAAAGCTTTAGACTACATGGGTTTCCATGATGGCGATTCTGTATTGGGTAAACCTGTTGACTATGTGTTCATTGGAAGCTGTACGAACTCTAGAATTGAAGATTTACGTCAAGTTGCCGCATTTGTTCAAGGTAAAAAGAAAGCTGACAATGTGGAAGTTTGGATTGTTCCTGGATCGAAACAAGTTGAAGCTCAAGCAATAGAAGAAGGTATCGATAAAGTATTCGAAGCGGCTGGCTTTCAATTACGTGAACCAGGCTGTTCGGCGTGCTTAGGGATGAATGAAGATAAAATTCCTGCAGGTAAATACTGTGTTTCTACATCAAACAGAAACTTTGAAGGACGCCAAGGACCGAATGCGCGTACAATGCTTGTTAGCCCGCTAACGGCTGCTGCTGCTGCAGTAACAGGAAAAATTGTAGACGTTAGAGAATTGGTATAACAGAGGAATATCTTTTATGGTGTTGGAAGTTGCTATTTTGAACATTAAGCCCGGTCAATCGGCGGATTTTGAAATCGCATTTGAACAAGCCAAAGAGCTAATACAATCCATAAAAGGCTATATCAATCATGAATTAAAGAAGTGTATCGAACAAGAGGGTCAATATATTCTCTTGGTCAACTGGGAAACATTAGAAGATCACACCGTAGGATTCCGACAATCTAAAGTTTACCAAGACTGGAAGCATCTATTACATCATTTTTATGATCCGTTCCCAGTAGTCGAACATTACATTTAATTCATTATTCCTCAAAAACAATATAATCAAGAGATGAAAAAATTTGAAAAATTATCCTCTCGTGTAGTTCCTCTACCGATAGAAAACGTAGATACAGATCAAATCATTCCCGCGCGCTTCTTGAAAGCGACTACTAGAGATGGCTTTGGTGACAATTTATTCCGTGACTGGCGTTATGATAGTCATGATCAACCAAAAGTTGATTTCGTAATGAATAACCCAACATTTACTGGAAAAATTCTTGTTGCAGGAAAGAACTTCGGATGTGGATCTTCTCGCGAACACGCTGCTTGGGCTATTCAAGACTATGGTTTCGACGTTGTTATTAGTTCATTCTTTGCAGACATCTTTAAAGGAAATGCACTAAACAATGGCGTGTTGCCAATTACTGTAACTGATGAGTTTCTTGAAAAGATTTTTGCTCAAGTCTTTGCGAATCCACATACAGAACTTCAGGTCGACCTTGAGACACAAACATTGACAATTGCTGAAACTGGCGAACAATTCGCTTTTGAGATTAATCCTTATAAAAAATCTTGCTTAATTAATGGATATGATGATATCGACTTCATTTTAAGCCATGTAGCAAATATCGAACAATTCGAATCCGCAAGATAATGCCTGTTGCTGTCCATATCAAAGACTTTACATTAGCATTCGGTCAACAGACCGTATTGCGAGATTTGTCATGGACAATAGAGAAAGGTCAGCACGTTGTTCTAGCAGGTAAATCCGGTTCGGGAAAATCGAGCTTAGCAAAAGCTATTGCAGGACTAACTAAAGGAACTGGAGAGATACAAGTTTTCTATGACTCCTCCAGTTCCTTAGCACCAAAAACTGTTTATATATCAAATTGGTATCAGTTTACCAATCTCGAAGGTGATCGAAACTTCTATTATCAACAGCGCTATAATCGACATCAGGGGCATGATACCTTAACGGTACACGCCGAGTTAATGCACTTTGCTGAAAAGGAAGGTTTAGATTTCGCGGATATCGAAAAGAAGATTAATTCATTCGGATTTGAGAATGTACAACAGTCTCAGTTGATTGAATTATCAAGTGGCGAACACAAGAAGTTACAGTTGGTTAAAAGCCTTTGGCAGAAACCACAGCTGTTAATCATTGATGAACCGTATACCGGACTTGATAAAAAGTCACGCATTGTATTAAACGAATGGTTGGATGAATTAGCGAATCAGGGAGTACAATTACTCCTAATAAGCAATGATCAAATATTACCATCTGTTATTAATTCATTCGTACAGATTATTGATGGCAAGGTTGATCAGGTTGAATCTTTAGCTGATATCAAACAGGATGCTCTTCGCGCGAAAAAAGAATTACCGCTGTTTTTAAAAGCTATCCCCGACACCACTTATGACCATGTAGCAGATCTTAAAAACATTGTCATTCGTTACGGTGAAAAGGAGGTATTGAAGAATATATCATGGTCTGTTAAAGTTGGTGAAAAATGGTTATTACAGGGACCTAATGGTTCTGGAAAATCGACCTTGTTGAGCTTAATAAACGGAGATCACCCGCAATCCTATGGACTAGATATTTCATTATTCGGTAATGCTAGAGGATCCGGCGAAAGCATATGGGATATTAAAGAAAAGATCGGGATGATTTCTCCAGAAATGCACTGGTATTTTGACCAACAAGCAACTGTATGGCATACCCTTGCATCTGGATTTTACGATAGCATCGGTTGGTTTATCGATGTGAAATTCCATGAGAAGAAGCAAATTGAAGAACTAATGGATTTTTTTGATCTTACTGACTATCGAGATCAATTACTCCATACGCTACCCTTGGGTAAACAACGACTGGCCATGTTGGCCAGAAGTATAATTAAAAATCCTCCCCTATTGGTGTTGGATGAGCCTTGTCAGGGTTTGGATACCGTACAGGCAAAATATTTTAACGATGTAGTCGATGAGCTTTGCCAATATGGCAAAACCTTAATTTACGTTGGCCATTATGAAAGCCAATTACCAGACTGCATTGAACATCGAATTGTATTAGAGCGTGGCGAAGTTTTAGCCATTGAACATAAAGTAGAAAACGTTTTATAGTATATGAGAAAGAACATTCTTATTATTCCGGGAGATGGAATTGGACAAGAGGTGACGACTTGGGGAAAACAAGTATTAGAAGCAATAGCTTTGAAATACAATCATGAATTTGCTTTTGATGAAGCAATCATGGGTCATACAGCAATTGAAGCTACCGGAAATCCACTACCAGATGAAACATTAGAAAAAGCTAGAGTATCTGATGCGATTCTATTTGGTGCTATTGGACATGCAAAATACGACAATGACCCAAGTGCGAAGGTTCGACCGGAGCAGGGTCTGTTAAAAATACGTAAGGAATTAGGTTTGTATGCCAATTTACGCCCTATTCTATTATTTGACGAGTTATTAGATGCTTCCAGTTTAAAGCCGGAAGTTTTACGTGGAACGGACATCCTTTTCTTCCGCGAATTGACAGGCGATGTATACTTTGGCGAGAAAAAGCGCAATGAAGACAATACATTCGCATCTGACTTAATGAATTATCACCGTTATGAAGTAGAGCGAATTGCACGCAAAGCTTTTGATGCAGCGAGAACTCGTAATAAAAAACTATGTTCTGTAGACAAAGCAAATGTATTAGAGACCTCTAGACTCTGGCGTGAAGTGGTTCAAGAACTCGCACAAGAATATAGCGATGTAGAAACAGAACACATGTTCATCGATAATGCAGCAATGCAGTTAGTAAAGAATCCGAAAAAATTTGATGTGGTATTAACGGCAAATCTCTTTGGAGACATTCTTACTGATGAAGCGTCTCAGATCGCTGGATCTATGGGAATGTTAGCGTCTGCGTCTATCGGCGATGGTACTGGTTTTTTTGAACCAATTCACGGATCAGCACATGATATTGCAGGTCAAAATAAAGCAAACCCACTAGCTTCTATCCTATCGGCGGCATTGATGCTCGACATCGCTTTCGGCTTACAAGAAGAAGCAAAGACCGTAACGCAGGCTGTTGCAGATACTTTAAAGGCAGGCTGGAGAACTGGCGACATTGCCAATGCGGAAACAGCAAAAGACAAAATATTAGGCACCAACGAAATGGGAGTCAAAGTATTAGAATTCATCAAATAATTAAACCAAGGAATAAACATAAATACAAACGATATGTTACACGATCCTAATCACTTATACATTTTCGATACAACGTTAAGAGACGGAGAGCAAGTACCGGGTTGTCAATTGACCACACCAGAGAAAGTCGAAATTGCCAAAGATTTGGAACGCCTAGGCGTTGATATTATTGAAGCGGGATTCCCTGTTTCTAGTCCTGGCGATTTCCAATCGGTAGTGGAATTATCTAAAGCAGTAAACGACGTAATTATCTGTGCGCTGACACGTGCCAATAAAAACGATATCGATGTTGCTGCCGAAGCTTTGAAATATGCGAAAAGACCTCGTATCCATACAGGTATCGGTTCATCGGACATGCACATCAAATACAAGTTCAATAGCACGCGTGAAGAAATTTTAGCGCGCGCAGTCGAAGCTGTAAAACATGCAAAATCCTATGTTGAAGATGTGGAGTTTTATGCAGAAGACGCCGGTCGCGCTGATCTAGCTTTCCTTGCACAAATGGTTGAGGCAGTAATCGCAGCAGGTGCTACTGTTGTCAATATTCCAGACACTAACGGATATTGTTTACCAGATCAATATGGTTCAAAAATCAAATACTTGAAAGATCATGTTCAAAATATTGATCAAGCAATCATCTCTGCCCACTGTCATAATGATTTAGGCTTAGCGACAGCAAACTCAATCGCAGCGGTACAGAATGGAGCTCGTCAAGTTGAATGTACGATTAATGGAATTGGTGAACGCGCTGGTAACACTTCTTTAGAAGAAGTTGCTATGATCTTGAAGGTTCACAACCAAACATTTGGTGGAATTACTTCCAATATCGACAGTACAATGTTCACTGCACTTTCACGTAAAGTTAGTGAAATGATGAACATGCCTGTACAACCGAATAAAGCAATCGTTGGTCGCAATGCATTTGCGCATAGTTCGGGAATACATCAAGATGGATTCTTAAAACATAGAGAAAACTACGAGATTATTCGTCCAGAGGATGTAGGCCTATTAGAAGCAGATATTATCCTAACAGCACGTTCAGGTCGTCATGCTTTAAAACACCATTTAGAGCGTCTTGGATACAACTTAGACAAAGACACGCTTGCTGATTGCTATCAACGTTTCCTAATCTTAGCAGACGCTAAAAAGGATATTAACGACCAAGATTTACTAACCTTAGTCAAATAATATAAGGACAGAATAAACTTCTATCCTGTCGGTATGCTGTAAACCGTTCCATTTTTCGGCAGCATAGCATACCGACATCTTCTTTTAACTACACAAATTAATACCAACATGAGTTTGGATTTATCAACCTTAACCATAGATAGCATTCAAGCCAAAGAACAGATCAAGGATGTTGTAAAAAGGACTCCCTTAGAATACAATCAACACTTATCTGAGAAATATGGCGCTGAGGTCTATTTGAAACGCGAAGATCTACAAGTCGTTCGTTCCTATAAGCTTCGAGGAGCTTTTAACAAAATTAGCAGCTTAAGCGAGGACGAAAGAGCACGTGGTGTGGTTTGTGCGTCAGCAGGAAATCATGCACAAGGCGTTGCTTTATCCTGCAAGAGACTTGGTATCAAAGGCGTAATCTTTATGCCTGGACCAACACCTCGCCAAAAGATTACACAAACTGAAATGTGGGGCAATGGCACAATTGAGATTGTCCTTACAGGAGATACATTTGACGATTGTCAAAAAGGCGCATTAGTCTATGCAGAAGAACATGGCATGACCTTCATCCCACCGTTCGATGATCTTAAAATCATAGAAGGTCAAGGAACTGTCGCTGTAGAAATATTAGAAGATTTACCAGAGGTTGATGCGATATTTATTCCGATTGGAGGTGGTGGTTTATCCTCGGGGGTAAGTTATCATATGAAAAAATTCGCACCGCAGGTTAAATGTTATGGAGTTGAGCCTGAAGGCGCCGCATCCATGCAAGCTGCTCTGCAAAATGGAGGACCGATTGAACTTTCGCAGATTAACAAATTTGTTGATGGTGCAGCTGTTAAAAAAATCGGTAAGTTGACCTATGATATTAGTAGCCAATTGTTAGACAGTGTAAAATCTATTCCGGAGGGTAAGATCTGTACGACAATATTGGAGCTGTACAATAAAGATGCAATTGTTGCTGAACCAGCTGGAGCACTTTCCATTGCGGCATTGGAATTTCATAAAGAAGAGATCAAAGGAAAGAAAGTTGTGTGTATCGTCTCTGGCGGAAACAACGACATCGACCGAATGAGTGAAATAAAAGAAATGTCTTTGCTATATGAAGGCTTCAAACATTATTTTATTGTTCGATTCCCTCAACGGCCTGGCGCTTTGAGACTGCTAGTAACAGAAGTATTAGGACCGAAAGATGATATCACTCGATTTGAATATATAAAAAAGACAGAACGCGAACGCGGACCTGCTCTTATTGGTATCGAATTAAACGATCCTAAGGATTATACGAGCTTTATTGAACGATTGAAAGCCTACAAATTTGACTTCATTGAAGTTAATAAGGATCAAACATTATTTGAATATTTAGTGTAGCGCATATCGGAAAATAATAAGATAATATAAAGGGGCTTCTGAATGAAGTCCCTTTTTTGGTTTTGAAATCAAATGTCCTATTCATAATCTGAAAAAGATAAAGGATAGCATTTTTATTTCCCCTGAAATAGACCACATAAAAGTGAGTAAAGATTTTCTATGTTTTGGATCGACCCCAAATAACGCCAAAACACTTTAATAATCAATAATTTAACACATAAATCGTAAAACAATTTTTCATTTCATATGTTATAATCACATACTAATCCAAAGGAGGACATATGAAAAATATTGCATTCCTAATAAGCTTTCTGATGCTATTCACGTTCGGATATGCGCAGAAACCGCCCATGCCTAAGGCGACTCCACCGAGTAAGCCAATGTTAAAAGATGGCAAACCTAAGCAAGTCGAAAGTCCATTAGACAGCTCTTCAGTGACAACGAGCGATGGTGTAAAAATAAATATCCGCTATGGCAGTCCATCGTTGAGAGGACGAGAATTGGGGGTAGATTTATTAAAACCAGGAGAACGCTGGCGTACTGGAGCCAACGAAACCACCACGGTTGAATTCGACAAAAACGTAACGGTTAATGGACAGAAATTATCGGCGGGTAAATATGGTTTAAATACAATTCCAGGCGAACAAACAAGTACCTTAATATTCAATAAAAATTGGAAACAATGGGGTGCAAAGTTTGATGAAAAAGAGGACGTTTTAAAGGTTAACGTTCCAAACGAACGGAAATCTGAATCGCAAGAGCGACTTACGATTACAGCAAACGAGTCTGGAAAGATTCATCTCGCTTGGGGAACCTATGGACTTAGCTTAGATATAAAAGCGGATCAATAGAAACGCTATCTAGTTGACGATATTAAGACGCTGCAAAACAGCGTCTTTTTTTTGCTTTCAATTGAGAAGGCTTGGAACTCACAACATCTTTAGGATTTTTCCCTGCAAGTATGCTTTACATCCCTTTCACTTCCCTTTCAGATCCCTTTCAAACCCGATTGACATCCGTTCGATAATGGGTATGATTAGGTGCAGAAAGGTGGGTAAAGCAAAGAGACATTGGAGTATACCAATGTCTCTTTACTATGTAATTCGATTCAGAACTAAGTTCTATTGCTTAGGTTTAAGATATTTTTCCAGAAATTGATCTTGCTCCCAAAGAAGGTGAAAGATGTTCTCCTTCGCTGCATATCCGTGGGATTCGCGAGGGAGTATAACCATTCGTGCGGGAGCTCCCAAATTTTTTAGTGCTTGGAAATACCGCTCGGTTTGAAGCGTAAAAGTGCCGGGGTTATTATCTGCAGCACCATGAACAAGCAACATAGGGGTCTTCATTCGATCTGCGCTCATAAATGGAGACATAGTCATATAAAGTTGAGGATCGTCCCAAAAATTGCGTTGCTCGCTCTGGAAGCCAAATGGTGTTAATGTACGATTATAGGCCCCTGAACGCGCAATACCGGCTGCAAATAATTTTGAATTGCTTAATAGATGTGCGGTCATGAAGGCTCCATAAGAGTGACCTCCCACTGCAACACGATTACGATCGATATACCCTAGCTGATCAACAGCATCAATTGCTGCTTCGGCATTCGAAACCAATTGGGGAATAAAAGTATCATTTGGTTCCGATTTGCCCTCCCCTACGATAGGAAAAGCCGCATTATCTAGAACAGCATAGCCTTTTGTAACCCAATAGACAAATGATCCATAACTTGGAAAAGTAAACTCTTTCGGATTGTTTGTGCTTTGTCCAGCAGTTGTTTTGTCCTTGTACTCCCTTGGATATGCCCAAATTAAGAGTGGTAGTTTCTCTTTTTTCGATTTGTCATAACCCGCTGGAAGATACAAAGTTCCTGATAACTCAACTCCGTCTTTACGTTTATAGGCGAGCACCTCTTTATGAACCGCTTCTAACGATTTAAACGGATTTTGAATCGCTGTAATGGCGGTTTGCTTGTTTGATTTGATATTCTTGCTGAAGAAATTTGGAAAATCCTTCGGCGATTGAAGTGAAACAATGATGTCTCCTTTGTTTATATCAACCACTGATGAAATTCGTTCCTGCATGGCTGAGGCTTTGGCGGTATAAAGTCGTCTTTTTTTCAGGGTCTTTAAATCCAACTCATCAATAAAGGGGAATTCACCTTCTTTGGTATAACCATCGCCAATCCAATAAGTCTTATCCTTGCGGATATACATGCTATAGGTTCCAAAACTATTTTTATCCATATACACTTTTCCAGGATCTGCATAAACGTCTTGGCTATTCCGATCTTCGATGAGCTGATGTTTTCCTGTCGTCGGATTTAATAAAAATGCTTTAACATTTCGAGTATCATACCAACGCGAGTACACCAAAGCATAGGTGTCGTCACCGTAAAATACGCCCCCAAAGCGATCAGCCAGTTTTATTAATGATTTCGGAGATTGATCGAAAGGTGCTTCCCAGTTGTACAACTCGTCACGCCATTCGGCAGGCTTGCTTGCATCTCCTCCATCGATTGCTTCAACATAAGACAGTGTTGCTGCTTTATCTTGACGCCAAGAAAAACTTCGCTTACCGGCTCTAACGGACGAAAAGCCTTTTGGCATCACTTCGTTCAATGGAGTTTCGTTGACTTTTTTAATTAAGTTACCGTTTAAATCATACACATTCGTTTCCTGTGGGAAATTGTAGTAAGGCACAACATAGGAAAATGGCTTCTTCAGCGTGCTCAGTAGAATATATTTTCCATCTGGCGAAAAACTCGCTCCCACGTACAAATCTGCAGCTTTGTAGGCCTGCTCTCTCCCACTTAAGTCGATCCATACTAATTCTGAATTTCCCAATTCTATAAATTGTTGCTCATCCTCGGGAGTTTTCAATAGATCTTGATATGTTCGAAGCTGAGAGATCTTACCATCACTTGAGGAAATGATTGGTCCTTTAGGAAGATTCGCATATTCATCGATCAATTTAACAGGCGCTGGCACGCGTTTGTTTACTAATAGACGATCGGAAGTTCTATTCCAACGGAAGGGCGCATCGAGAACCGAATTCAATACTTCTCCCGTTAATCGATCAATCTGACGCGTTTCTAAGTTTAACATATACAATGCCGTTCCCGATTCTTCTGTAATCGTAAAGGCTACCATTTTTGAATCTGGAGAAAAGCTTAGATTCGAAATTAAAGGATCTTTAGGCAGGTTCAGTTGGTCAAAAACTTGCTTGCCATCGATTGAACGAAGCTCTATTTTGTTGTAGAACAGTTCGTCGCTAGGCATTCCCGTTTTCGCATTCATACGTAGTCCGGCGAGTCGTGTCTCTGCCTGACCAAGATCATATAAGCTTTTATAAGTTGGTCTATACAGAAAGAGTACCCAATTTTTGTTAGGGCTAATAACTACTGCTGGAGGTCTTTGATAATCTGCTAGGGCTAAGATTTCTGCAGATGGTTTTTGATAGTTTAAATTCTCTTGGGCAAAGCCGATAGATTGGCTCAAAAGAAAGGCGACTAAAAAGTACTTTTTCATAATTCAATTAATAATTCGAAATTCATCCTGATTCGGAACCACTAAAATACTGAATTAAAAGTGTTCAGGCTGAATGCTTCCTTTTATTTATCTGTTCGTTTTTTTTGTCCTAAAAATTTTTAATTTTACAACACATTTTCTAATAGCAAATTGGAATAAAACAGCAACTTTTTGCACATAAAATGACACTAAAAAAACCGAACTTTTCGGTGTCAATTTTTAGCCACAATCTGTCTTGGGCAAGTTATCAACATCGTTTAACTACTGTAAATCAACACCTTGCTAATACCTAGGCGTTGCCAAGCGTGTTTTAAGCAGATAGTTGTGGATAATGTGGAAAAGTATCATCTACGTTCTGAAGATTTTAATGGGATATTTGTTCTTGTTGAGAATGTGACCTCTCAAATCAAAACGTTTTTTCATTTACCAAAGTTCCAATCTCCTCAACCGAGCTAGGAATTTCTAACTTAATATAACATGGCAAGAATCATTAAATTCGAAAAAAATGACTGTGCACCATGCGCACAGGTATCGGCATACTTAGACAACAAAGGTATTGCCTACGAAACTATTAATCCATTCGATGAGCCAGAATTAGCTGTTAGGTTTAAAGTTCGCACAGTTCCTACCGTTATCGTTTTGGAGAACGACGAGATTAAAAATCGTATTATTGGATTCAACCCTGCCGAATTGGACCAAATCGCATTGTAATATTAAATCATTTAGCCTATACCTATGATTTATCTATATTATGACTCACGAACAGGTAATGTGGAGCGCTTTATCAACAAAGTCATCCAGATTACAGGATGGACAGCGGTTCGTATTCAAGAGGATACTATAATTACAGAGCCTGGGCATCTCGTAACTTATACCACTAATTTTGGTAAGGTCCCGGATAAAACCGAAAGCTTTGCAAATAAATTTGCCGAAATATTATACTCGGTTACAGCAAGTGGAAACCGCAACTGGGGAAGAAATTATGCTATTGCAGCAGAAAAAATTTCTGACCATTACGCCATTCCTTTGGCTATGAAATTCGAACTTTCAGGCACATTGGAAGATATTAATCAATTTATTGACATCATCAAAAACCAGCACTATGATAGCAAACGAGGTAGCGAAAAATTGGATATTGCTTAACAACGAAATCATGATCAAACATGATGACGAGTTCAGCCTTCACAAAGACAAAGAGGCTGTACGCGCCTATTTCCTTGAATATGTAAATAAGAATACTGTATTCTTTTACACATTGAAGGAGAAAATAGATTATTTGATAGAGAACAATTATTACATTGATTTCTACCAATGGTTTACGTTTGAGCAAATGGAAGAGGTTTACAACTATGTATTCGCTAAGAAATTTCGTTTCGAATCCTTCATGGCAGCCTTCAAATTCTTCCAAAGTTATGCCTTGCGCGATGACTCTGGCGAGAAGTTCTTAGAGCGCTATGAGGACCGTGTAGTCGCTGTCTCTTTATTCTTGGCTAGAGAAGAGGGAGTAAAGAAAGCTATTGAATATGCCGAAATCATGATCAATCAAGAATATCAACCCGCTACCCCGACATTCTTGAACGCTGGAAAAAAACGATCAGGTGAGCTTGTATCTTGTTTCTTAGATGAGATAGGCGATAATTTGAACGGTATCGGTTATGCAGTTGATTCAGCGATGAAACTTTCATCTATCGGTGGTGGTGTATCCTTTAACATCTCTAAAATTCGTGCTCGTGGCGAAGCGATTAAGGGCGTTGAAGGACGTGCAGGCGGTGTATTGCCAATTATGAAAATCATGGAAGATACGTTCTCGTATGCAAACCAATTAGGACAACGTCCTGGTGCAGGTGCTGTATATTTAAACATTTTCCACTCTGATATTGAGGAATTCTTAGATTGTAAGAAGATCAACGTAGATGAGAAAGTGCGTATTAAATCTCTTTCTATCGGTATAATCGTTCCTGACAAGTTCATGGAATTAGCTGAAAAAGATGAACCTTGCTATTTGATTTATCCACATACCGTGATGCAAGAGTATGGAAAATACTTAGATGAGTTGGATATGGATGAGATGTATGATGAATTGATCACGAATCCAAACGTCAAGAAGAAAAAAATCAATGCGCGTCACTTATTAGTTAAGATTGCTCAAACACAAAAAGAGTCCGGATACCCATATATCTTTTTCAAAGAGAACACCAACCGAGAGCATGCATTGAATGGAATCGGAAAAGTTAAATTCTCGAACCTATGTACGGAGATTATGCAAGTATCTGAAGTATCAGATATTAACATCTATGGAAAGGAAGATACAATTCGCTATGGTATCTCTTGTAATTTAGGTTCATTGAACGTTGCTACCGTGATGGACAACAAACGTATCAAAGAAACAGTTAAAACAGCAATGCGTGCATTGACAGTTGTAACTGACGTTACAGATATCGAAATGGTTCCTTCAATCGCTAAAGCAAATAGAGAACTACACTCTGTGGGATTAGGCGCCATGAACCTACACGGATACCTTGCTAAGAGCTTTATCATGTATGAATCTAATGAGGCTTTAGACTTTGCGAATACATTCTTTATGACAATGAATTATTATTCGATTGAGGCTTCTATGGAAATTGCTAAAGAACGCGGAAGAACGTTCGTAGGATTTGAGAAATCTGCATATGCTGATGGAACATACTTCGATAAATACTTAAGCCGCGATTATATGCCTAAAACCGAAAAGGTTAAAGAATTGTTCGCAGGTGTACATATCCCAACTATTGAAGACTGGGATAACTTAAAAGCACAAGTAAAAGAACATGGCGTTTACCATGCTTATCGTTTAGCAATTGCTCCAAATCAATCTACATCTTACATTATGAATGCTACAGCTTCAGTAATGCCAATCGTAGATATCATTGAAGTAAGAGAATATGGAGATAGTACGACCTACTACCCTATGCCATATTTAACAAATGATAATTACTTCTACTTCAAGTCAGCTTATGATATGGATCAAATGAAAGTGTTGAAGTTAATTTCGGTTATTCAACGTCATATTGACCAAGGCGTATCAACGATACTTCACACCAATTCAAAAGATTCGACTCGCGACTTAGCGAAGTATTATATCTATGCCCACAAACTAGGTTTAAAGTCCTTGTACTACACGAGAACTCGTAAATCGACGATTGAAGAGTGTATCTCTTGTTCGGCATAGACTGAGGTCAAAAACACATAAGAAATTTAACAAAGGGCTGAATTGCATGTAATACCTTTTACATCGATTCAGCCTCTTTCACCACGATACTGAATATAATGAGCAAACAATTTACCGCTGTAAACTGGAACACGCCTGACAATGATTATGCGTTGATGTTCTGGGAGCAAAATATTAAACAATTCTGGATTGATACAGAATATATTCCTTCAAAAGATATTGATAGTTGGAAGGGCTTAAGCTGGGATATGAAAGAATGCTATAAAAAAGCATTGGGTGGATTAACCTTATTGGATACTTTACAATCGCATACAGGGATGCCTAAAATTATCGATCATATCGATTCTCTGCAAAACAAAGCGGTATTATCCTATATGTGTATGATGGAAGCAATACATGCTAAGTCATATTCTACCATATTCACAACGGTATCAACAACGAATGAGATTAATGATGTTTTCGGCTGGGTATCTCAAAATAAATTTCTTCAATATAAAGCCGCAACGATAGACAAATACTACCGCGGAATCGACAAAGAAAAAGTGTCGAATGAAGAATTATTTATGGCGATGGCCGCATCTGTATTATTAGAATCTTTCTTATTCTATTCTGGCTTCTTCCTTCCGTTATGGTTGTGTGGACAGGGGCAAATGGTTGCATCGGCGGATATTATCAAAAAGATCGTTGCTGATGAATCTATCCACGGTGTATTTGTAGGTTTAATAGCACAAGAAGTTTTTGCAAAGCTTCCAAACAAAGAGGAAGTAAAACAACGCTTCTTAAATTTGTTAAACGAGCTATATGAGAACGAAATCAAATATACAGAGGAACTTTACACAGTAGTTGGTTTAACAGCAGAAGTTAAAGAATATGTTCGTTATAACGGTAACAAAGCGCTAATGAACCTTGGCTTCGATCCAATCTTTGAAGTTAAACAAGTAAATCCAATTGTTTTAAACGGGTTGAATACAGAAACAACACAACATGACTTCTTCTCAAAGAAATCTACAAACTACGAGAAGTCAATGGAAATTGTTCATTTAAAGAATGAAGATTTCGCTATGGACGCAACAGTAGAAATCTAATCGCTATAAAGCAGTAGCTTTTCGATAAAAGAATGAAAATATATAAAGGCACCAATCGGTGCCTTTTCTGTTTTTAAGCTTATTATTCTCAGTAAATATGTGGCAACTTAATCAGCTCCAATATCAAAATGGTCTCTATCGAGGCAGTAAAAAAGCGAGCTTTTCAAGAAGAAAAACTCGCTTTCAAGATATTTTAAATATGCTTAGATATTTCCTTTTTTCAATTCGTTGACAGCATAGTCCACTGCTCTTGCAGAAAATGCCATATAAGTTAGCGAAGGATTCTGAGTCGAAGTTGAAGTCATGCATGATCCATCAGTGACAAACACGTTAGGACAGCTGTGCACCTGATTCCACTTATTCAACATAGAGGTCTTTGGATCCAGTCCCATACGCACTCCTCCCATCTCGTGAATATCAAGTCCTGGCGCTTGTGACGATTCGTTGCGTTTTATATTAATAAATCCAGCTGCCGTAAACATCTCTTCCATGGTATCGAGATAATCCTTCTTCATCTTGGCATCATTATCATCGTAATCAACGGATATTTTTAATTGAGGGATACCCCAGTCATCTTTCATTGTCTCGTCCAAGGCAACATAATTTGATTCCTTTGGAATCGTCTCTCCCATCATATGGGAGCCTACTCCCCAGTTACCGAGTTTAGGGTTTAGTAAAGAATTCTTCAAATCCTCTCCCATTCCAGACTGATCTGATCCGGAAGAGCGATAAGCTCCAAAACCCGCTGCATATCCTCTTAAGAAATCGGTCTCCTGCTTGTGGAGATTTCTGAATCGCGGAATATAACCACCTCCTGCTGGGTTCTTTCCATCTACTTTATAATCTAAAAGCCCCTCGTATTCCGCAGATATTCTAGCACTGTAATTGTGGAATGCAACATACTTACCTAAAGTCTCACTATCATTGCCCAGTCCGTTTGGAAAGCGTTTTGATTTTGAATTTAACAAAATCAAGTTGCTATTTAGTGCTGCTGCATTTACAAAAATAAGCTTGCCATAAAAGTCAATCTCTTCTTTTGTGTTTCGATCAATTACCTTCACGCCGATGGCTTTACCCTTTTCATCATCATAGAGGATGGAATGAACAACAGAATCCGGCCTTACTGTCAGATTCCCTGTCTTCGCTGCCCAAGGCAACGTCGAAGCATTTGAACTAAAATAACCACCGAAGGGGCATCCTCGCTGACATAATAATCGATTTTGACATTGTACCCTACCTTGATCAATATGAATTTGGTTTGGTTTCGACAGATGAGCACATCGCGCGGAAATGACCTTACGACCAGGATATTTAGTCTCGACTTGTTCTTTGAAATATTTCTCGACGATATTCAATGGAAAACCTGGTAAAAATTCGCCGTCGGGAAGTTCTGGTAAACCATCCTTATTGCCAGATATACCAGCAAATCGCTCTACATGATCATACCAAGGCTTCAAGTCGCCGTATCGAATCGGCCAGTCTACGGCGAAGCCATCTCTGGCAGGGCCATCAAAGTCAAAGTCAGACCAACGCTGGGTCTGTCTAGCCCATAATAAAGACTTACCCCCTACTTGGTAGCCGCGAATCCAATCGAATGGTTTTTCTTGAACATAGGGATGCTCTGTATCTTTCACAAAGAAGTGCTGCGCATCTTCACGAAAGGCATAGCATCTACTTACTACTGGATTTTCTTGTTTGACATCGAACGGAATTTCATTCCTATGTTCGAATTGCCATGGATACATATTCGTGGTCGGATAATCTTTAACATGTTGAACATCTCTACCACGTTCTAACACTAGAGTTTTTAACCCCTTTTCACATAACTCTTTTGCAGACCAGCCACCAGCAATACCGGAGCCAATAACAATAGCATCGTAGCTACGCACTTTCGAAGAATCAATATTTAGATTTGCCATACTTTATACCTTAACTTTCATCGCACCATTATACCGACCAGGGACCAATTCATAGATTAATTTATTCTTCATCACGTACTCTGAATTCAAATAGCCTTGAATTGTACGTCGCTTTAACGTTTGAAAGAATACATCTTCTGCAGGAAGTCCTTTTAGATAAGCTTGAATGTCTGTTGCACCCTTACCTTTTACCGCTTCCGCTGCTTTCAAACCAGCCAAAAAGGCCTTTTGATCTTCAGGGCTAGCGCAATCATCTAACATTTTCATCACGAAAAGATGTAGATTCAGTTCTTTTGCGCCAGGGGTATCAGTTTTCGGAATAAGGGTTTCGGTTAATTCGGCTAGAAAATCTTCATCAGATTTCTTCAGTTTAATATGATTAAGTGCAATAGTCGTCGACTGACTTGTAAAATCACAGGAGGTTGCAATCATCACCCCCCCTGCGACGACAAAAAGCTGCTTAATCGCGGTTCGTCTATTCATAAGTTTATAATCAATAGATTTAAATGTACGAATAAAACCGAGAAATAGGAATGCTAAATCGATTAGAAAAATAAACTTTCTACCTCTTTTAATGTAGAAGCAAGTCTATCCGCGTGAGACAAGCGTTCGCGTTCAACTTCTTGCTTAGAAACACCCACACAAAACAATCCGGCTTCTTTAGCTGCCGTACAGCCTGTACTGGTATCTTCCACTACCATGATATGTTCCGATGGCAAAGCGAGCTTCTTAGTGGCCAACAAATAAGGTTCTGGATTAGGCTTTGGTTGATCAACAGACTCTCGAGTGATAAAGAAAGAGAAATAATCTAGTAGTTTATGTTCCCCGAGAACAATGTCTACTGTTGTCTTATAACTTGAAGTAACTAATGCTGTCGTCAAGCCTTTTGCCTTAACGACTTCCAAGAGCTCTTGTGCATGAGGCATCAATCGAATGCTGCGCATATCAGCATTTGCGTAACTTGCGCGAGTTGCCGTCCACATTTCTTTCTCGTCAACCTTTAAATTAAAGTCCTTATTAAGCATAGCAACATTATGCGCCAACGTATGTCCGGCGAAGTTGGAAATCCAATCCTCGAAGGAGATTTGCAATCCATAAGCTTCCGATAAAATCGGTGCCCAATTACTAAAATAAAAGTGTTCGGAGTCTATCAAGGTACCGTCAAGATCAAATAGTACCGCTTTAAAATTATTCATAGGACAAAGTTACTCATTGTTAGATTAACAAAATGTTAATTACGCCTGACTTAACAAAGCCATTCTATCCCCTGTATTTTGATTTCTCCAAATTACCTTCTCTGCTAAGCAGGAATCATAGAAATCTTGTTATTCCCTGCTAGTTTTCCTAAGTTTGTTCAAGCAATAGGAAATAGCGTTCCTAGTAATACTTCAATCATATAATTCATGAAAATAATAGCGGTAGGCCGAAACTACATAGATCACGCAAAAGAATTAAACAATCCAGTTCCTGAAAAACCAGTTATTTTTCTGAAGCCAGATACTGCTGTCTTAAAAGACAACAAGGATTTTTACTTTCCTGAGTTTTCCAAGGATGTTCATTACGAAGTCGAAGTTGTATTACGCGTTTGCAATGAAGGTAAACATGTATCTAAAAAGTTTGCACACAAATATTATGATGCGATTGGATTAGGAATCGACTTTACAGCTAGAGACATACAAGCAGAACATAAAGCGAAGGGGCTCCCGTGGGAACTTGCAAAAGCATTCGATCACTCAGCAGTGATTAGTAACTTGATACCAAAAGAAGACTTCACAAATATTCAAGAACTATCTTTCTCATTAACAAAAAACGGTGAAACAGTTCAAGCCGGAAACACGAAAGATATGATCTTTGATTATGATAGCCTCATATGCTTTATATCACAATATATTACTATACGCAAAGGTGATTTAATTTATACAGGAACACCTGCTGGTGTAGGTCCTGTACAAATCGGCGACAAACTGGAAGGATTTTTGGAGGGTAAATCCATGTTTGTATGCCAAATAAAATAATATGAGAAAAACGTTAATTGCACTACTACTGGTTTCGACTTTTGGATTTTCTACCCAAGCGCAAAATAAGAATATCTATACATCTCGTGATTACCCTCAAGGATATTTTCGAAATCCCTTAAACATTGCGCAAGATGCATCGGGTACCTTTGGAGAATTACGTTCGACTCATTTTCATGCTGGAGATGATTATAGAACACAACAGAAAATCGGACTTCCCCTACATGCTGCTGCTGCCGGATACGTTTCAAGAGTAAGAGTGCAAATTGGAGGTGGTGGAAATTCAGTTTACATCGCTCATCCCAATGGATTTACTTCTGTTTACCTCCATATGGATGGATTTAATGATGCCTTAACGAATATTATTCGTGCCGAACAATATAAACAGCAGCGTTTCGATGTAGATTTAGAGTTGAAAGAGGGACAGGTAAAATTGACCAAAGGGCAATTCATTGGAAATGCAGGTAACACCGGAGGATCCGCAGGGCCGCATTTACATTTCGAAATTAGAGATACAAAAACCCAAAGACCGTTAAACCCGCAACTATTCGGATTACAGTTTGCAGATTCCTTTGCTCCAACTATTAACGGTGTGATGGTTTACGATCTGAACGACCCTATTTTTAACGAATTCACCGGTAGACGCTATCAAAACATCAAAGCATTAGGCTCTGGACGCTATACGTTAGCCTCCGCTGCTCCTATTTCTGTAAACGGAAAGTTTGGACTCGGCATCAATAGTATTGATAGACATCGAGCAGGTGGCTTCCAAAACGGAGTATACTCGATTGATTTATTTTTAGATGGTCATCCGATATCTACTACAGTCTTCGAAGAGTTAGATTTTAACACCTCTCGTGGCATTCATTCTTATATTGATTACCCACATTGGAAAAAAACTAAGGTTAAGGTGCAAAAAAGCTTTAAAGATCCTGGAAATCCAATTGAAATATTCAAACACCTTGAAAACCAAGGCATCATTGAATTAAAGGATCAAGAAGTTCATGATATCAAATACGTAGTGAAGGACGTTAAGGGCAATTGTTCTGAGCTAAATTTTCAGATAAAAAATAATCCTAGTTACCAACCGAAAGCAAACCCTATAAAGGGTGAACACTTCCTATTTAACAAAGAGAATAAGTTTTCTGCAGATCACTTACAACTTGAAATTCCAACCGAAACGCTGTATGGCGATTTAGATTTTATTTACAAACAAAATGCGCAGATTGCCAACGGTTATTCACACGTTCACCAAATTCAATCTGATCTTATACCGCTCTTTTCATCTTACATGCTTAGCATAAAGCCTACAAATCTTCCTCCACATCTCGAGAGCAAAGCATTAATCGCTTCTGTACAAAATGGAGCTGAGGGTGGAAAATTCGAAGACGGATGGGTTAGTGTTAACACTAGAAACTTTGGATCATTCTATGTTGCTGTAGATAGCATTGCACCAATCATTTCCCCTAGAAATCTAACAAATGGAAAAAATCTCAGCGCACAATCTAAAATAGATTTTACTATCTCGGACAATTTCTCTGGAATACAATCCTTCAATGGCTATATTGACGACAAATGGGTTCTGATGGAATACGATTCTAAGAACAGGCATGTTTGGCATCGATTTGAACCATCACTACCTAAAGGACAACACAAATTTAAACTAGTTGTAAAGGACTGGAAAGATAACGAGAAAATTTACGAAGCAACATTCACAAGATAATTACCATGGCAAAATTAGAAGTTGGCGACAAAGCCCCAGCAATACAAGCAAAAGACCAGCATGGCAAATTGATAAAACTAGCTGATTACAAAGGCAAGAACGTGATCCTATACTTTTATCCCAAAGACAATACACCAGGCTGTACCACAGAGGCGTGTAACTTCAGAGATAATTACCAGAGTCTATTGAAAGATGGTTTCGAAGTAATTGGCGTTAGCATCGATAGTGAAGAGTCTCATCAAAAATTCATTAAGAAATTTGAGTTACCATTCACACTGCTGGCAGATGATGATCAAAAAATTGTGAATGATTATGGTGTGTGGGTCGAGAAAAACATGTATGGCAAGAAATACATGGGCACCGCTAGAACTACCTTTATCATTGATAAAAGCGGCATTATTAAGCATATTATCAAAAAAGTCGATAATAAGAATGCTAGCCAACAAATTCGTGACTTGATGGCAGAATAAGTCATACGAATACATTATATTTGCCTCCTATGAGCAAGCAAACAGAAGATTTTTTTAAAAATATTATTTCGCATGCGAAGGAGTATGGTTTTGTGTTTCCTTCCAGTGAGATATATGACGGTTTAAGTGCTGTATATGATTACGGCCAGTTAGGTTCTGAATTAAAAAACAACCTGAAGTCCTATTGGTGGAAGTCCATGGTACAATTGAATGAGAATATCGTAGGAATTGATGCTGCGATTTTCATGCATCCAACAACATGGAAAGCTTCAGGACACGTAGATGGGTTTAACGATCCTATGATCGATAATAAAGACTCTAAAAAACGCTATCGTGCGGACCAATTAATAGAAGACAAGATTGACCGTTATGAAAAAGACGGAAAAACAGATAAAGCTGCTCAATTACAAAAAGATCTTGACGACGCGTTAAGTGCAGACGACTTAGCTCGTTTGAAAACGATCATTGAAGAGCATAACATTGTATGTCCTATCTCAGGGACTAAAAACTGGACTGACGTACGTCAATTTAACCTAATGTTTGCTACGCAAATGGGCGCAATGGCGGACGGTGCTGAACAAGTATATCTACGTCCAGAAACTGCACAAGGTATTTTTGTTAACTTCTTAAATGTTCAAAAAACTGGACGTATGAAAATCCCTTTTGGTATTGCCCAAATAGGTAAAGCGTTCCGTAATGAAGTTATTGCACGTCAATTCATCATGCGTATGCGCGAGTTTGAACAAATGGAGATGCAATTCTTTGTTCGTCCGGGTTCGGAACTAGATTGGTACGAAAAATGGAAAGAAACTCGTTTGAAATGGCACTTAGCATTAGGCGCTGATCCTGCAAAATACCGCTTCCACGACCACGTGAAACTTGCACATTATGCAAACGCTGCTGTAGATGTGGAATATCAGTTTCCATTTGGTTTCAAAGAAGTAGAAGGTATACACTCACGTACCGATTTCGACTTAAAACAACATCAAGAATTTTCGGGCAAGAAATTACAATATTTTGATCCGGAGATTAACCAAAGTTATATCCCTTACGTTATCGAGACATCAATTGGTTTAGACCGTTTATTCTTAACGGTATTAGCGAATTGTCTGGTACAAGAGGATTTATCAACAGAAGAAAAGCAAGACTCACGTGTTGTATTAAAATTCCATCCGGCAATTGCTCCTGTAAAAGCTGCTGTTTTTCCACTCACGAAGAAAGATGGTTTGCCTGAGAAAGCAAGAGAAATTATGGCTAAGTTGAAGTTGGATTACAATATTCAATACGATGAAAAAGACTCTATAGGAAAGAGATACCGCCGTCAAGACGCGATTGGTACACCATTCTGTATTACGGTAGATCATCAATCGTTGGAAGATAATACCGTGACGATTCGTCATAGAGACAGCATGGAACAAGAACGTGTAAATGCAGATCAATTAGAGAAAATCATAGGTGATTTCGTAAGTATGAGTAGCCTATTAAAAAAAGTATTATAACAGGTCAATTGATCTTTGAAAAGAGGCACTTTCATAGTGCCTCTTTTTTTATGTCATACTGAAATCCATTCGTTGTAGATACTCTTTAGGATTAACGCCGTATTGCTTTTTGAATGCCCTATAGAATCTATACTTACTACTGAAACCGGCTTCGTTAGCTAGACTTAAGATTCCCTTAGCGGTACAATCAATATGTTGGCAATGATCAACAAAATAGCGAATCCTGTGCTTATCTACATAAGCATCGAAACTTAACCCCAATCCGCGTTCTAGCATACTCGACAACTCCTTCGCTTCCAAATCTAATACTACAGCGAGATCGCGAAGCTGAAAATTCTTTGAACGGAAGAGTTGGAATTCCAACATCAGCTTATCCGCAGTCGCTAGATAGTTATTCCAAACGCGAAACATCCGTTGGTCAGCATGACGAACCTGAATCTGATCATTTGATAGTAACTTCCGCTTATATTTTGCCAATTCGAAGGGCAAACTCTTACAATAAAGCATATAATAAATAGCGATAAGACAAAGAACTGCGGCTTCAGAAGCTGGACATTCAACAATCTTATCGAAACCGTACAACAACGCTCGAACGATGATAAAACAAACGAGCAAAAGCTTCAAGATAACGAATAGAAAGGCTAATTGCCCATCAAGGGATGCCAAGAAGTACGATAATTTTTTACGCCTAGAATAAAGTAAACTAATTTCATAAGTTACGACCAAAACAAGCAATATATTCCGACTCTGATAAAACATCCACTTCAAATAATAGTGTACAATGCTATCGGTAATCTGATCTTCATACCCTGCATACAGAAGTAGAAAAACCACAAACAATATAAATGGGAATACCGCCAGTAGAATTAGATATCCAGAGCTTCGACGTTCGACAAAAATATTACGCACAAAGATCGCTGACAGATTGATTATACAGACAGCTAGAGTCCCTGTATAAAAAACTGAAACTAAATTATTTACACTGGATGTAATCAAACTTCCAACGAGAACCGAATAGCTACTAATGATTAATATATTAATTAATTTCCCTCGCTCCTCACGCATCGATCGCTTCATCAGATATACCCAGGAAAACAACAGTTGGAGTGTAAAAACAACCAAGATAAATATCATATAGCAAGTTTACTTTTATCGTATTAACAAATTAAAAACGCTTCATTAAATTTCTCTCAGAATCAATTGACAATCAAAATAAAGAGAAATTTAGCATCTCATTTTCGCTGATAGGGATCTCAGACTTGGACAGATTCCGATATTAATCAGTAATCCTGAAAGCAAAACAACAAGCTAATAATCAGCACACTACAGAAACTTATATATGTCTCAATTCCTAAAACGAACAAACAAGATAGATTGAACAAGATTGGAATAGCTTTTCTTGCTATAATTTTGCGAGTCAAATCAACATCCTATGAAATTGAAATTAAAACTTTGTTCTATTGTTATGGCATGCTGTACACTGGGTGCCTGCACTAGTCCGACAGAGCCAGAACCTGAAATTCTTATCGAAGAAAATGCAGAGCTGGATGAAACCATTCCAGCGAAAATACCACACGTTTATATCACAACGGAAGAGGCCGCTCCTATTCTTAGTAAAGAAGATTATATCAATGCCACAGTTCAAATCAATGGGAATGCCGTTCAACCGGATCTTGCGCAATCAAAAACAAGAATTAAGGGTCGTGGCAATAGCACTTGGGGTTATCCGAAAAAGCCTTACCGTTTAAAACTGGACCAAAATGCAAGTATATTCGGTCTTCCTGCTGCGAAAGACTGGGTTTTATTAGCTAACTACAATGATTACACCTTAATGTGCAACGCTGTAGCGATGAAAATTGGCCAACAATTAGAGATGCCTTTTACGAATAGTATCGTCCCTGTCGATGTTACTTTGAACGGAAAATATATCGGAAACTATATGTTAACACAGCAAATTGAAGTTAAATCCACAAGGGTCAAGATTGGTGACGATGGTACACTTTTAGAGATGGACACTTATTTCGATGAAGAATTCAAATTCAAATCGGCCAACTTGCAATTACCGATGATGATCAAAGCACCAGATATCAAGTCTGACGCACAATTCAACTCCATCAAACAAGAATTTGAGAATTTCGAGAAACTACTTACTGATAGCAAATTTCCAAATAACGGATATGGAAACTTATTTGACAAACAACAATTGGTCAATTTCATTATCCTAAATACCTTAGTAGGAAATTTGGAAATTAATCACCCAAAAAGTACATATATCCACAAAAAATCAGGTGGAAAATATACTATGGGACCCATTTGGGATTTCGATGCTGCTTTCGGATTAGATTGGGAGCAAAAACTATACTTTAACTATGTCGATCTCGATTTACTCAGAACATCGGATTCCAGAGTTGGGAGTAAGTTCTTTAAGATATTTCTCCGTGACCCCGAAATCATTCAAATCTATAAAACCACTTGGACAAACTATAAAAACAACAAGATGGAAAACCTATTACGCTATGTCGAACAACTAGCGGCAAGCATAAGAGAATCAAAGTCGCTAGATTTTGCTGTCTGGCAGAATGGAAGTAATGATCTTCCTAATGCAAAAAAAGACATGAAAGTGTTTTTAAGAAAGCGAGCGGCATATATTGACAAATATCTAAAAACGGTTGACCAATAAAACTGAACTACAACTTTAATCTGGGTGAGTATTTTACTCACCCAGATTCGTTGAAATCGGTTCAACGAAATCAACAACAGTCTCTTTGTCCCATCTATCTCGTATATTAACCAAAAAGCCGCCGGAGCCCATCACAGAGGAAAGTAGATCTCCGCGAAAAGCAAGTTGCATATTGTTACGACAAACTCCTTTTACCTTAAAAGTCCTGATCAAGCGTTCTTCGCCCCAAACTTCCACTCGATAACGCAACTCTTTATCCGCACTGATTAACCCTAAGAATTCATTAAAAACGACATAATCTTGTTTATCAAAATTAAATGGAATAATATACGGCTGCTCTTCCTTCGCTGTAGATTCTGAAATAAGCACAGCAAAAGGATTCCAATAGGAAGATTGATGATCTTTATAAATCCGCAAATAACGTACTTCAAATGGTTTGACGACATCCGTAAACTCCAACCGAATCTGACTATATGCTCGACTTAACGTAATTTCTTTTTTAAAAGTTTGACTAACCTCTAAAGTGTCCAAAGATGAGAATATTCGCCCTTCAGCACCCATGCTATCTTTCAACAGGAATTCTCTTTTATCTTTTATATCTCCAATTAGTGCCGGCTCACTCAGCGTGTTGTTAAACAAGGTCGCGATGTGATACTCTCCAACGGGCAATTCCAAACGAATACCCGACTGTTGGTTCAAAATATTAAATTGACCTTTCCTTCGAAGTCGACTACTGCCGGCATCAAAAACATAATAATGTAAGTCGTTTTTCAATTTCTCATTACCAACCAACCTTATTCCAGTTACCTTGATATTATCGAAACGAATGATAGATTTTTCCTCCGAATACTTAGGATTTTTATCATGATACCCTAAATTGGGATACACAATAAAGATTATAGAATCTTGATTGGTAAAATTAATCTCACTCAAGTCAATTTCCAACGTGTTTTTCTTTAAGTTTAATTGCGACATCGGAAAAGAGACTTCCGAACCCAAAGGAAACTTCTCGAATTTGAAGCCAAAACTATAATGTAAACGGATTGAGGAACCACTGAACTCATTTAATCCAAGATCAAACTTTAGCTTACTAAAGCTTTTGATTCCTTTTGTTGACAGTTTAAATTGAATAGAAGAAAGTGACGTCGCCTCTAACGATTTATCAAAAAGAAGACCTGATTCAAATCCAGGGACAAATTGATATTTAACTCCGGATTTGAATAGATAGGTCAAACCGGGCGTGATTGGATAAACATCGCTTTCTAAGGAAGATTTATCAAAGGACCAGTAGAATAAAGTCACTGGATACTCGTCTGTTGTCGTTCTAGCACCTGTCCGATTGCTAAAGCCATCGCCCGGACCAGCATTATCTAAGGTGCTTTTTCGATAATCAAAGCCCGAAAAATCTAAATCTACAAGATATTGAAGATCCTTCTTCTCATCCTGCAAATCTGTTCTTTTACATGAGAAACATAAAATATAAGTTAGGGAAACTAAGATAGCAAGCAGGAGTTTCTCTCCTGATATTTTCAATATTGATTTCATCTTTTGTCAATTAATATTGAAAAATTAACCTTCCTAGACCAGGAAAAACAGAAAAGCAAAACTTAAATTAAAAGAAATGTCCTCTAAATTTATTGAGTACATCAACGAAATTTAGAGGACATAGATTGCTGTAACACTAGATATTACGATTTATTGACTAGTATTTCTTTCTTAACACCATTTACAAACACATGCACACGTTGAGCTTGGGAACCGGAGATCTTATAGTCAACGACTTTTCCGTTTTTCCAACGGATATCTACAGTATAATTCCCTCGTGCTTTTAATCCCTTCACTTCACCATCCTTCCAGATACTTGGTAGTGCAGGTAGTAAATGTATATATCCATCGTGGCTCTGCAATAACATCTCGGCAATTCCTGCCGAACCACCAAAGTTACCGTCAATTTGAAACGGTGGATGAGCGCAAAATAAATTAGGATAAGTTCCTGCTCCAGAGCCCGAATAAGAGGTCGCACCTATAGACGCTGGTCTTAATAACTGACGCAAAATTTCTAGGGCATGATCGCCATCATGAAGTCTTGCCCAAAATAATATCTTCCAAGCGCGAGACCAGCCAGTCCCCTCATCTCCTCGAACCGCTAATGTTTTTTTTGCAGCTTCCGCCCATTCTGGGGTACTGATTGGCGAGATAAAATTTGCAGGATACAAACCATAAAGATGGGAAACATGTCGATGTTCAGGATCCGTTTCTTTATAGTCTTCCAGCCATTCCATGACGCGTCCTGATTGACTAATTTGTACAGCTGGCGGAACGTTTTCTAAATCTTTTCTTAAACCATCCGCAAACAAGCTGTCTTCTTTAAGCAACTCACTAGCCGAAATAACTGCCAGATAAAGTTCTCGAACGATTTGATTATCGATTGTTGGTCCCATAACGACGGCAGCGCGTTTGCCGTTAGGCATAATAAATCCATTTTCAGGAGAAACAGATGGTGAAGTCACAAGCCAACCCGTCTTGGGATCCTTTACTAAAGTGGCTTGGTAAAAAACCGCAGCCCCTTTGAGTATAGGATAAATTTCTTTGAGATACTCTTTGTCTTGTGTAAATTGATAATGCTCCCATAGATGATTACAAAGCCATCCTGAAGCTGTACTCGCTCCCCAAGATGCGCTTTCTCCTGGAGCGGAAAATCCCCAAATGTTGGTGAGCATATAAACGACCCATCCCGGCGCATTGTAATAGGCTTTTGCTGTCTTCTCACCTCCCTTTGCAATACGTTTAATTAAATTAATGAAAGGTTTATGATATTCGGACAGGTTACTTACTTCTACCCCCCAATGGTTCATCTGAGCATTGATATTGAGGTGGTAATCGCCATTCCATGGGGTTTGAATTTGATGTGCCCATAATCCTTGCAGATTAGGAGGTAAAGCTTTCGACACTTTAGGAGCCGTACTCGACAAACTTAAATAACGACCGTATTGATAATACAATGCTGCTAAATCTAGATCACTTGCTGGATCCTTGTAGAAATTTGCGAGGCGCTGATCGGTTGATGTTAAGCCTTGAGAACGATCGTTCCCCAACTTTAAATCGACGCGAGAAAACAAAGGTGTATATGCTTGTTGATGCTTTTTCAATAGCATATTATAAGTTTTCCCCTTTAGCTTGTTCATCTCTTCGGTGACATAAGCTACGGGATCATGTCCGTAATAATCGGTCGTGGCAACGAATAAAACTAGCGCTTCATCTGCTTTTTTTAAAACCAACTGATTGTCATAGTTCATCAGCGTACCGCCTTTCGAGATCACTTTAATCTTCGCAGCAAACTGCATCCCCGCTCCCCCCTTACCATCCGGCAGGCGTCCTTCTATTGTGATTTCATTGCCCTCAATTTTATACGACTTAATGTTTTCTTCTCTATAAAAATGTAAAGCAAACCCAATCGACTTTTTCTGATCCGCTGATAAGTGAACAATACCTGCATTTTCATCAAATGACGTAAAATACTCCCGTTGGTAATTAATCCCTCCTGCCGTAAAACTAGTGCTTGCAGATGCGGACGATAAGTCTAGGCTTCTTTGATACTTCGTTACGGTCCCGATATCGAAATGTAGAAAATTCAGGAAACCGAAATTCTGAAAACAACCATACGGTTGTATCGCTCCTTTTCCACCACCTGACCCTGCTCCTGTACAAACAAAATTTTTATTAACGAGTTCTTCCGCAAGATCGTTCTGTCCTAGGAACAATAGTTCCTGAATACGAGAAACGCTATGATGCGCATCATAGTTATTTGCATCTTGTGGGCTTCCCGACCAAAGCGAAATTTCATTGAGTACGAGTTGCTCGTCAGTTACTTTGCCATCAGGCATCATACCAATTAAGCCGTTGCCTAAGGGCAAGGTCTCCTCCCACTGCTGTGCAGGTTTGTCGTATCGTAATTTAAGTTCCTGCGCGCTTAATATTGAGGCGCAGGCACAAATCGTAAATAGAAATAAATACCTCACTTTATTTTACAAATAATTCAAATTCTGCAACAGAAAAGGATTTATCCGTACTCAACACTTCCAAAGGCTCAAATCGTATATATCGTGATTCGACTGTACCGTCAAAAGTGATTAACTGTGGCGTAGCATTTACCTTAATATTTGAAAACTCACCAGTAGCAATCGTCTGCCATTGTTTACCATCTTTACTACTATACACTTTGTATTTCGTTGGGATACCCTTTACTTTATTATCCTGTCTTGGCGTGTACTGCATTCCAGTTAATGATTCATTTTTACGTAAGCGTATTTCAATAAATTTTGTCCTGCTGGTTGTTGTTTCCCAGATTGACTTTAAATTATTATCAATCGCATTAATGACATGCTTATCGGCTGAAATAATCGTCAAATCCTGTTTAGCAACGCGTTTACGATCTGTTGATGCAAACTTAAAATTTGAAACCGCTTCTTTGAATAAAGCGAATTCACTTAAGGTCGGTGCTACTGGCGCAAACAATTCAACTTTCAGACGCTGTGCCTCAACTGGGCTACTAAGTTTGATCAATCTATTTGCGCCAATACTTGTTGCTTGAGCAATCGGCTTCCAGGTATTGTTCTCCCATATTGAAACACGAACACTATCTAAGCGTTGACCTAATTTTATGTTTTCACGTAATCGAATTAAATCGAAGGTCTTTGCGCTTGGCAACGAGATCTCGATACTTGGATTCAATACGTTATCATCTGAAGCATAGTAGGAATAGCGATCCCCGTCAAAAAGATTTGCTGTGGAAAACTGCGTGTGATTTTCTCTGACATTGCTCGCCTTCGCCATTGCCCCTGCGGCAAGATCTATTTTAAAAGTTTCTTGGAGCTTTTGCCCAAAGGCTTTTAAGGAAAGGATGTCGTTATCGTGCAAGATTCCCTCAGGCATAGGTGCCAATCCTAGATTCATCCCCCCGCCGCGTCCAACGGATTTCATATAGATTTCGAACAGTTGATCAGGTGTCTTTACGCGATCATTCTGATCTTCATGATAAAACCATCCTGGTCGCTGAGGAACGTCGCATTCTGCCGGAATCCAGTATTTCCCGTCACGATCGCCTGTTGTTAAATTCGAATCATCAACCAATCCTGGTACTGGCGTTGTGCCATCCATACTTCGAGGTGTAATGGTAGACCAAGAAGTCTCCGCCGCAAACCCTTTCTCGTTACCTACCCAACGCATATCAGGACCTATATCAGAAAATATCATAGCCATCGGTTGCAATTTTCTTACGATTGGCCAAGTCTTCTCTGTCCATTCATAATAGGTTGAGCGATCAATCGTTCTTTTTTCGTTCTTACCACCATAGTAACCATCACCACCATTGGCACCATCATGCCATGAAGTAAATAGTTCCCCATAGTTGCTCATTAATTCGGTCAACTGCTCTCTATAGGCATCTGCGTAGGCTTTAGTACCATAACGTGTATCATTACGATCCCAAGCAGAAAGGTATACACCAAAATGTAAACCATTTGCATGAGCCGCTTTTTTGAACTCATTCACCATATCACCTTTTCCGTCTTTCCACGGCGAGCTAGCAACCGAATATTTGGTTGTTGCTGTCGGCCACAAACAGAAACCGTCATGATGCTTTGCTACGGATATTAATCCCTTAAATCCACCTTCAGCAGCGGCAGCCGCGATTTGATTAGCGTCAAATTTAGTCGGATTAAATATTTTAGGGTCAGCGTCACCATAACCCCATTCTTTATTTTGAAATGTCGTCGGTGTAAAATGTATTAAGGTATACATCTCCATCTCATGCCAGCGTAACTGACGTTCAGAAGGAGTTGGCCCAAATGGAGCAGGTTCTGTTTGAGCCATGCTTAGTAATGGGCTTAGAAGCAATAAGGTAATAAGCTTTGATTTTTTCATAAGGTTTATATATGAGCGATCAAGATACTCATTTCGAAATCGAATTAAAAAATAAAGGACGGATTGTTTACCCTCTGTAATGCGTAAGTAAACAATTTATTCTTATCACTTTAACAAATTATTCAGCGCTAGTTATTTTAACTTAATATTTAGACAGAACTACATGATAGAATCGCTCAATATTTTGCTGTATCAGCAGCCACTAGCTCTGATGAACGGGTTCTTTGAAGACTATCCGCGTATCGTTCGCACTTCGTTCGTAGCTTAACCGATGAAACTAAGTGTAATCGGATTTAAGAGGGGAATGTTAGGTATTTATAATATGGAACATACAAATTCTTTGTGCATTGTCCGCCTATCGCATAAATCCAACAAGGAGATTGGACGGGGTAGAACATTATAAACTAAGAAAAACCGCGATGATTCAGAATTTTCTTACGCTATAATAAATGTGTTGTCATTGATTCGCTAAAAAAAACAAAAATAAATGCGACAAGATTAGTAGTTTATGTATAAAAGTAAATAAATTTGTTCATCATGAACAACGAACAATCCAAAATTATACGCGAGCAAGCTCAACGCTCGGCATTACGCGAACACTCTGTACCTCTATACCTTACCTCAAGCTTTATTTTTGACAGTGCTGACCAAGGGCGAGCTGTTTTTGCTGATGAAGAAGAGGGAATGGTTTATTCACGTTATGCAAATCCAAACACCACTGAGTTTATCAACAAAGTATGTTTAATGGAAGATGCTGAAGCTGGATTAGCATTTGCGTCGGGTATGGGAGCTGTGTTTGCAACATTCGCTGGATTTATTGAAAGTGGGGATCATATTGTTTCATCTCGAGCAATTTTCGGTTCCACACATCAACTGTTCACTCAGTTATTTCCTCGTTGGGGTGTAACTACTACCTATGTAGATGCAATCAACCCCGAAGAATGGGAAAAAGCCATTCAACCGAATACAAAATTTATCTTCTTAGAATCTCCTTCCAATCCAGGACTTGAATTAGTCGATTTAGAATGGTTGGGAAGTTTAAAAAAGAAATACCCGAATATCATTTTTGCGATAGACAATTGCTTCGCGACCCCGTATCTTCAAAAGCCGCTACAATATGGATTTGATTTATCGATCCACTCGGCAACAAAATATATGGACGGTCAAGGTCGTGTTTTAGGTGGAGTTGTTGTTGGAAAACAAGAGCTAATCGACAAGATGATGTTTTTAATCCGCCATACAGGTCCTTCCATGTCGCCTTTTAATGCTTGGATATTATCCAAAAGTATTGAAACCTTGGGATTACGTATGGACAGACATTGTTCGAACGCACTAGCATTGGCTCAAACTTTGGAAAAAAACGCTGAAATTGCCGACGTGAAGTATCCATTCTTACCTTCTCACCCACAGTATGAGCTAGCGAAAAAACAAATGAAAGCTGGAGGTGGTATTGTTACTTTCGAAGTAAAAGGTGGAACAGAACGAGCATTCAAGTTTTTAGATGCTCTTAAAATGATAAAATATACTTCTAATCTCGGTGATGCGCGAAGTATTGCGACACATCCTGCAACGACAACGCATTCCAAATTATCCGAAGCGGAACGTGAAAAACTTGGTATTCGTCCTGGTACAGTACGTCTATCTGTAGGAATCGAAGAACAAGAAGATATCATTGGTGATATTTTACAGGCCTTAGAAGCATCTGTTGTTTAGTTATTAGCAATAGGTGGTGCTGGGGGCATCGACATACATACGAAAAAGCAAAAAAGAGCGACAATTGAAATTGTCGCTCTTTTTTGCTTTTGTTTTTTACTAAGTGTAAGATTTGCAAGTTGGCAAATCTAAACTGGGATATGCGCTTCGCTAGAAAGTTCTGATTAAGAACATTTCTTGTCTAATATGACTATTAGATTGACGCAAGAGCCGCTTCATAGTTAGGCTCTTCAGTAGTTTCCTCTACTTGTTCCGTATAAACAACTTGTCCATTTTCATCGATAACGACAACAGAACGGCTTAAAAGCCCTGTTAATGGTCCGTCACTAAATTTAACCCCATAAGCTTTTGCAAATGCGTCATCTTTAAAATCTGATAACGTAATTACATTTTCAATTCCTTCTGCTGCGCAAAAACGTGATTGGGCAAACGGAAGATCTTTAGAGATACATAATACCACTGTATTGTCAAGTCCTGCTGCCTTTTCATTGAATTGACGTACGGACATTGCACAAGTACCAGTATCGATACTAGGGAATATATTTAAAATAACTTTCTTACCTTTGAAGTCACTCAAAGACTTTGATGAAAGGTCGCCTGATGTTAAAGTAAAGTTTGGAGCAGTATCACCAATTTTAGGTAGGTTCCCTTCAGAATGAACTGCATTACCCTTGAATTTAATTTGTGCCATAATATCTTTTAGAATTGTATTTCTAAAGATAACCATTTAATCTGCAAATACGTTCTAACGAAAATCAATTACTTGCAGTTTATTAAATTGTGACAAATATTTTTATTGTAATTAATAAAAAAAATGCTATGTTAGCATATCAAATCTATTTGAAATAACGCTAATCAATATTTATATGAAACGATTATTACTGAGTTTGTTATTAGCTTCCCCTATTCTATTGCATGCACAAGGCTCGCAAGTGAATACGCAAAGTCAGAAAGCAGTTGGTATGGCTGGTGCCGGATCTGCATTGTTCATCGACGAAACATCAATTTTCTACAATCCTGGTGCGCTGGTCAAAATGGATCATAACGCTATTCAAGTTGGTGGTAGTGCAATTATGTATCGTTCTGCATTTCGCGAAGCTGGAAGTACGCAAGTCCATGACACGAAATTTCAAGTTTCTCCGCCATTCGGTGCCTATGCGACGTTTGGCCCCAAAAACTCCTGGTGGAAAGCCGGAATCGGTGTGTATACGCCATTCGGTGGATCGGTAGATTGGGGTAAAGAATGGCCGGGGCGTTTTTCATTGACGCATCTTTCAATGCGTGCAATTTATATTCAACCTACACTTAGCTTTAAGCTGACGGAGCAATTTAGTGTTGGTGGTGGATTTATTTATAACATTGGTCTGGTTGATTTAGGCCGTGCTCTACCAGTATTCTATCCGGATGGAACCGCCGGACAAGCAACATTAAAAGGTACGGGTTCCGGTACAGGTTACAACGTTGGTGTTCATTATAACTTAGAAGATCAATTTGCAATATCGTTAAGCTACCGCTCTAAAGTTGTTACAAAACTGGAAGGTGGAGACGCGACATTCGAAGTCCCAGCTTCTTTAGCTGCTAACTTCCCGAATGGCAAATTTGACGCCGAACTGCCATTGCCATCAACCTTTAATATTGGTATTGCTTTCCCACTAAGTGATAAAGTGAAAGCAGCAATTGATGGTTCATTAATCAACTACGATATCTACAAAGAACTAGTTTTTGATTATGAAACAAATACTCCAGTACTTTCAGATACTCGCTCGGTTAAAAAATACCAAAACGCTTTCTCAGGTAAAGCTGGTATCAACTACGAAGTGAACGATGCATTAGCCTTACGCGTTGGTGCCGGATACGTTTATACACCTGTTCAGGGAAAATATGTTTACCCAGAAACACCAGATAACAATCGCATCATGGCTGCGGGTGGTGTGAGCTACAAGTTTAATCCAAAATGGGAATTGTCTGCGGCTTACGTATTCCAAAAGATCTTAGCTCGTACAACAACTAATGCAGAAACTGCATTGCGCGGAACCTATGAAACCAATATCCATGCGCCAGGTATCTCGGTATCTTATAAATGGTAAGCCTTAATTGATGAAAACAATGAAAAAGAACTTTAAACTATATATCGGACTGGCAATTTTAGGACTTGTCAGCTCTTGTAAACCGGAAATCGATACCCCAACTTTAAGTAAAGGAACTGCAGATTTTTCGAAATTTGTAGCCATTGGGAACTCTTTAACTTCAGGGTATGCTGATAACGGCTTGTATTTGGAAGGTCAAAAAGTAGCCTTTCCTAATTTAATTGCCGATCAAATGAAATCTGTTGGTGGTGGCGAGTTTACTTCACCATTTTTCCCTGCGGATAAAGCAAACGGCTCGGGCTATATTATGCTTGAATCCCTTGTTGATGGAAATCCCGTAATGAAACCTGTAACGGATAACTTAGCTATTCGCGGAGCAAATCCTAAAGGAAAACCTTTATATATCAAGTATACCGACCCTATTCAAAATTTAGGGGTACCAGGCATGCGTTTAGACATGGCTTTTGCTCCAGGAGTTGGTACCGTAATGGGTAACCCGTATTTTGAGCGTTTATTGCCAGACAATACGCCGCAAACAATGACTTACTTCCAATACGCTACTACTCATGATTATACATTTTTCTCCTTTTGGTTAGGAAATAATGACGTATTGGGCTATGCAACTAATGGCGCTGTATCTACTGTGATCGAGGATGGTGTTCCTGTAGAAGACCCTACAAAGCAATTGACGTCTTTACCTTTATTTACACAGCTTTATACTAATTTTATCAAGACGTTAACGACGGGTGGTAAAAAGGGCGTAGTAGCAACAATCCCAGATGTTACTGCCGTTCCATTCTTAAATACAGTAACTACAGCACGCATAAATGCTGGTCTAGAAGCAGCAACAGGGGGCGCGTTCAAGAATGTCTTTATTCAAACGAAAACAGGACCACGTGCAGCTACAGCAAAAGACTTGTTCCCATTAACATTTAGTACGGCAGCATTAGGAAAGCCAAATGCAATTGGCCCAGGATATGGCCTAAGCCCATTAAATCCTGTTGAAGATAACCTAGTTTTAGACGAAGCAGAAATTGTACAAGTTTCAACCCGCGTTGCTGAATTCAATAATGTAATCAAACAAGTTGCGGAGAGTAATAGCGTAGCTGTCGCGGACGTTCATGCATTTCTAAACAAAGTAAAAACAGGCTATGTTTACAATGGTGTTGGCATCAGTTCTGCGTTTATTACGGGGAATGCATTCTCATTAGACGGTGTGCACTTGACGCCAATGGGGAACGCTATTGTAGCCAACTTATTTATTGATGCGATTAATAATAAATATAATGCCTCGGTACCTAAAGTAGACATCTCACTTTACAGAGGAGTAAAATATCCGAATTAATTTTGGAAAACTTAACAGAAGGTTAGGGCTGTCAAATGACAGCCCTTTCTTTTTATCAAGAATTATCCCCGGCCTCCCAAGCGACTCTATACTTTTTAGTGAAATACTAACGACGAAACACTATCTTTGACTATGCTTAAGAAAGACAGGTATAAAGCTTTTGTAGAGTATTTTTCGACTCACAATCCCGATGCACAGACAGAGTTAAACTATAGCAATCCCTTTGAACTATTAGTTGCAGTTATTCTTTCTGCACAGTGTACCGATAAGCGGATCAATCAAATTACCCCAGCACTTTTTGCACGTTTTCCAGATGCAGAAAGTCTCGCGGCGAGTTCAGTTGACGAGGTATTTACATACATTCGATCTGTAAGCTATCCCAACAATAAAGCAAAACACTTAGTCGGCATGGGACAGAAACTATTGAACGAATTCAACGGCATAGTTCCTGAAAAAATTGAAGATCTGGTGAAACTACCTGGCGTTGGGCGCAAAACAGCCAATGTTATTTCCTCTGTAGTTTATCATAATCCGGCAATGGCAGTCGATACACACGTGTTTCGCGTCAGCAACAGATTAGGTTTAACATCGCGAGCGACAACTCCCCTTGCGGTAGAGAAACAACTCGTTAAATATCTTCCAAAAGAAACGATAGCTATCGCGCATCATTGGCTGATATTACATGGACGTTACATCTGTCTCGCAAGGAAGCCGAAATGTGAGCAATGTCCGATTACCTATTTCTGTAAATACTTTGAGAAAACCCATCAAGTAAAAGCGGTGAGCAAGACTTTGAAACAAGAAATCGAACTATAATTTACTTGATCGATTCGCTCAAATATCACACTAAATAAATTAAACTAATTTTTTTAGTAAATAATTTTGATTTATTCCAACATTATATTATTTTTGATCTCGATATACTAAAAATATGAGCAATACAGACAAATTAAAAGCATTACAGCTTACTTTAGATAAATTAGAGAAATCGTACGGTAAAGGTACGATCATGAAATTAGGTGATACAGCTGTAGAACCTATTGAATCGATCTCTACAGGATCATTAGGATTAGATATCGCATTAGGTATTGGTGGAGTTCCAAAGGGACGTATTATTGAAATCTACGGTCCTGAATCATCTGGTAAAACTACTTTGGCGACGCATATTGTTGCCGAAGCACAGAAAAAAGGCGGTATTGCAGCAGTTATTGATGCTGAGCACGCCTTTGATAAATATTACGCTCAAAAATTAGGCGTCGATGTTGAAAATCTATTAATCTCTCAACCGGATAACGGTGAGCAAGCATTAGAGATCGCTGATAACTTAATCCGTTCCGGCGCGATTGATGTTATCGTAATTGACTCGGTTGCAGCTTTAGTTCCAAAAGGAGAAATTGAAGGTGAGATGGGCGAATCGAAAATGGGATTACAAGCTCGTTTGATGTCTCAAGCGCTACGTAAATTGACAGGTACTATTTCTAAAACAAACTGTTGTTGTATTTTTATCAATCAATTGCGTGAGAAAATTGGCGTTATGTTTGGTAACCCAGAAACGACAACAGGTGGTAATGCTTTAAAGTTCTACGCTTCTGTTCGTTTAGATATCCGTCGTACCTCACAAATTAAAGATGCTGATGAAGTAGCAGGTAACCGCGTTAAAGTAAAAATCGTGAAGAACAAAGTAGCTCCTCCTTTCCGTATTGCTGAATTTGATATTATGTTTGGTGAAGGTATTTCTAAGGTGGGTGAAATTATCGACTTAGGTGTAGAATACGGCATCGTGAAGAAATCAGGATCTTGGTTTAGCTATGGCGACACGAAATTAGGTCAAGGTCGTGATGCTGTGAAATCATTATTGCTTGACAATCCTGATTTATCAGATGAGTTAGAAGCAAAAATTAGAGCCGAAGTAACTGGTCAAAATTTGGATGAGACCATCTTACACGAAGACAAATAAGCTTTTTTATTACAATCAAATTCACTCTAGGTTTCAAAAAATGGGAAATATGCAGCAGTTATCTATGATAACTGCTGTTTTTTTTATACGAACTCTCTAAAAAAGAGAAAGGAGGCCAAAGGCCTCCTTCTCTATATTATGCAATTAGGAGTATTGTTATTCCTCGGATAAGAAAGGATATCTGTAATCCGTATCCGGGTTAAAAGTCTCTTTAATAGTTCTTGGAGAAACCCAACGCAATAAATTGATCATCGATCCAGCTTTATCGTTTGTACCAGAGCCTCTAGCTCCGCCAAATGGTTGTTGTCCGACAACTGCACCAGTACACTTATCATTGATATAGAAGTTACCTGCTGCATTACGTAAATAATGCGTTGCTTCTTCTACAGCATAACGATCTTGTGCAATAATAGACCCTGTCAATGCATAGATAGACGTTTCATCAACAAGCTTCAACGTTTCCTTCCATTTTTTATCATCATAAACATAGATGGTCAACACTGGGCCAAATAATTCTTCAGATAAAGTTTCATAATCTCCAGTTTTTGCTAGAATAACTGTCGGGTTAATGAAATAACCTTTAGATTTATCATACTCTCCACCGATAACAACTTCTGCATCTTTTGATTCTTTCGCTCTGTCGATATATTTTGTAATCTTATCAAACGATTTCTCGTCAATTACAGCATTGATAAAGTTGCTGAAATCTTCAGTTCCACCAATCTTGAAAGATTTAATATCTCTCTCCATTGATTTCTTCAATTCGCCCCACAATGATTTCGGTACATAAGCGCGAGAAGCAGCTGAACATTTTTGTCCTTGAAACTCAAATGCACCTCTAACAAGTGCTGTATTTAATACCTGCAAATCAGCTGAAGGGTGTGCAAGGATAAAGTCCTTTCCACCAGTTTCACCAACTATACGAGGGTAAGTTTTATATACATGGATATTTTCTCCAATAGTTTTCCAAATATCTTGGAATACGCCAGTAGAACCGGTAAAGTGAATACCCGCAAAATCTGGATGTTTGAAGATTACATCTCCAGCCTCAGGACCAGAAACATAAACTAAGTTGATAACACCATCAGGAACTCCAGCTTCTTTGAAGATTTGCATAAGCACATTCGCAGAATAGATTTGAGTGTTTGAAGGCTTCCAAACAACTACATTCCCCATCATTGCGGCACTTGTAGGTAAGTTACCTGCAATCGCTGTGAAGTTAAATGGAGTTAACGCGAAAACAAAACCTTCTAGAGGGCGTTGTTCCACACGATTCCATACGTTTTTCGGACTTATTGGAGGCTGTTGTTGATAGATCTCCGACATATATTTTACGTTGAAACGTAAAAAATCTGCGATTTCACATGCTGAGTCAATTTCCGCTTGGTAGGCATTTTTAGATTGGCCTAACATCGTAGCGGCATTCAATTTATAACGATATTTACTAGAAATTAACTCTGCAGCTTTCAAGAAAATTGCAGCACGTTGTTCCCATGGTAAGTTCTCCCAATCAGCTTTTGCAGCCAGTGCTGCATCAATTGCTTGCTTAACATGCTCCTTAGAACCTTGACTATAATAACCAAGAACATGTTTGTGATCATGTGGAGGAGTTAGTTTTGCTTTTTTAGCCGTATGAACTTCTTCAGATCCGATATACATAGGAACATCAATTTCTATTGCTCTTGCAGCAGCGATAGCTTCTTTTAACAAGCTTCTTTCTTTAGTTCCTGGCGCATAACTATAAACTGGCTCGTTTGTAGGCGTAGGAACATTAAAAAATCCTTTTAACATATTATATCTATTTTAAATTGACCAGACTGTTGAATGACATGTTTTTGATCATCTTAGACATGACTAGATCGTCTAGCGTTAATTACTTAGTGAACTGACTAAACAAATATGTAGCGTAAATTGTTTAGCAGCGTCGCTCATTAGTTAAGTGAAACATTCTGAACGTTTTCCAATACGAAATTACTAATTATTAGCGCTTGAAATAAAACCTATCTAAGTCGATTATAAACGTATATTGTCCGAGTTATAGGGATATAACCGCCACTTTTTAATAAAATGAGAATAGAACCAGCAATTTTAGCAAAGTCCATCAAATATTTGCCAATAAAAAAAACGGATAGCTTAAGTCGCTATCCGTTTTCTAAATTATATGTGCTTTAAATTACTTTGCAGCGCTATAACGTTCAGCAACTGCATCCCAGTTAATCACATTGAAAATTGCATCAAGGTATGCTGGGCGCTTATTTTGGTATTTTAAATAATACGCATGTTCCCATACATCAATACCTAAGATCGGTGTTCCTTTTACTTCAGCAACATCCATAAGTGGGTTATCTTGATTTGGAGTTGAAGTAACTGCTAATTTACCATCGGCAGTAACGATTAACCAAGACCATCCTGACCCGAAACGAGTAGCACCAGCTTCTTGCAATTTCTTCTTAAGCTCATCAAATGAACCAAAAGTATCATTAATTGCAGTCGCTAATTCGCCAGTAGGTTCACCACCTTTGTTAGGTCCTAAAACAGTCCAAAACAATTGGTGATTGAAGTGACCTCCACCATTATTGCGTACTGCTGCAGGATATTTGCTAATATTTTTGATAATGTCTTCTAGAGAAGCATTCTCAGCATCAGTACCGGCAATAGCTTTGTTCAAATTGTCTACGTAAGCTTGATGATGGCGATCGTGGTGAATCTCCATTGTATCTTTGTCAATATGTGGTTCTAATGCGTCTGCTGCGTATGGTAACGCCTCTAATTGAAATGCCATAATTTTATTATTTAATGAATGTTATGTTGTTCTAAGTATTATACGAATATAAAACAAAAAGGTCGAAGTATAGTTTGATTATACCTTAATTTTCTAGGCAAAACTAGCGTTTATTACGAAAAAAAGACTTTATTAGATTTGCACACTCTTCTTCAAGCACCCCAGATTGCACGATAGTCTTCGGGTGAATGATTTTATCATGAATACTAGCATATCCACGTTTTTCATCTCGAGCTCCATAAACAATTCGGCTAATCTGCGTCCAATAGGATGCGCCAGCGCACATTACACAGGGCTCAACAGTTACATATAAGGTGCAATCTTTCAAATACTTGCCGCCTAAGAAATTAGCTGCGGCAGTAAATGCCTGCATTTCCGCATGTGCAGTCACATCGTTCAGTCGCTCAGTCAAATTGTAGCCTTTTCCAATAATTTTCCCGCCGGCAACAATAATAGCACCAATTGGAACCTCTTGTTCATCGTAGGCTTGATGGGCTAATTTCAACGCCTCACGCATATATAACTCATCTGAATTTGCTGGGCTTAAATTCAGATCCTCTTCAAAATTATAAACTCTCATTATTTTAGTTTGGAACCATTGGGGACATGACGTTCAACCGTCGTCAAGATAATATCGCCGTTTGCATCTTCAAATCCAGTGACTAAGCACTCTGACATAAAATTAGCGATTTGCTTTCTCGGAAAATTAACAACTGCAACGACTTGCTTACCGACTAAATCAGACTTCGAATAGTGGACTGTAATTTGGGCACTGGATTTCAATACACCGAGTTCATCGCCAAAATCAATTGTTAATTGATAGGCAGGGCGTCTTGCTTTCGGAAAATCCTCTACGGCTAATACAGTCCCTACACGCAAATCAACTTTCTCAAAATCTCCCCAACTAATCAACTCCTCAACCATGTTACAAACTATTAGAGCTTAGATCGGACATTTCTTTAGATAACGTAAAAAGTACATAATCTACATTACGATGAAGTCTCTTCGCCAATCGCTGTAGTAATTCATCTTCCTGCCCTTCATGAAAGGTTAAATCCTCATCCGTTAAACGGTTGTATTTGCGTTGTAATTTTAGCTTTAAAACAGGCCAATCTTGTGCTTGAATCTTGAAATTAATCATGGATATATGCGCTTTATGGATAAAAAATTCTACTTTAGTGAATAGAAACAGTAAATATATAAATTTTTAACATGAAAAAAATTATACTAGCATTTGCTGCACTATTTCTAATGGTGCAAGCTTCACAAGCACAGTTATTACCAAGTTTCAAACTCGGAGTAAAAGGTGCATTAAACTTTTCCAGCTTAAAATCGGAAGGCAAATGGTTAAACTCAGACACTAAAACTGGTTATCAATTAGGTGTTTGGGGCCGTGTTGGAATCGCTGGCTTCCATGTGCAGCCGGAATTATATTATTCACAAAAAACAGCTGGTTTTGATCCAGAAAGTGAATCTGAAAATGGAGAGGTAACATTAAAGAGCATGGACCTTCCTATCCTATTAGGAACAAGAATTGGTTTAGGCCCATTAGGTGTACGTCTTCAAGCGGGTCCTGTATTCTCTTTTGCGCAAGATGGTAAAGTTGATTTGAAATCAGCTACTGATTTTGAAAACTATAAAAAATCATCCACTGGAATTATTGGTGGTATCGGTGCAGATATTCGCAACATCACGATTGATTTGCGTTATGAACATGGTTTAAACAATGTTAGTACGAAGAGCGACCAAAATCAAAAGATCAGCATGTGGTCTATTGGTGTAGGTTATGCGTTCCTATAACAGCAACAATATGAAAAGATTAGGCTCGATTGAATAACATTCGAGCCTTTCTTTTTTACAATTAGATTAGAAACGTTCTAAATTAGTCCTTTTTTGAACATAATTCTCATAAAATTGTCACCAAATAGATAGATTTGCGGAACTAAATTAAATTCATAGTAATAATGAGTAAATCAAAGCCAGTATTAACATCTTCACTAGGGAAGAAACTAATCATGAGCTTGACAGGATTGTTCTTATGTGCCTTCTTGATTGTTCATTTGATTGGTAATTTACAGCTCTTTAAAGATGATGCGGGGTATGCGTTCAACAACTACGCCTATTTCATGACCCATTTTACACCTATTAAGGTCGTATCTTACTTACTTTACGCTTCTATCATTATCCATGCCGTTTATGCTTTAGTATTAAGTACTAAAAATAAAGCAGCAAGACCTATTGGTTACAACCAATATGATGGGAAAGCAAGTAGCGCGTGGAATTCACGTAACATGGGGATTTTAGGTACTGTATTATTAGTTTTCATTGTCACACACATGCAAAACTTCTGGTATCAGTACAAGTTTGGTTCTACTCCTTACGTAGAATACCATACTGAACTAGCAACAGGAAACCAAGAAATCATCTCTCTAGATGAAATTCCTGCTGATTACGACGGGTATAAACTAATTGAGAGTAACGGTATTGAAACTGTTAAATCAAAAGATTTATACAGACAAGTTTCCGTAGCATTTCAAAATCCTTTGTTAGTAGGATTGTACCTATTAGGTATGGCAGCATTGTCATTCCACCTAATTCATGGTTTCCAATCAGCTTTCCAAACTGTTGGTTTTAATCACAGACGTTATGTAGGTATCGTTCGATGGATTGGAATTTGGATATTCGGTATCATTATTCCGATTGCCTTCGCTGCAATGCCGTTGTATTTTTATTTTGTTAAATAGGTTATTTACAGATTAAAGCGTCAGCTAAATCTACTAAATAAAAAAAGGATATGTTAGATTCAAAAGTACCTGCGGGCCCACTGGCCCTTAAATGGTCAAAACATAAATTTGATATGAAGCTGGTTAACCCAGCCAACAAACGTAAATTCACAGTTATCGTTGTTGGTACAGGTCTAGCCGGTGCATCTGCCGCAGCATCCCTAGCAGAATTAGGTTACAATGTAAAAACTTTCTGTTATCAAGATTCTCCACGTCGTGCGCACTCTATCGCTGCACAAGGGGGTATCAATGCTGCAAAAAACTATCAAAACGACGGTGACTCAGTATACCGTTTATTTTACGACACCATTAAAGGTGGTGACTACCGTGCTCGTGAGGCAAACGTTTACCGTTTAGCTGAAGTATCGGTAAATATTATCGATCAATGTGTTGCTCAAGGTGTTCCATTTGCTCGTGAATATGGAGGTTTATTGGATAACCGCTCTTTCGGTGGTGCTCAAGTATCTCGTACGTTCTACGCACGTGGTCAAACTGGACAACAATTATTATTAGGTGCTTATTCTGCACTTAATCGTCAAATTCAAAAAGGAAAAGTACAATCCTATACGCGTCATGAAATGCTAGATATCGTGAAGATTGACGGCGAAGCACGCGGTATTATTACACGTGACTTAGTATCAGGTAAAGTTGAAGCACATGAAGGACACGCTGTATTATTGTGTACAGGTGGATACGGAAACGTGTTTTTCTTATCTACTAACGCAATGGGATGTAATGTAACGGCAGCATGGAGAGCACACAAACGTGGTGCATTCTTTGCGAACCCTTGTTATACTCAAATCCACCCTACTTGTATCCCAGTTACTGGTGACCACCAATCAAAATTAACTTTGATGTCGGAGTCATTACGTAATGACGGTCGTGTATGGGTTCCTAAAACTATTGAATTAGCAGAGAAATTACGTAAAGGCGAAATGAAGCCTAAAGACATCAAAGAAGATGATCGTGATTACTTCCTAGAAAGAAAATACCCATCATTCGGTAACTTAGTTCCTCGTGACGTTGCTTCGCGTAACGCAAAGGAAATGGTAGATGAAGGTCGTGGTGTTGGTAAATCAGGAGTTGCTGTATTCTTAGATTTCGCAGAAGCGATTCAACGTTTAGGAAAAGATACAGTAGAAGCGAAATACGGTAACTTGTTCGATATGTATTATCAGATTACTGATGAGAACCCATATGAGCAACCAATGCGTATATATCCAGCAGTTCACTACACAATGGGTGGTGTATGGGTTGATTACAACTTGATGACTACTGTACCTGGCTTATACTGTTTAGGTGAGGCAAACTTCTCTGATCACGGTGCTAACCGTCTTGGTGCATCTGCATTAATGCAAGGTCTTTCTGATGGTTACTTCGTAATTCCATTCACTGTTGGAGATTACTTAGCAAAAATCGGAAACTTTAAACCTGTTGACAAAAACCATCCTGCTTTCGAGGAAACTCGCAAAGAAGTAGAAGGAAAGATCAACAAGTTATTATCTTTAAGAGGTTCTAAAACTGTCGATGATATCCACAAAAAGTTAGGTCACATTATGTGGGAATACTGTGGTATGGCTCGTACAGCAGAAGGCTTGACAAAAGCAAAAGGCTTAATTCAAGAATTACGTAAGGAATTCTGGTCGGACGCTTGTGTATTAGGCGAGAATGAAGAACTTAACATGTCATTAGAAAAAGCAGGTCGTGTTGCTGACTTCCTAGAATTAGGGGAGTTAATGGTAGATGATGCTTTAAATCGTAATGAATCATGTGGAGGTCACTTCCGTCTGGAATCGCAAACTGAAGAAGGAGAAGCAAAACGTGATGACGATCATTATGCATACGTAGCTGCTTGGGAATACAATGGTGATAACCAACCAGAGACTCTACACAAAGAAGAGTTAGTATTCGAAAACGTGAAGTTAACACAAAGAAGTTATAAATAACAGAAGGCTAGCAATAGCCTTTTGATACTCAATATTACAATTATGAGTGGACATATGAATTTAACGCTAAAAGTTTGGCGTCAAAAAAATATAAACGACAAGGGACAATTCGTGACTTATCAAGCAAAGGATATTGCTGACGATATGTCGTTCCTTGAAATGCTTGATGTCGTAAATGAAGATTTAACTCGTAAAGGTGAAGATCCAATTTACTTCGATCACGATTGCCGTGAAGGTATCTGTGGTATGTGTTCATTAGTTATCAATGGTCGCCCCCACGGTCCTAAATATGGTATTACTACGTGTCAATTACACATGCGTTCATTCCATGATGGTCAAACGATCGTTATTGAACCATGGCGTGCATCCGCTTTCCCTGTATTGAAGGATTTAGCGGTAGATAGAACTGCATTTGACCGTATTCAACAAGCTGGTGGATATGTAAATATCAACACTGGTGGTGTTCCTGATGCGAATACAATTCCTATTCCAAAACGCGTTGCTGATGAGGCTTTCGAATCGGCTACATGTATCGGTTGTGGAGCATGTGTGGCAGCATGTAAAAATGCTTCTGCGATGTTATTCGTTTCTGCGAAGATCTCTCAATTTGCATTACTTCCACAAGGTCAAACAGAGCGTTACGAACGTGCGCAAGCAATGGTTGATCAAATGGATGCAGAAGGTTTCGGTAACTGTACAAATACAGGAGCTTGTGAAGCTGAATGTCCTAAAGGAATTAAATTGACAAATATTGCTAGAATGAATCGTGAATACTTTACTGCGAAATTCTTCCGTCAAGAAGATATCCACGCATAAGGAATCATCAATCTTAATAAAGTCCTCGCAAAGTTTATTTGCGAGGACTTTTTTTTTATATTTACTGTTAATAATCAAATTTTTTAATGGGTAATAGGATACGAATTCTTCTACTGATTCTAACAGTTTTATTCTTAACGACGGCAATTACGATAAATAATATCGTCACTAAAGAAGATATGTTAGAATTGGATACGCGTACCTTGTCCAATAATCTACATAAATCGGAGCATCTGGTCGATGAGTATTTTGCAGACTCTGCAATGATGAAGGCCTTTCAAAATGTAGAGCTCTACCCTACTCAAGTACTTGATGTCACAAAAAAGATCGGAGCAAAAGACCGTATCTTCTTCTTTGTGTACAAAAATCATCAACCAATCTTCTGGAGTACCAATCTTTTCGTCCCGGTAAATGACTTAGGTTTTCAGTCCGACGTTAATTATATAAAAGAAGATAATCGGCATCTAGTCGTAAAGAAGAAAGCATTATCGAATAACAGCTCTTTATTAGCCATTATACCTATTAAGGCTGATTTTCCATTTACAAACCAATATCTGGAAAATATATTCAATGTAACATTACTATCCTCGGAAAACTTATCAATAGCAAATTATACGGATACTGAGAATATCAAAAACATCTACAGCAATAACGGGTCATATCTATTTTCGGTCAAGCTAAGTGAAGGGAAACACGACAATATTTTCATAAATATTCAATTCCTATGCTGGATATTTGCCTCACTCTGCTTCCTGATATTTGTACATAACATTTGCTATATGACAGCGAAGAATGGCAGGCCATGGCCGTCCATTGCTTTCTTCGCCCTCATACTTGTGCTAACCCGGTATGTTGATTTAAAAACAAATTGGTTAGCCGCTCAATCCAGTTTGGGGCTATTTAATCCAAAATATTACGCTTTTAGCCCAATCCTTCCAAATCTATGGGCATTCCTAATGACCACTTTCTTTGTTGTATGGTTTGTGTTCTATCTCCGATCGGTGATCGGTTTCCTCAAGTTTCCGGAAAGTTGGACGAAAACTAGTGTAGCAACTCTTGTATCATTAGGAGCGATATTGAGTATCTACTTTGTTAGTAACCTTTTATTTTACCACCTATCAACGCTAATAACCAATAGTTCTCAAGTTAGTCTTGATTTCACGCAACTACTATCATTCGACACGTATAGCTGGATTAATACCTTGATCTTCTGTATCAACATGGTTATCCTGCTCTATTTCATTGACACCATTGTCGGAGTTCTCAAAAATATATTACCTAATTCGACCTCATTCCTTAATCTTCAATTAATAGCCCTCGTTTCTGCAATTATCCTAAACGCTATTATTGTTGGAGAAAACACCTTCTTTAATATTTTTCTGGCTGGTGTAATTATGCTTCGTGCCTATAGCAATATGCGCATAAGCCTAAATTTCCCAACATTTGTATTGACACTTGTTTTTCTCGCGTTTATGGCGACGTCGGTTTATATGCGTAGTATTCATGATAAAGTGGAGCAAGAAATGAAAGTCACGCTTGGACAACTGGAAGCCGAAGACGACTTCAATGCACTCGCTCTCTTTGAAGATCTCGAGAAAGACATACTTAAAGACAAGCAACTTACCCAGCTATTTGCGATTAGTCTTCCGAATACGCAAACCGATATTATTAATCAATATCTAAAAACACATTATTTTAGTGGATACCTTTCTAAATTCGAATTCAACAGCTATTATTTCTTTGACCAGAAACCGTTAGAAAAATATAATGGTGACAAAATTGAAGAATATAGAGAAAAGGTAATTAACAACTCTACAAAAGTTCCTCAGACCGAAAACTTTTACCGCGTAAGAAGCGATTTAGGAACACACGAATACTTCCTTCAAATCGAACTTCCTATTCTCTACAACGGCGAAGAAAAGCAAGTACAGATTTATTTAAACCTAAAGAATAAAGCGTTTAATGCATCTTTAAACTATCCTGTTATTCTCGCGGACAGCCGTTCAGAGTTTATTAATAAACATAAGCAGCAAGCATCTTCTTTTGCACTCTATCGAGATGGCTATCTCGTTACCCAAAATGGATCTTTTACCTATCCAAATAGAGATGATAACTTTGCTAGTAAGATCGGACAATACAGTAACAATGAGAATTACAACGGATATTTTCATGTTATATATCGACCAGATAACCATACAAGCCTGGTTGTCAGCACGCCACAATTAAACTTTTGGCAGTCAATCGCTATTTTCTCATTCCTATTTTTAAGCTTGTATACCTTCTTTTTGGTATTCAACTTCCTCCGCTATTTTGCGAGTACAGTAACACGTCGCTCGTTTAATTTTACGAGTATTAAATATCACTTTAAGCTCTTAGTAAACCGAGTTCAATACAGTACACGAATTCAAACCATGATTATTGGAGTTGTTATCTTTGGTATTGTAGTCTCCGGATTAATCACATTTGTTAGTATTAGCTATCAATTAGAGAAAGATTCTATAGAACGACGTCAAAAGTACATTTTGGATGTTGTTAATAAGATCGAAGGATTGATGGAAGAATCTCCAAACTTAGATGAGAATCAATTCGACAATATACTTCAAAAACTATCCGAAACATCGGTCACCGATTTCAACCTATACGATAAGAACGGAAAACTACGGTTTACTTCTCAGCCTCGAATTTATGATATGGAGATAATCTCCACATACATCAATCCAACCGCCTTTAACAACTTAAATATTTTGAAGAAGACTGACTTGTTCTTAAAAGAGAAACTAGTCAGATTCGAATATAACTCGAGTTTTGCGGCAATCCGTAATAACGACTATAACACCGTACTATTTTTAAATATCCCCTACTTCACGACAGCGGAGCAAGAAAGTGCTAGCCAAAACTTGTTGTTAAATACCTTATTGAATATATATACCATAATTATCTTAGCATTTGGGTTCTTTACCGTATTAGTAGCCAACTCGATTACTAAACCGCTAAATCTAATTGGTAGAAAATTATCGGAGACAATCTTCAGCAATAAACCCAACGAACCACTATATTGGGAGAGAGACGATGAAATCGGAGCTCTTATTAAAGAGTATAATTATATGATCGTCAAATTAGAAGATAATGCGAAGCAATTGATGAATGCTGAACGGGAGTATGCATGGCGAGAGATGGCAAAACAAATCGCTCATGAAATTAAAAACCCGTTAACACCGATGAAGCTTGGTATTCAACAACTTTCTCGAAGTTACAGGGAGGGCGATCCGCGCTTTGAAGAACGATTCTACAAATTTTCGAACTCCTTTATTGAACAAATTAATAGCTTATCGAAGATTGCAACGGAATTCTCAAACTTCGCTAAGCTTCCTGATACCAACTTGGCAAAGATCAACATCATTGAAAAGATCAACAAGTCCGCAAATGTATATCACAATACACATAACACATATATCAAAGTAATCAATAATACCGACCAGGTAAACATCTATGTCTTGGGCGATAAAGATCAGTTGTTGAGAACCTTTAACAACCTGCTAAAAAACTCTATTGAAGCCTCTATTACGCGTAAAAAACACCTGATTAGCGTATTGGTAGATTATGCAGACGAGAAACACGTTCGAATACTTTTAAAAGATAACGGATTGGGTATTCCAAGCGATGTGATACCGAAAATCTTCCAACCGAACTTTACCACCAAAAGTTCAGGAACAGGTCTAGGATTAGCCTTTGTTAAGAAAACTGTAGAATCAATGAAAGGCGATATTACTTTCAGCACTTTTGAAGGAATCGGAACAACATTTACGATTATACTTCCTCTTTACAATGAGGACATGCTTGACGCATAATATTATTCCTCTTCTCGACTAAATCCTATTTAAAAGATAGCAAATCGTAGCGCCTATTGTTTAAGCACAAAACGCCACTGTAAGGCATTGCATTTGCAACCGGCATCTAGATATATCAAAAGAACAAAGAGTCAATTAGAGAGCCTTTATTAAGGCCGTATTCTTGCGTGCCAATGGAAATGGATCTAATAGGATTCTCTTCAATAACTATATATACAAAAGAAGCGAGCTAGCCGTCCGGCTAGCTCGCTTCTTTTGTATATATAATGCATTTCTATTTTAACACGATAGAGGCTCTACCCATAATCGAATTGTCAGCATATAACAAAATCGTATAGGCTCCTTTTTGAAAGCGTTGACCATTATTGTCCCAATTCATTAAGTACTCTTGTCCGTTATTTGTGAAATTAATACTCTCTTTAAAGCTATATTGAAGTTTTTCACCATGTACGTAGAAGATATCCTCAGAATTAGCTTCTAAATTACCTTTTGGATTAATTACACGAACATAAACATCCTTTTTCCCAGTAGTAGCCAAGGGATTATCCGCAATGGTAAAGCTAACTTGCAATTTATCAATTCGCTTCGATTTTGTCTCTATTTCGATTACTCCTCCCTTTTTCTCCTCTACACCCGCAATATGAATATTGGAAACTTTAATTGAAGACGCTTTATTTACTTTTTCATTTAAAACTTTATGATCTTTTGAAATCTTCTCCGACTTTTGATTACTCGCATTTAACTCGCCTTTCAAATCCGAGTTTGCCTCAGCCAACAGCTCATTTTTTATGCGAAGTTCCGTTACTTCGTCTTTCATTCTTGAAACACTGGTTTTCAGTTGATAAACCTGCTGTTTTGCCGTTTCTATCTGCTGATCAGTAATCTCACCCAGTTCAAGCTTATTTCTCAATTCTTCAATCTTCAACCGCGCCTCGCGTTCTGAAGATAGAAAATCTGGCGTAGAACCATTAGATTGAGACTTGATATTATCCAACTCCGCTTCAATTCTATCAATCTCGGATTGTAAGCTCTCTTTCTGTAAAGTTACAGTATAAAGCTTTTCTCCAGAAGACTTAAACTTAACGTAGAAATATATGTTCGTCGCTAAAAGTGCCGCAATGGCAATGATGAAAAAATAAATTTTAGAGCTATCGCGTTTAACCGCAACAAGCTCCTGATCTTCATTCATCCCTTTATTTTCAATTCCTGTTTTCATGATGCGTTTACGTACTTTTCGTCGACCCTAATTGTATTGAATAGTCAACTAGATATGTACGTTTAATATTATATTAACATTTTCGTAAAACAAATGGCAAAAACTGTTCCAACTATAATTATTCAAAATAATTAAGAGTTTCAAACCCGCCCTTCTTAAGATATTCTTCGCGCTTCATCAATTTCAGGTCAGACAAAACCATTTCGTTCACTAACATATCGAGCGAATACTTTGGTTTCCAGCCTAGCTTCGTTTGCGCTTTACTTGGATCTCCAATTAACAAGTCAACCTCTGTTGGTCGATAATACTGCGGATCAACTTTGACTACAGTTTGCCCTAATTTAATAGCCTCAGCTGTTAACCCAAGCTCTGCAAGTCGTTCCTCATCTCTATCAATGATTACACCTTTCTCCGCCTCACCTTTTCCACTAAATTCAATCTCAATTCCCAATTCTGAAAAAGCCATGCGAACAAATTCCCTTACCGTGGTCGTGACACCGGTTGCAATAACGAAATCCTCAGGCTTCTCTTGTTGAAGAATCAACCACATCGCTTCCACATAATCTCGAGCATGCCCCCAATCCCGTTGTGCTGACAAATTCCCTAAGTACAACTTGTCTTGCAATCCCAACGCTATTTTTGCAGCAGCTCGTGTAATCTTACGTGTAACAAACGTTTCTCCTCGAACAGGACTCTCATGATTGAATAAGATACCATTACAAGCAAACATCTGATAGGCCTCGCGATAATTTACGGTAATCCAATACGCATACATTTTTGCAACTGCATAAGGACTTCTCGGATAAAACGGAGTTGTCTCACTTTGAGGAACCTCTTGTACCAAGCCGTATAATTCTGATGTTGATGCCTGATATACTTTTGTATGCCCAATTAGGCCTAACAACCGAACCGCTTCTAAGATCCGTAGCATACCAATACCGTCGGCATTTGCTGTATATTCAGGTGTATCAAAGCTAACCTTTACATGTGATTGAGCAGCCAAATTATAAATTTCATCCGGTCTAGTTTCTTGAATAACCCGGATAAGATTCGTAGAATCTGTCAAATCTCCATAATGAAGTACAAAATTACGTCCTAACTCATGAGGGTCTTGATATAAATGATCTATTCGATCCGTATTGAAAAGCGAACTTCTTCTTTTCAACCCGTGCACCATATAGCCTTTTTTTAATAGAAATTCAGCTAAATAAGCGCCATCTTGCCCCGTTATCCCCGTAATTAGCGCGACTTTCATTTGTTCTCGATTCATCCCCTTCGTAAAAATTATGCAAATATATTTAAAAAAAATGCAATCGATTGATGTTTAAACAACAAAGCCGCAGAAATTTTCTGCGGCTCATTAAAATTCTTTAGTTTTCCCTAGTTTGCACGAGAGAATTTGAATACTAAATGACCTTCACCTTGATCTAAAGGAATAGGCATGCGCATAGTCATTCCACTCTCATCAGCAAAAGAAAGATCTAAACGGTATCCGCTAGTAACGTTCGCAGCTTTATCTCCAGCATAGACTTTCTTAAATTGAAATGCTGGCTCACCACCTGTTTTACTTGGATTGAAAATAGACCATACGATATTACGAACTGCTCCGTTTGCACATAAGGTACCTTCAGCGTTGAAAGTAATCGTACCGCGTTGCGCGCCACCTGGTAAATCCCATACCGATCCGATGAAACAATCAACAGGAGCCTCGTCAAAAATATTTTTGATCGTATAGTTGCTCGGAATGTTTTCACGTTCTACAGAATTCAACACCCATTTACCTTTAACGCCAGCACGCCATTGAGATGCTGTTGGACCCTGAGAAGATTCTGCACCTCCAGTTGTCGATTTCTTTTGCGCACCACAACTTCCTAAAATTAACACCATCGTTAATAAGGACAAAAAGGATAAAATACGTTTATGCATATTACAAAGTTTAAAATAGTATATTAAATGTATATTAGTAACCTCAAAAATAACACGATATTTTGATGAACATGACATCCAAAAATCATACCATAAGCAAAATCGTTGCCAAGGCGATATTACGAATTGTAATGATTATTCTAATCATTGGAATCGCCTATTCTTTCAGCAAAGATGCTAATTTATTGAAGAACATTTCGTTATATTTTCCACACAAATGGGCTATATTTGCGCCGATTTCATTATTTATTGTTTTTATCATTCTAATGTTGATGATGCTCCGCGAAAAATATAAGCGAACGGATTTCAACTGGCTGTTTGCTTTAGCCGGCGGTTTCCTTGTCATTTATTTAATGATGCTCTTTTCAAGGATCTATCCCCTTCTCTAATTTGATATTATCTTATGCAAGATACCAAGATCTGGAATATCGTTAAGAACCTACTAAAAGTAGTAATCACCTTAGGCGCACTCTACTGGGTAGCTAACAAGATATCGTTTTCAGAATTGAGTCAGGCTTTACGCACCAGCAATCCACTCTATTTGATCCTAGCATTCTTAGCTTATTGCTGTTCTATATTAGTGGCGTCTTCTCGGCTAAATTCTTTTTTTAAGGCTATTGGTCTAGCGCTAACTGAACGCTACAATTTTAGACTTTATCAGCTCGGACTCCTCTATAATTTCTTTTTACCAGGAGGTATTGGCGGTGATGGCTATAAAATATTCTTTCTAAAGAAAACTTTCAATGTGTCCCGACGACAAGTATTGGGAGCTGTTTTTTTTGATCGTTTAAGCGGATTGTGGGCTCTGTGTATCGTTTCAGGGGCACTGGTAATCTTTATGCCTCGATTAGCGATTCCTAATTATATTACCATTGCAGTGCTTGCAATTGGAACGATAAGTTATTTATACGTCCTAAGAACCTTCTTTAGACAATTCTTAAACAACTTTATTGTCACCCATTTTAAAGCATTAGCGGTTCAGGGATTTCAAACCATAACTGCAATTTTGATTTTGTACGCAATGAACTTTGACGGCAAATTCTCCCCTTTTCTATTAATCTTTATGGTTTCCTCGCTCGTAGCAATCGTCCCTTCAATTGGTGGCGCTATCGGACTTCGAGAAACTGTCATGTTTAGTTTAGCAACCTACCTTAAATTAGATCCACATATTGCCGTTACGATTAGCTTGATTTTCTATATTATCTCGCTATTGGTAGCATCCAGTGGAATATATTATATTTTCAGACCTCAGCGTTTAGGAGCCGATAAACTTCCTTCGGCAAAAGAGGTAGAAGAAGAAATCGATAAAGAAGAAGAATAATGGCAAATATTATCGTTACAGGAGCCAGCAGTGGCATAGGATTCGAAGCTGTATTAGATTTAACCGCAAACAAAGCCAATAAAGTAATTGCTTTAGCACGCTCTGCGGACAAACTCCGTAAGTTGCATGAAATCGCAACTTCGCTAAACCACGATGGAGGAACGCTATACCCCGCGCAATTTGACATCGTATATGATAACTATCAGGACTCTCTAGTCCCGTTTATTCAGTCGAAATTTGAAACGGTTGATATTTTAATAAATAATGCCGGCGCTTTAATTAATAAGCCTTTTCTTGAAACGTCAAATGAAGATTTTGCGTCCATGTTGCAATCGAACTTGATTGGTCATATCAATATGATTAAACATATAGTTCCATTGATGAGAGAAGGCAGCCATATTGTAAACATAAGCAGTATGGGCGGATTTCAAGGATCTGCGAAATTCCCTGGTCTCTCAGCTTATTCGTCCAGCAAAGCAGCCCTAGCGTCACTTACCGAGTGCTTAGCGGAAGAATTTAAAGAAAAAGGAATCAAAGTAAATTGTTTGGCTTTAGGCTCTTCGCAAACTGAAATGTTTGAAGCCGCATTTCCAGGTGTCGAAGCAGGGACATTAGCATTTGAAATGGGGCGATACATAGCAGAGTTTGCACAAAATGGACACAAATTTTATAATGGTAAAATACTTCCGGTGGCAAATACCACGCCCTAGTCAATCCGCGATTAAAAACTATTAAATATATCAAAGGAGTCTATAAAAAAATAGGCTCCTTTCTTGTTTTGTATCGCTGTCAATCCAACTATAGAGAATAAGCACCTATGACCGCGACAATCCTTTCCAACCAACTCCCAATTTCAGTCAGATTTCATTAACACCTGAAATATTCACAGAATTTATTTTCGAAATTCAATGACGATCCAATCATTTTTTAATGAAACACAATAATAAATGAGATTTATTTATAAATTTACGCGTACTAAATGCTGAAACTTAACCTTCTTTTGCGGAACCCTAGACATCGAAATCAACTAGCAAAGGATTAATCTTTACTAGTAAAAAGCTTTTGAAACTAAATTAGATTTGGTTAATAACCAAATTTGGAACAACAACAAATTACTAAACTAGAAAACTTAATTATGAAAAGAAATCTACTATTTTTCATAATGCTTTGTTGGCTACCTATCGTAGCATTCGGACAAAGCAGAAAAGTTAGCGGCACAATCACTGATGCCGTTACAAATCAACCAATCGCCGGTGCGACGATTAAAGCGGTTGGTACAAATTTCGTCTCCCAAACTGACGTCAACGGACGCTATGAAATTGGGCTTAACGAATCCACAAAATTCCTATTTTTCACCTACATCGGTTACACTTCTCAACAGATTGCAGTTTCTGGTGGCACTTTAGATGCTCAACTTAGCCCTTCAGCTGCCGATTTAGAAGAAGTAGTGGTTGTTGGTTATGGTACACAAATTAAGAAAGACATGACTGGATCCGTGGCGAGCGTAAAGATGTCTGATTTAGAAGATGTCCCATTGCAGACTGTAGAAGCCGGATTACAAGGTCGTGCACCGGGTGTTTTCGTGAACACAAGTTCAGGAAAACTAGGACAGGCGTTACAAATCCGTGTACGTGGTATCTCTTCAATTTCTGCGGGTACACAGCCTTTGTATGTAATTGACGGAGTACCAATGATGACAAAAGCGATGGGTACGTACGATGAACCAGATAATCCGCTAGCTGCAATTAGTCCCGATGACATCGAATCTATGGAAGTATTGAAGGACGGTTCAGCTTCTGCTATCTACGGCTCAAGAGCCTCAAACGGCGTTGTCTTGATCACAACGAAAAAGGGTAAAGCAGGTAGAACAAAAATCGATCTCAGCTATTTTGCAGGATTTAGTGACCCAACGAATAAAGGTGACTTCTTGAATGCTGATCAATATCGCGAACTTCTATCTGCAGCATTAAATAATGCCGGATATATAGGTCCTGATCCTGACGAGCAATATCCAGATATTAGTTCCTTCTGGGCAGATTGGACAGGAACAGATGACTGGGATAAAAACTACAATACCAATTGGGTAAACGAAGGTATGCGTCGTGGAAATCTTCAACAAGGAAGTTTGAGTATCTCTGGTGGTGATAGTAAAACTAGATTTACAGCATCTGGAAGCTTTTCTGATACCAAAGGTATTATCATCGGAAACCGTTTCAAGAGAACCTCAGGAAGAATTGGTGTTGATCACTCTGCATTCGATTTCTTAGATATCGGCGGAACTTTGAACATCAACAAAGTCGACAATTACCGTGTAAGTAGCGATAATGCCTTTTCAAACCCACTTCAGTTAAACGCATTGCCTCCGATTCAACCCGTACGCGATGAAAATGGTGACCTAAATAATTACACTGTTTATTACAATAACTTAATTGATTTAGAAAACGGAAACAATACTTCGAGTACCTATCGTACTTTCGGTACCGCGTATGCCAACGCTAGAATCACAGAAGATTTAACCTTCCGCTCTGAATATGGTATGGATTTCCAAAACCTGGAAGAAGATTTATACCTGGGTATGAGAACACAAGACGGTGGAGATTCTGGAGGTTATGGATTTAGTTACCAAGCAAGGTCAATTAACTTCAACACCAACAACACGTTATCTTATGCTAAAACCTTCAACGACATCCACAATCTAACCTTATTAGGTGGTATGTCATACCAAGAACAACAGTTTAGATATACGATGGCAGAAGGTAAAAACTTCCCTTCTGACTTGTTTAGAAAAATTACTTCTGCAGCCGTAAAATCAGACGCGAGTTCATCAGCAACTTCTAGAGCAATCGTATCTTATTTTGCACGTGCGAACTATAAATTATTAGATCGTTACTTATTTGAAGCGTCGATTCGTACGGATGGTTCTTCTCGATTTGGAAAAGAATTCAAATACGGTACATTTCCTGCGGCGTCCATCGGATGGGTAATTTCTCAAGAAAACTTCTTGCAGGAAAGCAATACCGTAAACTTCCTAAAACTGAGAGCGAGTTATGGCTTAACCGGAAACGAGGACATTGACGATTTTGCTTCTAGAACACTTTATAGCGGTGCAAATTATGCTGGAACACCAGGTACTGTAGCGTACCGTTTAGGAGACCCTAGATTAACTTGGGAACAAACAGCGCAAAGCAACATTGGTTTAGATTTTGGAATCTTAGCCGACCGCATTTCGGGAACAGTTGAAGCTTACCACAAAAAGACAACAGATTTATTGTTAGACATGCCGATTGTATCGACCAGCGGTTTCACAACCATTTATAGAAACGTGGGTAGTCTAGAAAATAAAGGATTAGAGTTAACATTAAATTCTAAAAATTTCGTAGGCGAATTTAAATGGTCTACAAGTTTTAACATTTCTTGGAATAGAAATAAAATTCTAAAATTAGTTAATGGACAGCCAATCTATCCAGGTGGTCGCTACTTAGGCCGTTTAGAAGAAGGAAAGCCATATGGTTTCTTCTATGGAAAAGCCTATGCAGGTGTTGATCCGGATAATGGTGATGCCCTATATTACAAAGACGCTACACGTAGTACAACAACAAACGTTTATTCAGAAGCTGCAGATCAAGAAATTGGAAATCCAAATCCGAACTTTTACGGTGGTTTTGGAAACAGATTCTCTTATAAAAACTTCGATTTAGACATCCAAACACAATTCGTTAGTGGTAATGACATCTACAATGCTGCAGGTGGTTTCCAATCGGCAAACGGTGATTACTTTGATAACCAAACAACAGATCAAATGAACTATTGGAAGAATCCTGGTGACGTAACAATGGTACCTCAACCGCGTTTCGATTCAGCAAATGGTACTAGACCTTCATCACGTTATGTACAAGATGGTTCATATTTCCGTATTAAGAATGTCGTATTGGGTTACAACTTACCAAATGAAACGGTGAATAAATTGAAAATGCAAAGAGCAAGAGTTTATGTGTCGGCAACTAACTTGTTAACATTAACAGACTACAATGGTTACGATCCGGAAATCAATACCACCTTTGCAGGTGCTGTTCAATTAGGTACAGACTTCTATACTGCACCGCAGCCACGCACAATCACTTTTGGAATTAATGTCGGTTTCTAATCAAAAACGAAAAAGTTATGAAAATCTTAAAAAATCTATCATATTCTGTTTTAGCCTTCTCCTTATTGGCTAGTTCTTGTGGAAAGAAAATAGATATAGAACCCCAGGATGATATCTCATCTGAAAATGCACTATCTAGTGCCGCTGATGTTAACAACGTACTCGTTGGTGCCTACACCGTGTTAGCACATCCAGCATTATATGGCACCAACTTGGTCATGATTCCTGATTTGTATGCTAGTCCAAGCTATTTAAACTGGACAGGTACATTCAGCACCTACCGAGATATTTCTAATCAAAATTTAATATCCACGAATGAGGATGCGACTCGTACATGGACACGTGCCTACCAAGCGATCAATGCGGCCAATACGGTATTAGAATCCCTAGATGTCGTTACTGATCCGGATATGAAAAACGAAATTCAAGGAAAGGCTTTGTTCATTAGAGGAATTATGCATTTCGAATTAGTTAGATTATATGGCCTTCCATATGAAGCTGGAGCTGCAAATTCAAGTTTAGGCGTTCCAATTGCTTTGAAAGCTGTAAAGGCATTTGAAGATATCACATCCGATGTACCACGTAATACGGTGGCGGAAGTTTATACGCAAGCAGAAAAGGATCTTACGGACGCGGTTTCTCTTTTGAGTGACAGTCCAGATCTATATGCAGCGAAAGGAATGCTCGCTAGATTATATCTACAAAAGAGCGATTACACCAAAGCTCGTATTCAAGCAAACGATATTATCGAAAGCGGTGAATACAGTTTGACTGCCAACTTAGAGGATCCATTCCGTGTAAAAAATTCATCTGAAGGCGTTTTTGAAATTCAACAGAATGAGCAAAGTAACGCGGGTTCTTCGAATGATGGTCTTGCAACTTTTTATTCGAGCTATTTAAACAACACAGGTGGAAAAGTAGGTCGTGGCGACTTGAGTATCTTGAATTCTTACGTGAATGGCTACGCAGCGACAGACAAACGTAGAACCCAGATGATCTATGAAGGAACAGGTGCCAAAACCGGATGGTTTACACGAAAATGGTATAATTACTTCGACAATATCCCTGTAGTACGATTAACAGAGCTTTATTTAACACGTGCGGAGTGTAACGCTAGATTAGGTGGTTCTGTTGGTGCCAGCCCTGCGAGCGATATTAACGAATTACGCCAACGTGCTGGACTAGCTGCGTTGGGAACCGTAACGGTTAACGATATACTTGCTGAAAGAGATAAAGAGTTAGCTTTTGAAGGTTATAGAATACACGACTTGAAACGTACAAAAAGAAGTATCGGTGCATTACCGTATAATGCTCCAAAACTTGTTTTCCCGATTCCATATCGTGAAGTATCTGTCAATTCAAAACTGGTTCAAAATCCAGGATATAATTAACATAAATAAAAAAGCCGCCTCAATGAGGCGGCTTTTTTATTTTAAGTTTAAAATCCAATCCCCGATATCTTCCAAGACACGCATATCAAAGGTCTCTTCAATATTCGCATATTCTAAATGCGAACCAGAAGCAGATGTTTGAAATAAATGATTTAAACCTGGATAAATCTTAAGCAGGCTCTTCGGATTCTTAGGTAGATTATCGGTCAAACTCTCCATATTAACCGCAGCTGGAACTTGAACATCGTTACCCGCAAAAGCTGCAAACACAGGAATATGAATACGCTTAATGAATGGGACAGGATCAATTTTTAAGAAGTATCGATACCACGGCGTAACCAATACACCGATTTCATCTCCAAACTTTGCATTTTGACTTTCGGGAATAGAGCGCATATTTGCCATAAGTTCCTCAAATGCCTTTTCTGCAGATAAGCTACTCTTCACAATCTCGTAATTCTTCAGAATAATATTTCTGTCCATTTCGCTCATTTTTTTACCCTGGACTCTCATCACTGCTTCATTCTGTAATAACATCAAGGAATCAATGGGTATAGCAGGTCCGGCAAGATCAACAATAAACTTCAATGAAGGGATACGCTGCCCGGCAAGAATTGTCGCAATTAGTCCTCCTTCGCTGTGACCAATAATACCGACTTGTTTGGGATCTACATCAGCTTGCGATCGTAAGAATTCCAAGACTTCCATAGCATCTTTCCCAAAGTCTCCAGTCGTCGCTTTCGTATAAATCCCTGTAGATTCACCAACGCCACGGTCATCATAGCGGAGCACAACGATCCCACGCTTTGTAAGATAGTCGGCAATCAATTTAAAGGATTGATGTGCAAAAACAGTTGAATTTCGATCTTGGGGACCACTTCCTGAAACTAATATCACGGCCGGGTGCTTCCCTCCTGTTCGTGGACGCGTAATTGTCCCCGCAAGCGTCACATCAGCTAATTTATTAGGTATAGAAACATTTACAGTATCATAACTATAAGGCGGGTTTACTGCTTGTGGGCGCTTATAAGACTTCCAAACACCTTTTTTAAAGTCTAGTGGAGCTTGCATACTTCCTTGCTGTACACGACCAGTAATCGACTGTCTATCATCAGAAAGCTTACCCGCATATCTGACGCCAAATGCTTTTACTTCGACATGAATTGAATCGCCATTAGCTTTAATCAAGGAAAATGGCAACTTTGCTGGACTTTGCGAAGGGCTTTGCATGGTCCCACTCCATTCTCCATCGTATTTAAACTCAAAAACTGTTGGAAGTTTTACATTTGGCAATTCGAGCGTACCTATCCACGTTCCCTCAAACGACTGCCCACAAGCTAACAAGGTGAAGCTTAATCCAATAAGGCCGAGTAGGTATTTTTTTATCATGATAAATAAGGATTTAATATATGTAAAAAGGTATCCAAAAGCATCGTCAATATGATGATTAATATAACATGATACCCTTTTTTACTATTCATGGCAATTTTCATACCCAGAACCAAAAGATGGAAAAAGTAGTAAAGTAATGCTATTGCCAATATGCCAACGATAGATATGATTACTAAGTTAATCTGAGGAACAGTTTTCAGCGTTAAATCACCTCCTAAGATTGCTGTCTCTAGAGGTTTCATGACCCCTTGCATGTAGGGATTGAAGAGCAATAACATAACCATCATTTGTGCAAAGTTGGCAACCAATACGACGCTCAATACATCGATGAGGCGACTCTTTGTATAGATCAGTTTAGCGATTAAAAACATCAGCATACTTAACAAAATGTTGTTCATACTCGTATTCAAGAATACTTTCCATAAGGGTAGCCCTGTGTTATTATGAAGTTGAACGATACCATCGGCAAGAATGTTCCAATGCCAGCTCAATAAAACCATAATCACAAAAACAGAACAGCCAAATATTAAAAGCTTCCTATCTGTACTATTTTCAAATGGATTTAATAAAAACTTAAGCATTCGAATTCCTCCCTTCTCCTGAATAGTAATAATCTATGACGGATTGTACTTCCTTGGGCGTTTGAGTCCCAATAAGCACTTTCTTTCCTGACTTTAATTGAAGTTGCACCCCCATATTCCCACTCGTGCTCATTGCGATGCCTCCCCTTCCGAACCGATATCCCCAACCTCCATAATCGAATAGTGAATATTTTTTTAAGGAAACCTCTTCAATTTCACTCCAGGCATACAACCTGTTAAAAACGAAAGGTACAAAGCGAACATGAATACCTTCGGAATCATATCTTGTCTTTAAACGAATAGAAAACAACAATACGAAAATGATTAGGAATAGAGCTGCGCTTAGCAAAACGGCTAAGTTATTAATAACTGAAGCGCTAAGCACAGTATATAACTTCCATCCGATTAGCAAAACGGATAATAACACAAGCCATTTGGACATAAAACTTTGAGATTCTCGATACACGTTCATAAATTATTCGTTATAAGGTTTTCATTTTTGCAATAAGCTCATCCAGCTTATTCCGTACGGTGGGGTAGCTCTTCCCCATTTTATTGGCCATTTCTTTTAAACTTCCAGAGTTCATAAGAAATTGAATAACGAACTCCTGCTCCTCGGATTCTAATCGCATCAAAGTTGGAAACTTGAAATGACCAGAAACCTCCGTTTCGCAAGACGAACAGCAAAGTTTAACAACAGACATCTCAGCATCACATGCCGGACAGTGAATTGGAAATTTCATATAATCAATATTAAACTTAATAAAGTTAAACATTATTTTAATTTTATTAAACAAAATGTCAACAAATGAGTATTCACAAACGTTACAATGGGCAATTTGACCAATTTCGTATATTTGCACAATTTATGTTGATTATGAGAAAACTATTAGGGTTTATCCTGACACCTATATTCTATTTTTGCTTCGCTTTATCGCTTATCATATTCCATCCTATACAGTGGTTGTGTCTAAAATTAGGAGGCTATAATGCACATAAGAAAAGTGTAGATATACTAAACGGCTTACTGGTTGCTTGCAACTATACACTGTTTAACAGAACTCATTTTATCGACAACAAGAATATCCCTACAGGTAAGCCAATCGTATTTGTTGCTAATCATCAGAGCACCTTTGATATTCCTCCATTAATCTACTTTCTGAGAAGATTTCACGGAAAATTCATTTCGAAATTGGAATTAATGACTGCGCATATCCCAAGTATTTCTTTCAATTTAAAATATGGTGGAGCGGCGAATATCGACCGAAAAGATCCTAAACAATCTATTGCAGAAATCTTAAAATTGGCCAACAATATGAAACAAAATAATTGGTCAGCATTTATATTTCCCGAAGGTACGAGAACGAAGACGGGAAAGATGAAGGCCTTTTCAGTTGGTGGAATAGCGACGCTCTTAAAGAAAAACCCAGAGGCTTTGGTGGTTCCTATCGTCATTAATGGATCCTACAAAATGGTGCAATGGGGCGCCTTCCCATTACGTCCTTTCACATCGATGTCTTGGGAAGTCTTAGATCCGATCGATACAAGCGGCTTAAATGTCGAGGAAATCGTCAAGAAAGCAGAGGACCTAATTCGTGCTAAAGTAATCGAAGAAAAGCCCTAAATTAATTTACAGAGCGACCCTTCCAATCGTATTTTCCGATATTTCCCAATACCCCAATATAAACTAAGTATACCGAATGTAGTATGCTAAGCAATGGAAGATTAAATATCAATGATTTACGCCCGGCGAACGAAAGAACCGGATAGAGGAAAACAAATTCAACTGCGATTTTCAACAATATAGAAAGGAAAATTAATCGCTCGGCTTCTGCATCGGCCCAACAAAAGCAGAGGATGTTAACCAACAAAGCAAAATTAAACAGCCATATCGAAACACCCAAAGCCACCACACGTTTGTCTTTATACTTTGTGCTCTTGGATGCCCATCGGCGACGTTGGTTTAAAAAAGAGGATAGGTTCTCTTTGGCATCTGTATATACAATAGATTCTTTAGCTTTACAGAATCCAATTCGACTAGCATATTGCTCGGCAACCTTATGTAATAATAACTCATCATCTCCCGATGCAAGTTCGTCAATACCTTTAAAACCACCCATTTCGTAGAAAACGGACTTTCTGTAGGCTAAATTTGCACCATTACAAGTCGTAGGATTTCCATTTCCAATACCTGCTGCCCCTAGACCAATGAGGTACAAAAACTCAAGCGTTTGCAGGTTCTCAAAATATGATTTTTCTTCGTGATAACTCACCGGACTAGAAACCATGTAAAGATCATTAGCCTCCATAAAATGGATAATTGTTCTTAACCATTGTGGACCCATGCGGCAATCGGCATCCGTCGTGACTATAATCTCTCCGGTTGATAAATCAATCGCTTTATTGATCGCATATTTTTTATAAGAATTTAGCTTATCTCCAGCCTCTAGACTAATTAACCGAACGCCACGATTTGCATAAGTATTAATAATTTCACTCGTTCGATCAGTAGAATGATCATCCACAACAATTATTTCTAAAAGCTCTTTCGGAAAATCTTGCGCCATTAGGCAATCTAAGGTTCTACCAATGTTCTGCTCTTCATTTCTCGCTGCAATGATGACACTGACCTTGTGCTGTATTGCGGCTTGACTAGGTTTGATTACGGGTAGGCGTGTCCAACCTGCGCGCATATAAAGCACGAGAACCACATACACTACGCACATGATAAATAGAAAAAGACTAAGACTTGTTATCACTGATATAATTCACATTAAATACAAAAAACGCTCCAATGATGGCTGGGAAAATTAAATTCACAAACCATACACAGGAAACAATTGCCATAACCGCCAATTCTTGGGTAGTGATATAGGCAAATAAATTACTAGCAACGAAGCTACGCACGCTAAAATCGAATATATCAAGCGAAGGTACAGCAGACTGTACGAAAAATAAGATAAAAATCATTGGAAGCATCGAAACAATCGATAAATCAGGAAGAAAAACAAACATCAGCAAAATATACTGTGATGTAAAGATCGCAAAACGGCATGTTGAAAGCCATAGTACATACGCCAACTCCGATATGGAATAGTCTTCTAAAACTGCAAAAAATGGCTTTACTTTCTGTAACAGCTTTACTTTTCCCACCAAATAATCAACCCAAGAGACATTGAAAAACAAAATCAAAAATGCTAACGCATAAATTATGGCAAGTAACCAAACACCGAAATCCACGGCAGTTGGCGTATCGATGAAAGTCGTAACAAACCAAGCTATACTTAATGCGCCAAATATCGAGGTCAGGACCAATTGCGCAAATAACCCTACGCCCATCGCTACCGCACCGGAAGCACGATTTTCTGGACGCAAAAGCATGATACGGCCACCGTACTCCCCTATTCTATTGGGTGTAAAGATTGCCCAGGTAAGCCCGCAAAATACCGAACGAATTGCTTTCCATAAACTCAAATGTTCCAAGCGCTTACTCAAAAATCGCCATTTAACAACTTCTAAGAACCAATTAGCAAACATAAGTAAGAAAACGACAGCAAGAACTAAACGGATAGTAAGTGGATCAATGGTTCCTATTAAATGTTTGAATTCAGCTAAGTTCTTTTGATTATTAACCTTTGAAACAACAAACCACATCGCTAATGCAACTATGAGGATCTTGATTAATAGGTTAAGATATTTTTTCTGCGTCTTTGTCAATTTCTTGTTTGAAAGCACAATTTTAACAATTTTTTAATAAATATCAGGCTTTTACGACTGCTACTTTATCGAATTCATCATCTTTCTGTCGATTGCAATAGCAAAACAGATGGCGATAACGAAGTCCACTGTCGACGTGCCGAAAATCCTATAATTAACCGATTTTCACTACTAATTTTAAAAGCAAAGTCAATAGCGAATAAATACTTAGAATTGTGCTTTCTACGGACGTGCTTCGAACCTCATTCGAAGCTCAGCGCGAATTTATTGAAGTAGGTGTATCTAATATTCAAAGTCCAGTTGAACAACGTTTAATTAACAGATTTATGTCTGATGAATAAACTAAAAGGATAAGCCGGTTTCGAAGCGTCTATGATTACAAGGATTTTTGTAATATTGTAAGATGCAGAAGGAAAAAGCAAAGGAGCGAATTATTCTAGGAATTGACCCTGGTACAGTAATTCTAGGGTATGGAATAGTGAAAGAAGTGAATAAAAAAATAACCTTGCTAACGATGGGCGTCATTAAAATGGGACATCTAGATGACCATGCATTAAAACTGCAACGAATATTTAAGAAAGTTTCAGCACTCATAGAAGAGTACCATCCTGACTGCGTTGCCTTAGAATCACCATTCTATGGTAAAAACATACAAGTAATGTTAAAATTAGGTCGAGCGCAAGGTGTAGCCATGGCCGCAGCTTTAAATGCCGACATTCCTATTTCAGAATATGCTCCTAGGAAGATAAAACAATCGGTTACCGGTAACGGTAATGCGAGTAAAGAGCAAGTTGCCGCAATGTTGCAAACCTTATTGAGTTTTAAAGAAACCCCGGAATTTTTAGACGCTACTGACGGCTTAGCGGTTGCCGTCTGCCACGCATTTCAACAAAACTTATCAGGAGAAAAGCAATCCTATAGTGGATGGGAAGCGTTTGTGAAAGATAATCAGAAGCGGGTCCGTTAAAGCTGTACGGATCGTATTACATTTTTCACATTCCGCTCAATAATATCCGTCATGGATTGGCAATTTAAATATTGTGAATCCTCATAGACCTGCGCATGCGCCTCTCTCAGCTTGATGATATTCTCTTCAGTTGATAACTGTTGCGTTTTAGACGCGTCCCGGAGATCCTTTATTCGATGTCTTTCACTCCGTACACGATGCACAATCGAAGATCGCTCTTCCTGCTGATACTGCAAAACAGTTTTCTCTGTCAAATGATCCATCGACAACTTGACGTAGGGATAGTTCTCCTTAAAAAACTGCGGCATATACACTTTAATATTCCCTTCGTAAAATTGCTGATCAAAATCAATCGCTCGTATGCGAAATTGGAAATCATCAAAATCAGGAGTTATTTGCATAACAAAATTGTAAGCTCGCATATCACCCAATAACGAAATAACACATCGTTCGTTGAATTTTACAAATTCCTTCGCTATACGCGTTTGATTATAATCTGGAGAATACATCCGCGACTTCGAAAAAACGTCGCCTGGGATACCGACAATGTGCTCCTCAACTAAGGTATCTCGATCATATAGATAATTGACTTGATTTGGGGATAAAATCTCTTCCAATTCCAAACCATATATACGTGAAGCGTCCGCTTGCTTGATATAAAAATAGTCGTACACATCGTTTAGCCGATTGACAATCTTAATTCTAAAAGGCTTAGTATTTCCAAATGCACAAAACTCGATCCGCTCAATCACCTTATGCTGCACAATCCTAGTGTTTCCTGAGGCTTTTAACTCCGCGTAAACAATCTTCAATTGATCGTATAGATGATCCTGCACGTGCTGCGGGTAGAGAGGAATCTCCCAGTAGGTATCAACTCCATTTTTATCAATAACAGGAACGGTTTCATCAAATTGAAGTAAGTCCGAGTAAGCTAGCGGCAGCTTGCTATCTCGTTGATACATCTTAAGATATTTCAATAGTCCAGATCCTACTGGAAACACAGGTTTCTTCCTAGATATTTTAACGTCTTCAATCTCCATCGTCTCTTATTTATCGTTCAAATCTAATGTACTAATTTTTAAAAGCAAATTATTATCATTTGAAATATAAATATGACAAAAAAATTGATATAATTTTATCATTCAAACATTAAAATACCATTAAAAGTTGTTATTTTTGAAAAATAATCAAATCAATAGGTTTGTTGATTCGGTAAAATGGAAGAAGCTCCTCGGGCGAGGAGCTTCGACGCTAACCAATTATAAACCTATGTTATTTTGAGGGGCTATTCTAAACAAAAACTAGATGTTTTTCCGTTTTTGTTACAACAAATTTACATTTTCATTCAAAAAAATGGAAATTTTTCTGAATTTTTTAGATATTTTTAAAAAATAAACAAATTATACACGCAATAATACCATTTTTATGGAAAAAAACTATTCAAATTACGATTTAGACAACCTGGATGTTCAAATTTTATCCATTTTAATGGAAGATGCATCAATTCCTTATACTGAAATTGCCAAAAAACTGATAGTTTCTGGCGGAACAATCCATGTTCGCATGAAAAAAATGGAAGAATTGGGAATAATCAACGGTTCAAACCTAATAATTAACCCTCAAAAGGTAGGATTTGACATCACAGCGTTCCTAGGAATCTATTTAGAGAAGGGTTCTGAGTATTCAGATGCGGTAGAACAGCTAAAACAAGTTAAAGAAGTGGTAGAATTGCACTATTGTACTGGTCAATACAGTGCTTTTGCTAAAATTATCTGTCGCGACACCTCACATTTGCGTAAAGTTTTAAACGAAGATATTCAAGGATTGAAAGGAATTCAACGTACGGAGACTATAATTTCCCTTGAAGAGAGTATAAAACGTCAGATTACATTATAAAAAAAGCGGGCTAGCCCGCTTTTTTTATATAATATTGTTCAAAAGAGCAATATAGAAAGCTATTCCCTCCTCTATTTCGCTCAAATAGATAAATTCATCCGCTGTATGCGATCTCGCTGAGTCTCCCGGCCCCACTTTAATCGATGGAATTGGCAATAAAGCCTGGTCACTCATCGTAGGACTTCCGTAAACTTCTTTCCCGAGCTTAATTCCCGATTGTACAATGGGATGATCAATTGCTATCGTCGATGGATTCAAACGGGTTGAACGCGCAACGACATCCGACTTCACGTGCTCCTTAATAATATCTAATATTTCTTGATTGCTATAGACATCGGTACTTCTTACATCGACGACGTATTTACAGAGCGCAGGAACAACGTTATGTTGAGATCCCGCCTCGACCATCGTCACGCTCATCTTTACCGGTCCCAAGAAGCTAGAAAGCTTTGGAAATTGAAATGTACGGAACCAGTTGATATCCTCAATTGCTAGATAGATCGCATTGATTCCTTCTTCGCGAGCTGCGTGTCCGGATTCTCCCTGTGCTGCACAATCTAAAACCATTAACCCTTTTTCAGCAACGGCTAAATTCAATAAAGTTGGCTCTCCTACAATTGCGAAGCTACATTCGGTCACATGTTTATAGGCTTCCTCAATACCATTCTTCCCAGAAACCTCTTCTTCTGCAGAAGCAATTAAACAAAGATTGAATGGAAGGTCTTCACGCTCATAGAAAAAACGAAAAGCCGCAATTAAAGACACTAAACAACCGCCAGCATCATTACTCCCCAAGCCGTAGAGTTTTCCTTCTTCAACTAGGGGCTGAAAAGGATCTTTCGTATAACCTGGATTTGCTTTTACAGTATCATGATGCGAATTGAGAAGAACATTGGGTTTGCCTGCATCGCGGAACTTATTGTAAGCAATTATATTATTGCCTACTTGTTCCGATGGTATCTCATGGGTAAGTAAGAATTGACGGATTAAAGCTGCTGTATCTTGCTCTTCACGACTAAGTGAAGGCGTACTGATCATATGCTTTAACAGTGTTATACTATCACCCGTCAGTTCTTGTATATTAGTCATTATATAAACCTCCAGCTTTCTTTGCTGACAATTTTATTCCTTTAATAAATGCTGAACTAAAGCCGTTATGCTCCATTTCATTTAATCCCGCAATTGTGCATCCCTTTGGTGAGGTTACTTTATCAATTTCACTCTCAGGATGACTTTGCATTTGCAATAATAAATCTGCGGCACCTTTAGCGGTTTGAATGGCCATCTTTAACGCATCGTGTGCATGGAAACCAATTTCAACGCCGCCTTGTGAGGCTGCACGGATACTACGTAAGAAAAATGCAATACCACAAGCACACAATGCAGTGGCGGAAGTCATCAAATCTTCGTTAATAAGCACTACAGAGCCTACCGTTTCAAACATTTCAGTAACGGCCTGTATCTGCGACTCATTTGCTTCATCCGTCGCCATGCAGGTCATAGATTGCCCAATTGCAATTGCGGTATTTGGCATGACACGAACAACCGTTTTATCCGTACCAATTGCTTCTTTTATGTCGGCACATGTTACACCCGAAACAACAGAAATTACAATTTGATTCGGTGTTAGCGTATTTTTAAGCTCGTCGAGTACTTTTCGAATCTGTTGCGGAAGAATTGCCAACACAATATAGTCAGCTCCTTGAATAGCATCAACGTTATTTTCGCTTACGCCAAAGCCAGCGTTCTTCTCTTCCTCTAAAGAAGAAAGTGATCGTCTCGTGATTGTAATGTCGCTCGCAAGGCAATAGTCGGCCTTCACCAATCCCTTGGCTAAGGAAAGTCCGATATTACCCCCACCGATAATTGTAATTTTTTGCATGTTGTATAGATTTAGGCAATTAAACAAGTGCCAAATTTACGCTGTTGATACAGATGTAAATTATTGGCATTGCCAATATACACATTGCTCACCCCCTTTGCAATAGCATCAAATGCATTTTGCAATTTTGGAATCATGCCATCATGTATAATCTTATTGTCTTTTAACTGCTCAAATTCTCCTGAGCGAATGGTCTCGATAACAGAGTTCTCGTTATCAACATCTAATAACACTCCGTTCTTTTCAAAACAATAGATTAGGGAGACCTCATAGAGTTTAGAAAGTGCAACAGCTAACGACGAAGCTATGGTATCTGCATTGGTATTCAATAGCTGACCAAGTCCATTATGCGTGATTGCTGAAAACACTGGCGTAAATTCTGCCTCCAATAGTTTTTTGATTGCTAGTGAATTGACGGAATCTGCAAGTATATCACCAGCAAAGCCGTAATCGATTTCACGTACAGGTCGTTTTACCGCCTTAATTACGTTACCATCAGCTCCACAGAGTCCGATTGCATCGCAATCTAGCTTTTGAAGGTTAGCAACAATATTCTTATTGGTCAAGCCAGCGTAAACCATGGTTACCACGTCCAGCATCGGCGCATCCGTAATTCGACGGCCCTCCACCATTTTCGCTTCAATTCCTAAGTCGGCAGCGATGCGTGTTGCAATCTTGCCTCCTCCGTGCACTAAAATTTTTCTACCCTGTAAAGCGGAAAACTTTTCTAAAAATGCTTCCAACTGTTCAGGATCATCGATGATGTTACCACCGATCTTAATAATATTTAAAACAGACATCCTTCTTATTTCAACCCCTCCAATAATCTCTTCAACACAACTTGTGCTGCCCAAACACGATTTCCAGCTTCTTTGATTACCAAAGAATTTGGACCATCTAATATTTCTGAAGATAACTCTAAGTCTCTACGAACAGGTAAACAATGCATTACTTTCGCATCATTTGTAAGCTTCAACTTTTCATTATCCATCATCCAATTTTCAGCTACTGGATAAACTTCTCCATATTCTTTAAAAGAAGACCAGTTTTTAACATACACAAAATCAGCGTCAGCTAATGCCTCGTCCAATTTATTCGTAATTTTTGCACCTTCAGTAAACTCCTCCGATAACTCATACCCCGCAGGGTGTGCAATCGTAAAATCTACTAAATCTTCTTCCTGTGCTTTACACATCCATTCTGCAAACGAGTTTGGAACCGCCTGTGGAAGTGCCTTCACATGAGGAGCCCAAGCTAGTACAACCTTAGGTTTGTTCGTTTTTTTATGCTCCGTAATTGTTATCAGATCAGTTAAACTCTGAAGTGGATGTCGTGTCGCACTTTCTAGGGACACAACGGGTACAGCAGCAAACTTCACAAACTTGTTAAATAAGTCTTCGGTATAATCAGCTTCTTTGTCTTTCAATGATGGAAAAGAACGAAGTCCTAGGATATCGCAATACTCGCCCATAACGGCAGCAGCTTCACGAATGTGCTCTACAGTAGTACCGTTCATAATAACGCCGTCACGAGTCTCTAAAGCCCAACCATCCTTATCCATGTTCATGACAATCACTTGCATTCCTAGATTCATAGCAGCCTTTTGCGTGCTAAGTCTAGTACGAAGACTCGGATTTAGAAATACTAAGCCTATTGTCTTATGTTTACCAAGATCTTCATGACCAAAAGGGTTCGCTTTCAACGATAATGCTTCGTCGACTACCGACTTTAAATTGGTTACGTCAGCTACGGAAAAAAAGTTTTTCATTTATATGTAATTATGCTTTCAAACGCTCTTCAAAAGCCGTCAAAAAGCGATCTGCTATTTCTTTATTAATATTTAATGCTGGAAGTATACGAATCACATTTGGTTTTGCTTCGCCTGTGAAAATCTTGTTAATTGAAAGCAATTCCTTTTTGACTTGACTCAACTCTTCAGGTAACTCGATTCCAATCATCAATCCACGCCCTCTAACCTCGAGTACTTTATCAAATTTCTTCAACTCATCAATTAGATAATTACCAACGTTCTCTGCGTTCTCAATTAATTTATCTTGTTTAATAACATCTAATACAGCAACCGCTGCGGCACATGCTAAATGATTACCACCAAAGGTAGTCCCTAACAAACCATAAGATGCCTTAAATTTAGGAGCTATTGCAATTCCGCCAATTGGAAAGCCATTACCCATACCTTTTGCCATAGAGTAAACGTCTGCTTCTACACCAGCATAATCATGCGAATAGAAAGAACCTGTCCTGCCGTATCCACATTGAACTGAATCTGCTATATAGACTGCTCCATAGGTATCACAAAGTGAACGAATAGTCTTCAAGAAGGATATCGATGCTTCACGAATACCACCAACCCCTTGAATACCTTCGATAATTACAGCCGCGATATCTTCTCCGAAATCTTGAAATGCTTTCGTTAGTGCCTCCTCATCATTAAAAGGTAAGAACACCACGTTATCAGTCTGATTAATCGGAGCAACGATACTAGGATTATCAGTTGCCGCAACCGCAAGTGAGGTACGACCGTGAAATGATTTACTAAAAGCAATAACTTTCTTCCTTCCAGTATGAAACGACGCTAGCTTCAAAGCATTCTCATTTGCCTCAGCCCCAGAATTACACAAAAATAACGTGAAATCAGTCTTTCCAGACACTTCCCCTAACTGTCGGGCAAGCTGCTGTTGAATAGGAATTAAAACAGAATTTGAATAAAAACCAATTTTATCTAACTGGTTTTTTAAGGTCTCTACATAATGCGGATGTGTATGACCTATGGATATTACAGCGTGGCCGCCATACAAGTCCAAATACTCAGTACCTTGTTCGTCCCAAACCAAAGATCCCTTTGCTTTTACAATATTGATAGGATTAACAGGGTAAACATTAAAAAGTTCCATTTATTATGCTTTCGTATGATGTAAATTACAAATATATGGAGTAATAAATTACAAATGCTTATAAAATAAAAAAAGTCCCCTTAGATAAGGGGACTTTTCTATATCATTAGTAAATGATTACTCATCAACTTTTTTACCGCTGTCTAATTCAGCTTTCAATTTTTCCAATTCTTCGAATTTACCGTCAGCAGCTAATTGAGCTTGCTCAGCCCAAGTTGCAGGATCTGCAGTATTGAAATTAGAACCAGCTTCAGTTAAAATTTCTTTAACTTTCTCAGCATCAGATTTTGCTAAATCAGCGTAAGTAGCGATACCAGCTGCAGTTAATACTTCAGCAATTTTAGGACCGATACCTTCTACGATCGTTAAGTCATCAGCTTTTGCAACTGCTGCTTTCGCTTCAGTTTCAGTAGCTTTTTTCTTAGTTGTAGCACGACGACGAGTAGATTTTTTCTCAGTTTTAGCAGTGTTGCCATAAACTTCATTGTAGTCTACTAATTCAATAAATGCCATCTCCGCGTTATCACCTAAACGGTTTTCCAATTTGATGATACGAGTGTAACCACCTGGACGTGAAGCAACTTTCTCAGATACTTCGCGGAACAAGATAGTAACAGCATCTTTATCTTTTAAGTAAGCGAATACCGTACGACGAGAGTGTGTTGTGTCGTTTTTAGATTTTGTAATCAAAGGCTCAACATAAGTACGTAATGCTTTAGCTTTTGCTAATGTAGTAGTAATACGCTTGTGTTTGATTAATGAAGTCGCCATGTTAGCTAACATCGCCTTACGGTGACTGTCAGTGCGGCCTAAGTGATTAACTTTTTTTCCGTGTCTCATTTTTTTAATTTGTTTTTGTGCGTACCGTTCTTTCTTTCAAGCTTGTATGTATAATCAGATTATCTCTACTCCCAAGAGGAATTACGCAACAGGTCGCTTATTATTGTAATTTATTATTCTTCGTCTAGCTTGTACTTAGACAAGTTCATACCAAATGATAAACCTTTCGATTTAACTAATTCTTGAATCTCGCTTAAAGATTTCTTACCAAAGTTGCGGAACTTCAACATATCAGCAACATCATAAGTAACTAATTCTGCTAATGTGCGAATATCAGCTGCTTTCAAACAGTTCAAAGCACGAACTGAAAGATCTAAATCAACTAACTCAGTTTTCAAAATCTTACGCATGTGTAAGATCTCTTCATCAACAACCTTAGTCTCTTCCTTAGTTTGAGATTCCAACAACATGTTCTCATCAGAGAACAACATAAAATGTTGGATTAAGATTTTAGCTGCCTCTTTCAAAGCATCTTCTGGATGAATTGAACCATCAGTTGAAATATCTAACAACAATTTCTCGTAGTCAGTTTTTTGTTCAACACGATAGTTCTCAATGGTATATTTTACATTTTTGATCGGAGTGTAGATAGAATCGATCGCGATAACTCCAACTGGGCCATCAACAACTTTGTTCTCTTCTGCATTCACGTAACCACGACCTTTACCAACAGAGATTTCCACCTCTACAGTAACAGAGTTATCCATATTACAGATAACTAAATCAGGGTTAAGAACTGTGAAATTGTTAGAGAATTTTGTGATGTCTCCTGCTGTAAATTGATCTTGGCCGTTGATAACTACAAAGATTTTCTCGTTATCGCCTTGCTCACCACTCTTTTGAAAACGAACTTGTTTCAAATTAAGAATGATTTCCGTAACATCTTCTACCACGCCTTTAATCGTAGAGAATTCGTGCGAAACGCCTGAAAATCTTACCGACGTAATTGCATATCCTTCTAGAGAGGACAATAAAATACGGCGCAAAGCATTACCAATAGTTACACCAAAACCTGGTTCTAATGGACGAAATTCGAAAGTACCATCAAAATCAGTTGATTTTTGCATGATAACTTTATCCGGTCTTTGAAATGCTAAAATTGCCATTTATGTTCTTTTAAGTTTTAGTACTTGATATGATATAACACTAACATGCACGCTAAAAAAAAGCCTGCATGTTAGTATTATTTATTATTTAGAGTATAACTCTACAATTAAATTTTCTTTAATGTTCTCTGGAATGTCAGCTCTTTCAGGGTAAGTTACGAAAGTACCTTTCAATTCATTTGCATCCCACTCTAACCAGCTAAATTTATTGATTTTTCTACCAGCTACAGAGTTTGAAATCGCTTCTAACGATTTTGAACGCTCACGAACCTCAATAACATCACCAGGGCGAATGCTATATGATGGAATGTTAACTAATTGTCCGTTAACAGTAATATGCTTGTGCGAAACTAATTGACGCGCAGCTGAACGTGTAGGAGCGATACCTAAACGGTAAACGATATTATCTAAACGAGCTTCTAATAATTTTAAGAAGTTTTCACCAGTAATACCTTGTTTTGCTGCCGCTTTCACGAATAAATTTGAGAATTGACGCTCTAATACACCATAAGTATATTTAGCTTTTTGTTTCTCTAATAACTGAATTGCGTATTCAGATTGTTTACCTCTTCTTTTAGATGGTCCATGTTGACCAGGAGGGTAATTTTTCTTTTCTAATGCCTTATCTGGGCCGAAAATTGGCTCTCTAAATTTACGAGCGATTTTGGACTTAGGTCCTGTATATCTTGCCATTTGTTTGTTCTGTTTGAAGTATCATTCAGCCTTTAGCTGACGAATCTTATCTTAAACACTCTATTATTAAACTCTTCTACGTTTTGGAGGACGACAACCGTTGTGCGGTAGTGGAGTAATATCCTTAATCGTCGTTACGTCGATTCCGATTGTTTGTAAAGAACGGATCGCAGACTCACGTCCAGCACCAGGTCCTTTAACAAAAACTTCAACTTTACGTAATCCTAGGTCGTATGCAACTTTACCACAGTCGTTAGCAGCTTGTGACGCAGCATATGGAGTGTTCTTTTTAGAACCTTTGAAGCCCATCTTACCAGCTGAAGACCATGAAATTGTTTGACCTTGATTGTTAGTCAAAGTTACGATAATGTTGTTAAAAGTAGCGTTGATATGAGCTTGACCAACAGGCTCAATAATTACGATACGTTTTTTAGTAACTTTTTTACTTTTAGCCATTTCTTAATTACTTATTATTTAGTAGCTTTTTTCTTGTTAGCAACTGTCTTACGTTTTCCTTTACGAGTACGAGAGTTGTTTTTAGTGCGTTGACCACGAACTGGTAAGTGTTTACGGTGGCGTAATCCACGGTAACAACCAATATCCATCAAACGTTTAATGTTCAATTGAACTTCTGAACGTAAAGCACCTTCAACTTTAATCTCGTCGTTGATGATAGTACGAATTGCTGTCAATTGATCATCATTCCATTCCTGAACTTTCACGTTCTGATCGATACCTGCTTTATCTAAGATATAAGCAGCAGTGGAACGACCAATACCGAAAATATAGGTAAGGCCAATAACACCTCTTTTGTTTTTAGGTAAATCTATACCTGATATCCTTGCCATATAATATTTTAAGCGATTATGTTAATAACTACCCTTGACGTTGTTTGAACTTAGGGTTCTTTTTGTTAATTACAAAAACTTTTCCTTTGCGACGGATGATCTTACAATCCGCACTGCGTTTTTTAATTGATGCTCTAACTTTCATTTTTATAAGTTTTTTATACTGCTACTAATAAACGGAAGCCTACTTATAGCGGTATGTAATTCTTCCTTTGGTTAAATCATAGGGAGACATTTCCAACTTCACTTTATCACCCGGCAGAATTTTAATGTAGTGCATACGCATTTTGCCAGAAATATGGGCAATAATCTCATGACCATTTTCTAGCTCTACACGAAACATCGCGTTTGAAAGTGCTTCCTTAATGATACCGTCTTGTTCTATCGAGGCTTGTTTAGCCATATAAGCTCTATTTTTATGTATAAATTCGCAAAACAGGAGTGCAAAGATAAATAATTTAATTGATAACCAACTACTTTTTATCTAAAACTTTCTCAATTGCATCAAAATTTAATAATACGTCCGGCTTTCCTTTTCTGATTGCAACCATCTGTTCAAAGTGAGCAGAAAGTTTGCCATCGATTGTACTAACGGTCCATCCATCATCCCAAAACTTAACGCCCCCTTTACCTGCATTGATCATTGGTTCAATACAAATAACTAATCCCTCTTCTAATTTAGGACCAGAACCGCGCTTACCGTAGTTTGGCACTTCTGGTTTTTCATGCAAATGAAAACCAACACCATGACCTACAAGCTCGCGAACAATACCATAATTATAACGCGTAACGTATTCTTGAACGGCTGCCGAGATATCTCCAACACGCTTACCTGCTACTGCTTCATCTATACCTTTATACAAAGAAGCTTTCGTAACGTCTAGTAATTGCTGCGCTTCAGAAGAAATCTCACCTACACCAAAAGTATAAGCTGAGTCGCTAATAAAATCATTTAAATTAACACCCCCATCAACGGAGATAATATCCCCTTCCTGCAACACATACTCACTTGGAAAACCATGAACAATTTGATCGTTCACCGAAATACAAAGCGAATATGGAAACCCGTGATAATTTAAGAACGCAGGAGTTCCCTTATGATCTTTGATAAACTCAAATGCAAATTTATCAAGCGATAAAGTCGTTATTCCTGGCTTTACCAACGAAGCAATCTCTGCAAGTAATTGCGAGAGTACATTAGCTGACTCTCGCACTTGCTCAATTTCTTCGTCTGTTTTATAATATACTTTAGACATTCAAAATTAAATTGCTGACTGGTCGTAACCTTCAACTGTTGTTGCAGAACTACGGCCTTTTACTCTACCTGTCTTCATCAATCCGTCGTAGTGGCGCATCAACAAGTGACTTTCAATTTGTTGAATTGTATCCAACACAACCCCTACTAAGATTAACAACGAAGTACCACCATAGAAATGAGCGAATTGGTTATTTACACCAAATAGTGTAGCAATTGCCGGTAATATAGCAATCACTGCTACAAATACTGCCCCTGGGAATGTAATGTGAGAAATCACATTATCGATAAACAAATTGGTTTCATACCCTGGCTTAACACCTGGGATAAATCCACCATTCTTCTTCATGTCTTCTGACATTTGTTGAGGATTAACCATAATCGCTGTATAGAAGAACGTGAATGCGATGATTAACAACGCGAACACGACGTTATACGTAACGGAGGTATAATTACTCAATGAAGTCAAAAAGTCTGACTGGACGTTCGGAAAGAACTGTGTCAGGGACATTGGAAGGAACATGATTGCTTGCGCAAAAATGATCGGCATAACACCCGCAGCATTTACCTTTAAAGGTATGTACTGACGAACACCGCCGATTTGTTTATTTCCAACGATTTTCTTAGCGTATTGTACAGGAATCTTACGAACCCCTTGAACCACAAGAATGGTAAATATTACAACAAAGAATAGGGCTACAAACTCCAATAACAATGGAATCGGACCACCACCACTTGGGCTCATTCTAGAACCCCACTCCGCTGTAATACCTGCAGGAAGCTGCGCGATAATACCTGCCATAATAATAAGTGAAATACCATTACCGATACCTTTATCCGTAATTTTCTCACCTAGCCACATCACAAACAATGTACCTGCTGTCAATACGATTGCTGAAAGAATAGAGAACATCGGATCCGCAATAGTTTTTGCTTCTGGACCGATTTGTGTCTTTACGTAAGCCACTGACTGAACCAAAGTAATCGCTACTGTTAGGTAACGTGTTATTTGAGTCATCTTCTTACGACCAGACTCTCCCTCCTTTTGCATTTTTTGAAAAGCAGGAACAGCTATCCCCAATAACTGCACAACGATAGATGCGGAGATGTATGGCATTACGCCTAATGCAAAAATTGCAGCCCGTGAAAAAGATCCACCGGCAAACATATTGATTAGGTTCATAATATCATTACCACCTTCTCTGTTTACTACCAATGCATCTGGATTAACACCTGGCAACACCACGTGACATCCTATGCGGTATATTAAAAGAAAAAGTATCGTATTTAGAATACGATTACGTAATTCTTCAATCTTCCATATATTGGTTAAGGTTGTGATTAGTTTCTTCATGTATTATTACAGTTTAACGATAGAACCACCTGCTGCTTCAATAGCTTTTTGAGCTGAGGTAGAAAACGCATGAGCTTTAACTTCAACTTTCGTAGTAAACTCACCACGACCTAAGATCTTCACCTTGTCGTTTTTAGAGATTAAACCATGAACCTTTAAAGTTTCAAAGTCTACAGTCGTTAAATTGTGTTTCTCAACTAAACCTTGTAATACATCTAAGTTAACACCTACGTATTCAACACGGTTAATGTTTTTGAATCCAAATTTAGGAACGCGACGTTGCAAAGGCATTTGACCACCTTCGAAACCAATTTTCGTCGAGTGACCTGAACGAGAACCCGCACCTTTGTGTCCACGAGTTGAAGTTCCGCCACGACCAGATCCTTGACCACGACCAATACGTTTTTTACTTTTTGTTGAACCAACTGCTGGTTTTAAATTACTTAAGTTCATTTTAAACTTGATTGTGTTACGCCTTCGCTCTCACTAAACAGGCAATAACATTTTAATATTTAATGAATAAACAGAATGGAAAGGATTGTGAGAAATCCTTTCCATTGTTATTTTTAAACAGTTTCTACTGCTACTAAGTGGTTCACTTTACGAACCATACCAATAATTGCTGGTGTAGCTTCAACTTCTACTGAGTGATTGATTCTTTTCAAACCTAATGCCTCAATAGTTTTCTTTTGGCGCTCGCTTCTGTCGATAACGCTCTTTATCTGGGTGATTTTAATTTTTGCCATGATATTAACCGTTAAATACTTTGTTTAAATCGACACCACGTGTTTGTGCCACTGTATAAGCATCACGCATGTTTGCTAAAGCATCAATTGTTGCTTTAACCACATTGTGAGGGTTAGAAGATCCTAAAGATTTTGCTAATACGTCAGTGATACCTGCAGACTCTAATACTGCACGCATTGCACCACCCGCTAATACTCCTGTACCGTGTACAGCTGGTTTAATTAAAACTGAACCACCAGAGTATTTACCGTATTGCTCATGAGGAACTGTACCTTTAATGATAGGAACTTTCACTAAGTTTTTCTTAGCGTCATCAATACCTTTAGTGATAGCTTCAGTAACCTCTTTAGCTTTTCCTAAACCGTATCCTACGATACCATTTTCGTCACCAACTACAACAATTGCTGAGAAACTAAAAGTACGACCACCTTTAGTAACTTTTGCTACACGTTGGATGCTTACTAAGCGATCTTTTAACTCAATCTCGCTTGATTTTACTCTTTTAATATTGCTTAATGCCATTTCTTTCTTTGATTAAAAGTCTAAACCGCCTTCGCGAGCACCTTCAGCCAATGATTTAATACGGCCATGGTATAGATACCCATTACGGTCAAAAACTACTTTGCTAATTCCTGCTGCGATCGCTTTCTCAGCAACCAATTTACCTACAGCTTTAGATTGATCAACTTTGTTACCTGAAGCAGCAAACTCTTTCGACGATGATGAAGCAGAAACTAATGTTTTGCCAATTGTATCGTCAATGATTTGTGCATAGATACCTTTATTACTTCTAAAAACCGTCAAACGTGGACGTTCTGTAGATCCAGCCAGGTGTTTTCTGATTCCTTTTTTAATTCTCGCTCTACGAGTTGATTTAATTCCTGCCATGGTTATTATTTTTTAGCTGATTTACCTGCTTTTCTTCTTAATACTTCCCCTGCGAACTTAATACCTTTACCTTTGTATGGTTCTGGTTTACGGAAGCCGCGGATTTTCGCTGCAACCTGTCCGATTAATTGTTTGTCGATAGACTCCAATGTAATTGTAGGGTTCTTACCTTTTTCAGCAGTTGTAGTAACTGTAATTTCCTTTGGCAATACAAAAACAATCTGGTGAGAGAATCCTAAAGTCAATTCTAATGTATTACCTGTGTTTGAAGCACGGTAACCAACACCCACTAATTCTTGTGTAGTTTTGTAACCTTCAGTTACACCGATCACCATGTTGTTAATCAAGGCGCGGTATAAACCGTGTAATGCTTTGTGTTTCTTTTGTTCTGTAGGACGCGTAACGACGATTTGACCGTCTTCTTCTTTAACGGTAATGTCGCTGTCTACTTGTTGTGATAACTCACCTTTAGGGCCTTTTACTGTCAACAAGTTCTTGTCTGATACAGTAATTGATACTCCCGAGGGAATAGCAATTGGCGCTTTTCCAATTCTTGACATTTCTTTGTGTGTTTTTTCCTAGATTAATAAACGTAACATAAAACTTCACCACCAACATTTTGAACGCCAGCTTCTTTATCCGACATTACACCTTTCGATGTAGATAGGATAGCAATACCTAAACCGTTCAAAACACGAGGAAGATTGTCAACACTTGCATATTTTCTTAAACCAGGTTTACTCACACGTGTCAAAGTGCGAATAGCCGGTACTTTGCTAATTGGATGGTATTTCAAAGCAATTTTGATTGTGCCTTGAGGACCTTCTTCAATAAATTTGTAATTAGCAATGTAACCTTTGTCAAAAAGAACTTTAGTGATTTCTTTTTTTAGGTTCGATGCAGGAATTTCAACAACCCTGTGGTTGGCCTTAATGGCATTCCTTACTCGTGTAAGGTAATCCGCTATTGGATCTGTATTCATTTTTTATAAAAATTATGATAATGGTTTCCAACCTTTAACATCAAGGCAGACCTATTATCTGTTAACAATATTTGCAATGCAAAAAAAACCCGATAAATCGCATTAAGCGATTTATCCGGGCAAAAGTAAATATTTTTTTTGGTTTACCAAGAAGCTTTTTTCACCCCTGGGATTTTTCCGTCTAATGCCATCTCACGGAATGTTACACGAGAGATACCAAATTGACGCATATATCCTTTAGGACGACCTGTTAATTTACAACGATTGTGTAAACGTACAGGTGAAGCATTCTTAGGCAATTTGTCTAAAGCTGCATAATCACCAGCTGCTTTTAAAGCAGCACGTTTCTCAGCAAATTTAGCAACTAATTTCTGACGCTTTACTTCGCGTGCTTTTAATCCTTCTTTAGCCATTGTTGTTCGAATTTTGATTTTTGAATGGTAAACCGAATTGTTTCAATAACTCTAATGCTTCGATATCATTCTTAGCTGAAGTTACGAAAGTGATGTCCATACCTTGGATCTTGTTGATTTTATCAATGTTGATCTCAGGGAAAATGATCTGTTCAGTAATACCTAAGTTGTAGTTACCGTGTCCATCAAATCCTTTATCGTTAATACCGCGGAAGTCACGGATACGAGGCAATGAAACAGCAATTAAACGATCTAAGAATTCGTACATATTGTTGTCGCGTAATGTTACACGAGCACCAACAGGCATGCCTTTACGCAATTTGAAGTTCGAAATATCTTTTTTAGACTTTGTAGAAACTGCTTGTTGACCTGTAATCAAAGTTAATTCGCCAATTGCATTGTCGATTAATTTTTTGTCAGATGTAGCAGCACCAATACCTTGAGATACAACGATTTTTTCCAATTTAGGAACTTGCATAACGCTCTTGTATTGGAATTTCTCTTTTAGAGCTGCACGGATCTCATCCGCGTATTTCCCTTTTAATCTCGGTGAATAAGTCATTATTTAATCTCCTCCCCTGATTTTTTTGCGTAACGAACAATTTTACCATCTGCATTTGCTTTACGACCAATACGTGTAGTAGTACCCGTTTTTGGATCAATTAAAGCAATATTAGAGATGTTGATTGCAGCTTCTTTCTCAATGATACCACCATTAGGATTAGCTGCACTTGGTTTAGTGTGTTTTTTAACAATATTAGCGCCTTCAACGATAGCTCTATCTGCATCCACTAAAATTTGTAAAACTTTTCCTTGAACACCTTTAGAGTTACCAGCGATAACTTTCACTAAATCTCCTTTTTTAATCTTGATTTTGTGAGTAGTAGTTTTTTTCTTCTGTGCCATAATTATAAAACCTCCGGTGCTAATGATACGATTTTCATGAACTGCTTCTCACGTAATTCTCTCGCAACTGGGCCAAAGATACGTGTACCGCGTGGTTCATCGTTATTGTTTAACAATACTGCAGCGTTATCATCGAAACGAATATAAGAACCATCTTTACGACGAATCTCTTTTTTCGTACGAACTACAACTGCTTTAGAAACTGAACCTTTCTTCACGTTTCCTGAAGGAATAGCGCTCTTTACGGTAACAACGATCTTATCACCGATAGATGCATAACGCTTGCGCGTACCGCCCAATACACGGATTACTAAAACCTCTTTAGCTCCGCTATTGTCAGCTACATTTAATCTTGATTCTTGTTGTACCATTATTTAGCCCTTTCTAAAATTTCAACTAATCTCCAGTTTTTTGTCTTACTCAGCGGACGAGTTTCCATGATTAATACCGTATCGCCGATACCGCAGGTATTTTCTTCGTCATGAGCTTTGAATTTAGTAGTTTTTTTAACGAACTTACCGTAAATAGGGTGTTTCACTTTACGCTCAACAGCTACTGTAATCGATTTGTCCATTTTATTGCTAACTACTAAGCCGATTCTTGTTTTTCTTAAATTTCTTTCCATTTCGACTTAATTTTTATGCCTCAGAGGCTGTTTCAGATTTTGCTGCATTCTTACGCTTTGAAACCTCTGTAGAGATACGAGCGATAGTTCTGCGAGCTGCTTTGATCACGTTAGGGTTCTCAATAGCAGAAACAGCGTGTGCAAATTTCAATTTGTTAAAGGCAGCTTTCTCTTCTGCAAGGCGAGCTGTTAAATCCTCTGTTGATAATTCTACGATTTCTGAATTTTTCATTTTTTTCCAGTGTTGGGTCGGGTTATCTAGCGTTTTAATATTGCCTTACGGGTAACGGCCGTAAGGCTAAATTCTAGACATTACCGACGATTATTATGCTTCAACGTAATCTCTACGTATCACAAACTTAGTTTGAACCGGTAATTTTTGAGCAGCTAAACGTAATGCTTCTTTAGCAACTTCTAAAGGCACACCTTCTGCTTCAAATAACATACGGCCTGGGCGTACTACTGCTACCCAGTATTCTGGAGCACCTTTACCCTTACCCATACGTACCTCTGCAGGCTTCTTAGTAACAGGTTTGTCAGGGAAGATACGGATCCACACTTGACCCTCACGTTTCATGAAACGTGTAACGGCGATACGTGCAGCCTCAATTTGACGGCTAGTGATCCATGCTGACTCCAGTGATTTGATACCGAAAGAACCGAAAGATAACTCCGCACCACGGCTTGCATTACCCTTCATGCGGCCCTTCTGCATCTTTCTGAACTTCGTTCTTTTTGGCTGTAACATGTTCGTATTTTGTTAAAATCTGTTTAACAGATAGTTTCTTAAATCTTAATTAATTAATCTCTTTTTCCACCACGGTTGTTATCACGACGACCACCACCACCGCGATTGTTATCACGACGGCCTCCACCACGGTTGTCACGACGGTCTGAACCACCTTCGTTTCCACCACGTGATTTCACGCCTGAAGCTTGACCAATGTTTGGAGACAAGTCACGTTTACCGTAAACTTCTCCCTTACAGATCCAAACTTTTACTCCGATTTTACCGTAAGTAGTTAATGCTTCTGCTAAAGCATAGTCGATATCTGCACGTAATGTGTGTAAAGGAGTTCTTCCTTCTTTGTATTGTTCAGTACGTGCCATCTCAGCACCACCTAAACGACCTGAACACATTACTTTGATACCTTCTGCACCCATACGCATCGTAGAAGCGATAGAAGTTTTCATTGCACGACGGAAAGAGATACGAGCCTCTAATTGTTTTGCAATACCTTCCGCTACTAACTTCGCATCTAGCTCTGGACGTTTGATTTCAAAAATGTTGATTTGAACATCTTTCTTAGTCAATTTCTTTAACTCTTCTTTGATCTTATCAACTTCTTGTCCGCCTTTACCGATAACGATTCCTGGACGCGCTGTGTGGATTGTAACAGTTATACGTTTTAAAGTTCTTTCAATAACAACTTTTGCAACGCCGCCTTTAGCGATACGTACTGAAAGATACTTTCTGATTTTTTCGTCCTCAACTAACTTATCAGAATAGTTGTTGCCTCCGAACCAATTAGAATCCCATCCTTTGATGATTCCTAATCTGCTACCTATTGGATTTGCTTTTTGTCCCATTCTTAGTAATATTAGTTATTTACGTTGTTTACACTGTCAACTATCAAAGTAACATGGTTTGAACGCTTGCGAATTCTGTAACCACGACCTTGAGGAGCTGGACGTAATCTTTTCAATTGACGACCACCACCTACAGATACTTCTTTTACGAATAAACCACCATCTTCTACTGAAGCGCCTTCATTCTTAGCTTCCCAGTTTTTGATTGCTGATAATAATAATTTCTCAACACGGATAGCAGCTTCTTTACCTGTATGTTTTAGAATGTATAAAGCATTCTCAACCTTTTGACCACGGATAAGATCCACTACTAAACGCATTTTGCGCGGAGATGTAGGGCAATTCAATAATTTGGCAGTAGAAGCTCCTCCTACCTGAGCTTTTAACTGCTCTTTGCGCTGCTTAATTAAAACAGATTTTTTAAGTTTCTTTGTTGCTTCCATTACCTATTATTTTTTCTTTTCTGCGTGGCCTCTGAAAGTACGCGTAGGCGCAAATTCACCAAGCTTGTGACCAACCATATTCTCCGTTACATAAACTGGAATAAATTTATTCCCGTTGTGCACTGCGAAGGTATGGCCAACAAAATCAGGTGAAATCATTGATCTACGAGACCAAGTCTTAATTACTGACTTCTTGTTTGTTTCATTCATAGAAAGAACTTTTCTCTCTAAGTTGTGATCGATATAAGGACCTTTTTTAATTGAACGAGCCATTATTTTTTCCTTCTCTCAATGATGTAACGATTCGATGTTTTCTTCTTGTAGCGAGTTTTGTAGCCTTTAGCTAAAACTCCTGTGCGTGAACGAGGGTGACCTCCTGATGAACGACCTTCACCACCTCCCATAGGGTGATCAACCGGGTTCATAGCAACACCACGTACGCGAGGACGACGACCTAACCAACGTTTACGACCCGCTTTACCTAACACTTGGTTAGATTTTTCAGCATTTGATACTGAACCGATCGTTGCAACACAGGTTAATAAGATCATACGAGTCTCTCCTGATGGCAATTTGATAATTGCATACTTTCCATCACGTGCTGATAATTGCGCGTAAGTTCCAGCAGAACGTGCGATTGAACCACCTTGACCTGGATTCAACTCGATGTTGTGAATGATAGAACCTAATGGAATGTTTGCAAGTGGCATTGTATTACCAACTTCTGGGGCTACTGATTCGCCTGCAATCACTGTTTGACCAACTGTTAATCCAGCTGGAGCAATGATATAACGTTTCTCACCATCCGCGTAGTGCAATAATGCAATACGTGCTGTACGATTTGGATCGTACTCGATAGTAGCTACTGTTGCAGGGATATCTTTTTTATCGCGTTTGAAATCTATTAATCGGTATACTTTTTTATGTCCCCCACCGATGTAACGCATAGTCATTTTACCGGAGTTATTACGACCACCTGATTTGTTTACTTTAGTGACTACTAATGATTTCTCAGGAACGTTTGTTGTAACGTCTGAATAATCAGCACCAACTCTAAAGCGTGTACCAGGGGTTACCGGTTTGAATCTTTTAACTGCCATTTCTTATTATAGTGTACTGTAAAAGTCAATAGTTTCACCATCCTTAACTGTGATGATGGCTTTTTTATACTTAGGGCTTCTTCCAGAAACGAAACCAGCTTTTGTGTAACGGCTTTTTGCTTTACCCGCAACAACTGCAGTGTTTACTGCTACTACTGATACGCCAAACATTTGCTCTACAGCTTGTTTGATCTGGATTTTGTTTGCTCTGTGATCTACTTTGAAAGCATAACGGTTTAATTTCTCCGTTAATAATGAAGCTTTCTCAGTTAAGATAGGTTTTTTAATAATTTCCATATTACTTAGCTAATGCTTCCTCCAAAGTTTTTACAGAATCTGCAGTTAACAATAATTTTGTAGCATTCAATACATCATATGTATTCAATTCTGATGCTACAATAACTTTTGCTTTCTTCAAGTTTCTGCTTGATAAATAAACATTGTTATTGTATGCTGATAATACTAATAAAGTTTTTTCATCAGCAACATTCAAAGCGTTGATTAAAGACACATAGTTCTTTGTTTTGATTGAATCGAAGTTAACTTCGTCCAATACAACAACATTGTTCTCTTGTGCTTTGTAGCTTAACGCCGATTTACGAGCTAATTGCTTTAATTTTTTGTTCAATTTAAAGCTATAGTCTCTTGGTTGAGGACCGAATACACGACCACCACCATTAAACAATGGAGATTTGATAGAACCCGCACGAGCACCACCTGTACCTTTTTGTTTGTGTAATTTACGAGTAGAACCCGCGATTTCATTACGTTGTTTAGATTTGTGTGTTCCTTGGCGTTGGTTCGCTAAGTATTGTTTCACATCTAAATAGATCGCATGGTCGTTTGGCTCTAAACCGAATACTGACTCAGGAAGTTGCACCTTGGCACCTGTTTCTTTACCTGATAAATTTAATACTTTAACTTCCATCTCTACTATTTGTCTACGATTACAAATGAACCTTTAGCTCCTGGAATGGAACCACTAACAACGATTAGGTTTTGCTCAGGGTAAACTTTCAATACTTGTAAGTTTTGAACTTTTACTCGCTCACCACCTGTACGACCTGCCATGCGCATTCCTTTGAATACACGTGAAGGCCATGATGAAGCTCCTAATGAACCTGGCGCACGTAGTCTGTTGTGCTGACCGTGAGTCGCACCACCTACACCACCAAATCCGTGACGCTTCATTACACCTTGGAAACCTTTACCTTTAGAAGTACCAACTACATCAACGTACTCGCCTTCTTCAAATAATGTAACATCCACGATGTCACCTAGTTGTTTCTCATCCTCGAAAGTTTTGAACTCAACTAGTTTACGCTTAGGACTAACTCCTGCTTTTGCAAAGTGTCCTTTTAGAGGAGCCGATGTGTTCTTTTCCTTAGCTTCATCAAAACCAAGTTGAACTGCTGAATAGCCATCTTTCTCTACCGTACGTATCTGCGTAACCACGCACGGCCCAGCCTCGATTACTGTACAAGGGATGTTCTTCCCTTCAGTGTTGAACAGGCTGGTCATTCCTACTTTTTTACCAATAATTCCTGACATGTTATAAATTAATTAATTAATCGTCCATCGAAGCAGTAGGGCTTCGCTCAAGACACAATACCCCCTAAAGGGATTGCAAAATTACAAACTATTTTATAACTATCAAATAATAAGTGAATTATTTTTTTTAAATTTATGGAATGACCAACTTATACATTTACAGAAAGTTTATTCTTTGATTAAAGGTTCGCCAGCAAGTAAGCGTTGGTATCTTACTAATGCTTCCACATAATAGTAGTCAGCATAGGTTAACGGAACGTCAATTTCGGAGTTCAATGACAATGCGCCAACACTATGTTTTAATAGAAATCCGCCATTGTCACCATTCTTTGCAAAATAGATGTCTGAGGACAAGTTCTTGATCATCGTTTCCGCCTTTTTGAAATAATTCTTTGATTCTTTACCCTTTGTGTATTCCGATAACTCCAAAAGTGAAGAAGCAAACAATGCCCCAGCAGACACATCGCGTAGCGCTCTCTGACTGTACATCTTGCTATCTGAAGGAATTTTATCATAATCAAAGTCCCAAACTGGAATTAAATCAGCTGGTAAATTCTTGTGATTTAAGATATACTTCGCAATATTTCTAGCTTGATTTAAATAGGCTTTGTCTTTCGTTTCTCTATACATCATCGTGTAGCCATATAAAGCCCAGGCTTGTCCCCTTGCCCATGCAGATTCATCCGCCGCTCCTTGATGCGTCTTTTTGGCAATGACAGCACCAGTTTCTGGATCATAATCGATTACGTGGAAAGAACTATAGTCTTTACGGAAATGATTCTTAATGGTTGTGTTAGCATGTGTTTTTGCAACATCTGCATACTTTTTATTCCCTGTCATTTTCGCTACCTGCATTAAGAACTCTAAATTCATCATATTATCTATGATTACCGGGAACTTCCATTTGCCATGATCCCAAGAACGAATAGCATGGGTCTTAGGGCTATAACGCGAAGTTAATGATTCTGCACCCGTAGCTAAGATAGGCTTAAACTGCGTGCTGTCGCCTGTCAATCGCAATGCGTTTCCAAAACTACAAAACAACATAAATCCTAAATCATGAGTTCCTTTGTTATATTGCTCTTTTTCCAAATGTTTCAATTTTTGAAGTGCTAGCCCCTGTAATTCTTGATCACCAGTACCCTCAGATAATAACAACAAGGTTCCAGGATAGAAGCCCGAACACCACCATCTTGACCCCGAGAAGACATGAGCGCCCTTTTCAAAAGTTTTGGGAAACTGATCATCAGGCGTCGAAGCAGCCAATACTTTAATTTGTTTTGCCGAAGCTGCAAGTTGCCCATCGATAAAGCTTTTGTCTAAAGCTAAATCATGTTTTGTCTGTCCGATCGCCGCGCTTGCACTCAGCATAAATAATACCGAAGAGAATAATAAGGTTTTTCTGTTCATAGATGTATAATTAGCAATTATTATAAGGTTTTTTACAAATGGTTTTCGCATTGTACGAATTTTGAAAATAAGTATAGTTTTCCAACATAAACTATTAAAAAACCGAAATCGATTTCGCAAGACAGCAAGAAACGCCTAAAACAAAAAGAGGCTATCTGTTTAGATAGCCTCTTTTAAATCTCTTCAATACGCTTAATATTGACCGGTATTCAACATCACTAAAGTACAAGCTTCTACAACCTCGATACCTTGTGCTCTTGCTTTCTCGGCTAAATCCGCATTTTCAGCACCCGGATTAAAAATAATACGTTTTGGATTCGTCTTTAAAATATAATCGTAATAAGGCGCTTGATTCTGCGGCCCTACATACAAAGTAATCGTATCGATATCCTGATGAATATTTTCCGCAGGCTCAATCTCTGCTCCAGCAACAGTACCAACCTTTCTGCCCACATTCACGATAGGATACCCTTTCCTTGCCAACTTATTTGCCACTAAATAGGAGTATCTCGCAGGATTTGTACTCGCTCCTAATATCAAGGTTTTTTTCATATGTTACTGAGTTTATTAATGAACAAATTCACCACTTGCATTGTATGCATTTTGTCTCAAAATAGGAATTTCTAAGATCTTATACAAATTATCTAGATTATTCAAACTGCCGTTCGCCATATTCGTGAGCAACACGATTGTCACGTCATTCTTCAAGTCCCGAACAAACAAACTTTTAAATCCATGCCACCATCCTGTATGGTATACGATTGGATTACCCGGCGGATTAAAAGTTCGCCAGCCATAACCATAACTAAACAAACTACGCTTTGCATCGCTCCGTGGAATAAATGAAGAGTCTTGCATTGCCTTACCTAAGACACGCCCGTCGCGTAGTGCCAAATCAAGCTGATAGAGGTCACGTACCGTACTATATATACCTTTATCACCCACAGGCCCATCTAAATAATTCTGTACAACAGAGCGTCTCCAAACCTTATCATGTCCAACTACATTCGTAGGAATTTTATCATAAACAGCTTTTGAATAGACATTTGTGTTTTTCATCCCCGCAGGATCAAAGACATTTTCTTTCATGAAGACTGCGAAATCCTTTCCACTCACCTTTTCAATAATCGAACCCAATACCATGAAATTAGAGTTGTTGTAATGAAATCTACCATCAGGCGCGCCATAACGACCAGGGTGATGCTGAATTAGTAAATTCATTGCATCTTGATTCGTCATGCCTTTCTTTTTATCTGGCCAAACGGTTTCGGCAAAATAAACATAGTTCGGAAGTCCGGAACGATGGGAAAGCAATTGTTGAATCGTAATACCTTTATAGGGAAAATTAGGATAATACTGCTCTACTGAATCTGTAAGTTTTAACTTACCTTGTTCTGCAAGAATCAACACCCCTATTGCTGTCATTGGCTTCGAAACGGAAGCTAATTCAAATTGCGAATTGATCTTCAAGCTATCTTTCAGCAGATAATCTGCCCAACCAAAGGAATTCTGATAAAGAATCTTCCCCTTTTTAGCCACTAACACATTCCCGTTGAAACCAGACCTTTTATGCAAATTCTGCATGAATGAATCAATTTGTGGATCTGCTTCCGCAGGATTATAAATTAAACTTACACTGTCTTTTTTTTCTTGCTTTTCGCGTTCCTGCGCTTGCTTTGCTTCGGGTGAACCTCCACAAGAACTTAATGCAATTACTGCAACCCCAAGGGCTATACCAAACTTTTTAAAAATCACGCTCAATCCGTTCTAAGTCTATTCTGTTGATTTAATTGTTAATGCTAGACAAAATAGTTTTTTTTGAGTGAAAAAACAAAATCCGATGGACTAGAAATTAGACTTTAACATGAACACATTACTCCAAACATTATAATCATCATATTACATGATAAGCTAACACTAGAAAATACTAAAAATACAATATCCAAATACCATTTTAGCTACGATAACCCTAAATTGAAATAACGTACAGAAAGGGAATAAAATAATCTTAGCACTTGACTCTTTAGACTCATCGAGATAGCATTTACACAAGTTCAACTTACCACAATCTCAAATACACGATCAAAAAAAGAAGGTGTCTAAAAAGGCACCTTCTTCTGTTTTATAGCTTTTGCGATTCCATTACTGTTTTCATTTTTGAGTTTTAAGCAGTAAGTCTATATTTTGTGGTTTTAACGCTCCTGACTCCAATTTTTATCGTATATAGTGTTTTATCGCTATAACCATTTCGAAACAAGACATCGTTTGCCCACTTTTTTGCCCATTTTCTGAGGTTATGAGCAATGGCCATCAAACCGAACTCTACAGCGACTTTCTCCAGTCCTTTCATCGTGAACCGGGTAAACTTGTTGTTGCTTTTCATCTGACCGAAAACAGCTTCCACTTCTATGGGTCGCTTGCTTCGATGGTACATTCCCTCTTCTGATAGCAGTCTTTTTCGGGCTTTAGCCTTGAGCTGATCAAGCCTGTGGTTCACTTCAATAATACGATTGCCTTTTGCTTTATGGCACCCACTGCGCATTGGGCAGCCTTCGCATCGCTGAGCCTGATAACAGCTTACCCGGGCAGTATATCCATTGGTACTAACTCTGGTTGCATGACCGATATAGCTGAGCTTCTGTCCGGCCGGACATACATAATAGTCATCTTGCTGGTTGTAATACAGATTCTGTACCGAGAAAGGATCCTGTTTATGCTTGCGCTTCTGTTCCACATGAAAGTAATTGTACTTGACAAAGGCAGTTATGCCCTGTTTTTCCATCAATTCATAGTTCTGTTCACTACCATAACCGGCGTCTGCTACAAGCTGTTCGCTTTGTTTTCCGTAATGGGACTCAAAGCCTTCCAAATGTTCCGGCAGGGTTGTGGTGTCGGCAGTTGTTTGATGGATGCTGTAATGGGTGATGAACTGATCTTCGGTGCTGATTTGGGTATTATAGGCTGGCTTAAGCTGGCCATTCTTCATGTGGTCCTCTTTCATCCGCATAAACACAGCATCGGTATCGGTCTTGCTATAACTATTGCGATCTCCCAGTACTTCCAGTTGCTCTTCATATTTCTCTAGTCGAGGCAAATAGTCCTCTTCAAGTTTCTTAAGCTGCTTATCAGTAGATTTATTGGCTCCTTTGAACTTGGCATTGATCGCTTCGATCTTTTCCTTCAACCGACTGCTATCAATGGCCTTGCTAACTTCTTGATGCCCTAATGAAGATTGGTCTTGGGCGATCTGAGCCTCGATTTCCGAAAGAACCGAAGCAATGTTTGCTTCTAACTTTACCTTATTCTTCTCGACCGATTTCTTCCAAACGAACGTATAACGACCAGCGACCGACTCGATCTTGGTACCATCAACATATTGAACTTTCAGGCTAACATACTCCATATCATGCAGCATACGAACGATACTTGCAAACAGCTCTTGTATCTGTCCTTTAAGACGCTTTCCTCTGAAATAATTGATCGTACGATAATCAGGTGTGCTATTGCCCGAAAGCCACATGAAATGGATGTTCTCTTGTAAGGCGCGCTCAATTTTTCGGCAAGAATAGATATTGCTTAAATAGGCGTAGAACAGCACCTTAATGAGCATTCTAGGGTGAAAACTAGTGGTGCCTCCGCCTTTATACTGACGGATAATATGATCTAGATCCAACTGATCAACAACCTGACTCACCAACCGAACCGGATGGTTCATTGGAATACGATCTAAAATATTCTCAGGAAATAGACTCGGACTATTGGATGGAAGCGCTTTGAATTGTATGTTTGCCATATTGTTTTTTTGGGTGCACCTTAAGATACAAAATCTTAAGGACAAAAAAACAGAAAAACCCCGCCATTTTTTAATGACGGGGTTCTTTCTTTAAGAGACCTTTTTAGACAGCCCCTTTTTGATTATATCTTAATTACGCCAACAAACGAATTGGTGCTTCTAATAATCCTTTTAATGTTTGTAAGAATTGTGCTCCGGTAGCACCATCTACTACACGGTGATCACAACCTAGCGACAATTTCATTACATTTCCAGGGACAACAGCTCCGTTTTTCACAACAGGAACTTGTTGAATTGCACCTACAGAAAGAATAGCGCCGTCAGGAGAGTTGATAATAGATGTAAACTCATCGATACCAAACATTCCTAGGTTAGACACAGTGAATGTCGATCCTTCCCAATCAGAAGGTTGTAATTTTTTAGATTTAGCTTTTTGAGCGAAGTCTTTTACTTCCGCAGAGATGTGTGATAAAGATTTACCATCAGCAAAACGAACAACTGGAACTAATAAACCGTCTTCAACAGCGATAGCAACACCAATATTTGTATGCTCATTGTATCTAATTTTATCACCTAACCATGAAGAGTTCACCGCAGGATGTTGTTTCAATGCAACAGCAACAGCTTTAATGACGATATCATTGAATGATACTTTCACTGGCGCAACTTCATTGATTTGAGCACGAGCAGCGATGGCATTATCCATATCAATGCTAATATTCAAATAGAAGTGAGGCGCTGTAAACAATGACTCCGATAAACGACGAGCAATTGTTTTACGCATTTGGTTCACAGGTTTCTCTGTGAAACGCTCTTCACCAATATATTGAGGTAAACTTACAGTCTTCACTTCCGACTCTGCCGCTTTCGCAGGCGCAGACGCTGGTGCAGCAGCAGCTGCCGAAGGCGTAAAGTTCTCTACATCTTTCTTAACAATACGACCACCTTCTGCTGATCCTTTTACTTGTGAAAGGTCAATACCCTTATCCTTAGCAATTTTCTTCGCTAATGGGGATGCTTTCACGCGAGAATCCGAAGAATTACTTGCCGAAACAGCTTCTGGAGTCGCAGCTACAGCAGGTGTATCCGCATTCTTTTCTTCAGTTTTAGCTGCAGACTTAACTGGAGCTTTTTGGTTCAATAATGGCGTAACGTCAGTTCCTGCAGGACCAACGATTGCAATAATGTCATTAACCTTTGCCGCTTGTCCAGCTTCTAATCCAACATACAATAAAGTACCATCAGCATACGCTGTAACCTCCATTGTTGCTTTATCAGTCTCTACATCAGCAATAGCATCGTCAGACTTAATTGTATCACCAACTTTGAAATTCCATTGAGCGATAACACCTTCAGTCATCGTATCACTCAATAAAGGCATCGTGATTACTGTTACGCCTAAATCTTCAGCCGATACTTGCTCACCTGCAGGAGCAGCTTCCTCCGCTTGCGCAGCAGGAGTAGCTTCTTCTTTGGCAGGCTCCGCTGTTTTCGCAGCAGGAGCAGCACCGCCTTCTAATACGGCTTTATAATCCTCACCCTCTTCTCCTAAAACAGCGATTACTGCATCAATTGCTACAGCCTCACCCTCTTTAGGACCAATATACAACAAGGTTCCTTCTTGATAAGATTCGAAGTCCATTGTCGCTTTATCTGTTTCGATCTCTGCAACTAAGTCGCCAGAGTTCACTTTATCACCAACTTTTTTGTGCCATTTCGCGATAACACCTTCGGTCATGGTGTCGCTCATTTTTGGCATTCTTACTACTTCAGCCATTGTTTAGGTATCTTCTATTTAGTTAAAGTAATTCTAATTAATCCATTACAAAAGGATAGTCCTCTTGTACATATACGTCTTTGTAGATCTCATCCGCTGTTGGGTAAGGAGATTCTTCTGCAAACTTAACTGAATCATCAACAATTTTCTTGATCTCTGCATCTAAAGCAGCAAACCAAGCATCATCAGCATATTTATTTTCAACAATAGCGTGTTTAGTTGCCAACAATGGATCTCTTCCTTTATATTCTTCTAGTTCTTCTTTTGTACGGTATTTCGCAGGGTCAGACATCGAGTGACCTTTGTAACGGTAAGTACGAATCTCTAAGAACGTTGGACCTTCACCCGCGCGAGCACGTTGAACAGCCTCATCCATTGCATTGTGAACTGCAACGACATCCATACCGTCAACTGGTGCACATGGCATATCGAATCCAAGACCCATTTTGTAAATATCAGTCATGTTTGTTGTGCGTTGTACAGAAGTACCCATTGCATATCCGTTGTTTTCACAAACAAAAATAACAGGTAATTTCCACAACATCGCCATATTCAATGTTTCGTTGAAAGCTCCTTGACGTACTGCACCGTCACCCATATAGCATATGTTCACGTTGTTTGTACCTAAGTATTTTTCAGCGAATGCGATACCAGCTCCTAATGGAATTTGGCCACCTACAATACCGTGTCCACCCATAAACTTATGCTCTTTCGAGAAAAAGTGCATGGATCCGCCTTTACCTTTTGAACAACCAGTAGCTTTACCAAACAATTCCGCCATACAAGCGTCCGCAGAAACTCCCTTTGCTAATGCATGGGCGTGATCACGATAAGCTGTAATTAACGAATCCGCTGGTTTAATAACTGACATCGTTCCAGCTACTACTGCTTCTTGCCCAATATATAAGTGACAAAATCCGCGTATTTTTTGCTGTCCATATAACTGGCCAGACTTCTCTTCAAACTTGCGCATGAGTAGCATTGATTTATACCACTCTAAATAGGTTTCTTTTGTTATAGGTGTTGAACTCATTTGTACGAATTGAATTTCTTTACTTAACTGACTACAAATCTAATCAATATTAACGAGATTTCGGATAATTTTTAGGTGACATTTAACGGATTTTGTCATATGAACAACAAAATTATAGACCGTTATTAATAACAAACGACCTTATACAAGGTCGTTCGGATTTATGCTAATATATTCAATAGATTCTCGATAGAGACTTTCTGCTGATCTCCGGAATCCATATTCTTCAAACTTAACTGCCCAGTTTCAACTTCTTCTTCCCCTACCAATAGAACAAATGGGATTTGTTTAGAATCCGCATAGCTCATTTGCTTCTTCAGCTTGACAGACGAAGGATACAGTTCGGCAGCAATACCTGCCTCTCGTAGTTTGTATAAAATCGGCAAAGTAGAGCTCTCTAAGGCCTTATCAAAATTGATAATTAGAACTTTCGTACGATCTGCATTACTCGGCGGAAAGAGATTTAATTCTTCCAAAACGTCAAATATACGATCCGCTCCAAAGGAAACCCCAACTCCCGTTAAGTCCTTTAATCCGAACATGCCCGTCAAGTCGTCATAGCGACCTCCTCCCCCTATACTTCCCATTTGCACTTCGTTAGTCTTCACTTCAAAAATACAACCGGTATAATAGTTCAATCCGCGCGCAAGCGTAATATCAACTTCTAATTCCTTAGCTAATACAGCAGTTTGTCCAAGTTTTTCCAAGTAGTCGAATACAGTTTCAATTTCTTCAATCCCTTTCAATCCTATCGCAGAATTTGATAGCACCGATTTCAACGAATTCAACTTCTCTTGATTTGAACCACTTAGCTCGATTATAGGCTTCAACACGCCTAAATCAGCCTCTGTAAAACCACGCTCTAAAAGCTCTTTATTTACACCCTCTAAACCTATCTTATCTAGCTTATCAATTGCAACGGTCATATCGACAATCAATTCCGGCTTTCCAACGACCTCCGCGATACCGGATAGAATTTTACGATTATTTAATTTGATATTGAAGTCCTTTAAACCCAATTTGGTTAATGCTTCATGATAAATCAACACAAATTCCGCTTCATTCAACAACGATTCGGACCCAACGACATCGACATCACACTGATAGAACTCTCTGTATCTTCCGCGTTGAGGGCGATCTGCGCGCCATACGGGTTGAATTTGAAAACGCTTGAAAGGTAATGCGATGTCATTCTGATGCATAACCACATATCTCGCAAAGGGAACTGTCAAATCATAACGTAGTGCTTTTTCAGAAATTGAAGATATTAAAGCCGTAGAATTCTTATCCTCTAGCAGCTTCTCTGGAGCCTTCGACAAGTAATCTCCAGAATTTAGAATCTTAAAAATTAACTTATCACCCTCGTCTCCATATTTCCCAGTTAAGGTGCTTAAATTTTCGAATGAAGGAGTCTGAATCTCGCTATACCCGTATTTCTTGAAAATAGTCTTTAACGTATTATAAATATGATTACGTTTCTCCATTTCAACAGGAGAAAAATCACGTGTTCCTTTAGCTAATGATGGTTTAATTGATGCCATGCCGCAAAGGTAGTAATTTTTAGTATTTAGTAATGAGTAGTTAACATTTAGGACAAGAAAAGACTTTTTGAGGAGCAAAAAGAAACAATAATCAGGAATCGTAAATAAAAATGGTTATTGGTTGCTCAGTAGAAGAACTCAGTTTTCCGCCGTCTTAAGCCTAGCGACTTAACGAGGAAATACCATTATGCCTTATTCAAATATCTTTAAATATTCACAGGCTTTCTCGGCAGCCATTTTCTCGGCGCTTTTCTTATTGAAGTCGCGGCCAATTCCACAATCCTCACCATCGACAACCACTTTGACAGAAAACATCTTCGCAGACTCGCCTTCGGTATTATCAATTTGAATGAAGGCAACATCCTTTCCGCTATGTTGACACCACTCGATTAAACGGCTTTTAAAGTTTGTTTCCGTGATCTCTAAGGTATGAATATCAACATGTGGCTTTATGATCCTCGATAACAAAAACTCACGGGTAAAATTATAGCCCTTATCCAAGTATACGGCCCCTATCAATGCTTCAAAAGCATCTCCTAATAAAGAACCTTGCTTGTTTGGATAGCTAATCATGCGGGCATCAAACTCGATAAGTTCATTGAAACCCAGTTTACGTGAAAGCTGATTCAAGTTAGCACGTGAAACAATCTTCGAGCGCATCTCTGTCAAGAAACCCTCGTCTTTGTAAGGATACAACTTAAATAACAATTCAGCAACAACGGAACCAAGTACCGCATCGCCTAAAAACTCCAAACGTTCATTGCTATTTTTTACACCCTCTTTAATCGGTTTGGCAACCGATTTGTGCCGAAATGCCATTTGATACAACCTGACATTCCCCGGAACAAAACCTAAGATGTTCTTTAACTTCTTAAAGTAGGCTTTCTGAGGGGATAAATACAGTTTATAAACACTTAACGGCATACCAACATCTTTAAGAAGAAATAGGTAGTTTTGGAGAAAACTACCTATTCAATTCCTTTTTCTTCCCTTTCAATCAACACTATGCTTTGTATTTCTTTACAATCAAAGAAGCATTATGGCCACCAAATCCAAAGGTATTGCTCAATGCAGCATTGACAACACGTTTTTGAGCCTTGTTGAAAGTAAAGTTCAATCTATTATCAATTTGTGGATCATCGGTAAAATGATTAATTGTAGGAGGTACAATGTCATTCTGCACAGCAAGAATCGATGCGATTGACTCGACCGCTCCAGCAGCACCTAACAGGTGACCCGTCATTGATTTTGTAGAACTAATATTCAAATTATATGCATGTTCACCAAATTGCTCAATTATAGCTTTGGTTTCACTCACATCTCCAACAGGAGTTGAAGTTCCATGCACGTTGATGTAATCAATATCTGTTGCTTCTAAATTTGCATCAGCTAAAGCTTTACTCATTGCTAGGCGAGCGCCTAATCCCTCGGGATGTGAAGCCGTGATATGATATGCATCAGCACTCATACCGCCACCTGCAATCTCCGCATAGATTTTTGCACCACGCGCTAAGGCATGTTCTAAACTTTCAAGGATGATAGCACCTGAACCCTCGCCGGATACGAATCCGTCACGATCCTTATCAAAAGGACGTGATGCCGTTTTCGGATCATCATTACGAGTGGACAAGGCATGCATTGCATTGAACCCTCCGATACCAGCTTCATTGATTGTCGCCTCCGACCCACCACTGATGATTACATCGGCTAGACCCATGCGGATATAGTTAAATGCATCAATCATCGCGTTGGTCGCTGACGCGCACGCTGAAACCGCAGAAAAGTTAGGACCTCTCAAGCCATGACGCATTGAAATATGTCCCGGAGCTAAATCAATCAACATCTTCGGAATAAAGAACGGGTTGAAACGTGGTGTACCATCGCCTTTTGCAAATCCCGCAACTTCATCTAAAAACGTAGTCAAGCCCCCAATACCTGACCCCCAAATTACACCAATACGATTGGTGTCTAGTTTATCAAACTCTAATCCCGCATCTTTGACAGCTTCATCTGTCGATGCAATTGCATATTGAACGAAAGGGTCGATTTTACGAGCCTCTTTACGGTCCATATAATTATGTGGATCAAACCCTTTTACTTCACAAGCAAACTGGGTTTTGAATTTTGACGCATCAAAATGCGTAATAGGAGCGGCACCACTTACACCATTAATTAACCCATCCCAGTATTCTGCGACGGTGTTACCTACGGGTGTAAGTGCACCCAATCCTGTTACAACTACTCTTTTAAGCTCCATTAATATGTTTGGCCTAATAAAATTAGTTAGTTAACGTTTTTTTCTAAGTAAGCGATTGCTTGACCAACTGTGGCAATGTTCTCAGCTTGGTCATCTGGAATAGCAACGTTGAATTCTTTTTCGAATTCCATGATCAACTCAACTGTATCAAGTGAGTCTGCACCTAAATCATTCGTGAAAGAAGCTTCTGGTGTTACTTCGTTTTCATCTACACCTAACTTTTCAACGATAATAGCTTTTACTCTTGATGCGATATCTGACATGATTTTCTAGTTTAATTGTTTAATAAATCTGTGCAAAGAAAAAATAAATTTCCCCAAAAATCAAATCTTTTTGACTTTTGAAAACAAATAAAGAACAAAGTTACCCCCAGAAAGGTTTTTGAACCTGCTAAAAACTAACTCTATTCAATAATAACAAAAGAAATATAGTTTTACAAACTTAATCCTTATTTAATGATATTTTTACGTTAAGCCCCCTGCATAATCTCGAGAAAAGCGTATTTTTGCTATCTGAACAGAAATATCGTAGCTTGAGTAAAATAACTTTTAAACTTGAAACTGACTTTGACCTCGAACTGGATTTTATCCTGATTGGCTTAAGCTCTGTCTTGAGAGATTACCGGCTTTGTCACTTTATCAATAAACATACAGGATTAAAACTCGTCCATGGGAAAGAGGATTACATCGACCATAATGGCAATAAAAAAGACAAACCTCAAAATGAGCTCGATTACCATATCATTTTCGAAACCAAAAAAAACAAGCCTAGCACACAACATCACTTCATTACTTATCGTTACAACAATCAGACTTACGACTTTGAATTCTATTTACTTAGTAATAAATCGATTGAAGGCGGTACACTTATTCCTGAAATAGTTAGTTTTGACTACTTTCTACTGATTAAACATTACATTGACGAGGAAGATCTCGAGGCACTAATCGACAACTTAAAATCGATACCAGAAGTGCTATTAGTAAAAGAAATCGACCCAACTGTATTGAAATCTAAAGAAAATCTGATATTTTAGCGAACTATTTAGATAGTGTATTATATACACCCCATAAAAACCTAAATGGACTACCCTCTGGGGAGAAGCGTAGTTCAGCATATATTAAAATTGATTAAAACATTAAAAAAAACATTTACATGGATAAACTTAAAAAGCGGACGAAAATCGTAGCTACATTAGGCCCTGCTTCTTCGAAGAAAGAGGTATTAACCCGAATGATTGCTAAAGGCGTTGATGTTTGCCGTTTGAACTTCTCGCACGGAAGTCAAGAAGATCACTTGAAAGTAATCAACACTATTAAAGAAATCAACCAAGAATTCCCGTTCAAAGTTGGTATCCTCGCTGACTTACAAGGTCCGAAAATCCGTATCGGAAAAATGAAAGAAGGCGGAGCAATCCTAGTAAATGGTAGTCAAGTTGAAATCACAACCGAAGAATTAATCGGCGATGAAAACAGAATCTACATCACATATGAAAACTTCCCGAACGACGTGCAAGATGATGAAATCATCCTTTTAGACGATGGTAAATTACAATTGCGCGTATTGAGCACAAACCATAAAGACTCTGTAAAATGTGAAGTAGTACACGGTGGTATCCTTACGTCAAGAAAAGGAGTTAACTTACCAAACACCAAAGTTTCTATCCCTTCGTTAACTGAAGAAGATCTAGATAACTTAAACTTCGCGTTAGATCATGGTGCAGACTGGATCGCTATGTCATTTGTTCGTTCTGCGGAAGACATTATACAATGTAAAGAAATTATCAAAGCCAAAGGTTCTCATGCTCGCGTTATTGCGAAAATTGAAAAACCTGAAGCAATCGACAATATCGATGCGATTATCGAAGCTACAGATGCTGTGATGGTTGCTCGTGGAGATTTAGGTGTGGAGATGCCAATGGAAGAGGTTCCAGGCTTACAGAAAATCATCGCTCAAAAATGTCGTAACCTTGCAAAACCAGTAATCATTGCTACACAGATGTTAGAAAGTATGATTACTACACCTCGTCCGACACGCGCTGAAGTAAATGACGTAGCAAACTCGGTAATTGACGGTGCTGATGCAGTTATGTTAAGTGGCGAGACATCTGTAGGTGAGTTCCCTGAGATTGTTATCGAAACAATGGCAAAGGTTATTACGCATGTGGAAAGCACGTCATACCCTTACTACAGTGAAAAAGAAACGTTAGGTACAGTAGAAGTTACACGTATCCCTGATGCAATTTGCGGATCGTCAATCTTCTTGGCAGAAAAAACACAAGCTTCGGCAATCGCTGTAATGACCGCATCTGGTTATACAGCTCTTGAGATTTCTAGCTTTAGACCTAATGCAGATATTTATGTGTTTACAGGTAATGACAAATTGTTAACACAATTAAGTCTTGTTTGGGGCGTTCAATCGTTTATCTATGATAAATACGAAAGTACAGACGGAACAATTCAAGATGTAAACGGTCTATTAAAGAAATACCATTTGGTAGAACCAGGTCAAATTGTAATCAATACATCGTCTACACCACTTCATGCGAAAGGTAGAACAAATACCATTCGTGTTTCAGAAGTAATGTAACAATACAGAACTAGTAAAAAAAAGGCCTTCCGCACGGGAGGGCACTGAAAAAGCCTCAACTTTCTTATGAGACTTAAAGAAATGACTGAGTATAGGTTTTCCCTTACTCGGTCATTTTTGTTCAAAGGATTTCTGGAAGTTTATTTTTTAATGGTCTTGTTGAAGGTGTAAGCGACTAGGACTTGCTATTTGAGTTTTTAGCATCCTCTTGAGATTGTTTTTGGGGAAATATCCCCTTTTTTAGATCAATTTCAGGATTCTTTTCAAGTTTACGGTGAAGATGGCCATTGCGCCCTGCATTTCCATATTGTGGATTCCATAAGCATCAGCCCTGCCATAGCCATGGACATTCTTGAGCTCACTGTTCTTGGCCTCGATCTTATACCTTTGCTTAGACTTGCTTCGATAATAATCGGTTTGCTGGAAAGCCATCTGCTCCCTATGGAGTTCGGATTTTATGGAGACTGAATAGGATTTGGTTCTGGCCCCTTGCTTGTAACATCCTTCCCTAAGAGGACAGACCTTACATTTCTCCACATCAAAGTAATAGGTCTCCGTTTGATTTGTGCCTTGTTCCTTCTTTCCCTGACGCGCCTTGCGGATGGCCAAATGTCCTGCGGGACAAACAAACATATCCGCATCTTTATTATAGTCAAACTTGTCTTTATCTTTCCTAAAGCCTTGGGTAATGGATGGATTTAATTTAGCGATGATATCAATGTTTTGTTCTTTTGCCAACTGAAGATTTTCTTTTCCCCAATACGCGGCATCACCTATTATCGTATCCACTTGCATTCCATTCTGCTGGCTAATCTCCAATAATCTGGGTAGTTCAGGGCCATCACCTTTCTCCCCCGTAGTAACGACTGCCGCTGTTATAATACGTTCCTCGCTCATCGCCAGATGTGTTTTATAGCCAAAGAAATTGCTGTCCACTGACTTGTGTCCAAGCCGAGCCTCATCATCCTTAGAGAGCAGATAGTATTCCTTTGTGTCCTCAATGGTTTCCTTCAACAGATTCAACTTCTCTTTAACAGCCGGTATTTCACTGATAGATTGATCTTGATCAAGGACCCTCTGTAATTCCCTGCAATATGCAAGCTCTTGATCCAGGTCGTTGGATTCGTTATTGTGCGGCAGATTCCTCTTGTATTCCTCATCGATCTGATATATCGCTTTTCTTAATAGCTTGGAGCGATCCTTGAGGACTTCCAATGCTGTGTATGGATTCGATCTGGAATGGGTATGGGTCGCGTCTACGATGATAGACTTTGATTTTATAATGCCTTTTTCAAGAGCAATCGTTACGGTCTTATTGATCAACAGGTTCAATAGATCCATATCTTTTAATCGTAGTTTGCGAAACTTGGTCAGGGAACTTGAATTGATCACATCCTCCTCGGGAGCCATTTCAAGAAAGTATTTAAAGGACATATCATATCTGGAGCGCTCAACGACATCTACATCCGAAACGGTGTAGATCGTCTTTAACAGAAGGTATTTGAACATCTTGATAGGGCTCTCCGCTGTACGGCCATTCGTATGGCAATACTTAGCCAAAAGCTCGTCATAGATAAAACTGAAATCGATAAGATCGTTGATTTTTCGAAGTAGGTTATCTTTTGGAACGATGATATCGTACAATCCTGAGTAGGAACTGAACTGTATTTTTTGTTGGGTAGTGAGCATCCTGATCTCCGTTAAAGGCTGCTTTAAAATACGAAAAAGGGAGCAGAAAACTGCAATTTTCCACTCCCTTTTTTAACCTTTTTTCTAAGGGGACTTTTTCAGTGCCCTCCCGCACGGAAGGCCTTTTTTTTACTCTATTTAAGCCAATTTCGTATTCCTCTTCGCTGAACCTCAAGCCTAGCTCGAACTTAGTTTAAGCCTACCTTAACCCATCAATACGTCATTCTTTCGGCAAAGGTACGCCCGAGACCACCTATAGATAGGCCTCTATTATTTCAAACATAACCTAAAGAAGGTAGCTTATCTTTTCTTATTCAGGAGCTCCGTGCCGGGCATTGGCGAATTCTTACTTCCGTCTAAGGGTTTGATTAAAATAATCGAATCATCTTTTCCGATCATCCGCCTATTGTTAAAACTATTAGGGATTTCAACAGGGTTCGTCTTCATGCTATCATTGCTCTTCATATTAGGGGTTGCTGTCGACATGATTTTGTATTTGGGAATATTTATCTTAACACTATCTGCCCAATGAGGCAGTTTCTGTTGTGTAGGGAGGATATTTTCCTTATTTTGTGCTTGGGAGTTAGTGAGCAAACCAAACATCAGTACTAGTGAAGCGACAAATGTTTTCATAACCGTTAAGTTTATTTATTCAAATTTACTCAATGTCCGATCGATATTTCCTAAGATTCCGCTTTGATCGCTGTTAAATTGTGTTAAATGGAGAAATAGACTTAAATCCCTTATTACTTTTGTAACAAATGAAGAAAAGAAGTATTACGTTGATAATCGGATTGATGTCTATTGCACTATTAGGTGTAATGGCCATGCAGTATTACTTCGTACGTGAATCTTTCAAACAGAAATCTAAATTATTTGATGAAGCCGTCAAAGCGTCCCTAACTGCTGTTGCCAACAGAATCGAGCGAATTGAGATTTACGAATTTGCGCGTCAGCAAGAGCGAGAGAATCAAGAGAAATTTCGACAGGATCAAGAGCAGTTGAAAAAAAACGAAGAAAGCTTAGGACTCCAAGTCAAATATCAGGATAGTATAAAGTTACTACAGCGTTTAGCGTTCTCCCATACCCAACGCTTTAACGAAATGGAAACTCGTTTAAATCAACAGTACCCAACGGTATTGATTACAAATGAGTTTTATGAAACCTATATACGTCGCAAAGAATATAGTAACTATGTTCGCATTACCTTAGAACAAGGTTATACAAGCGAAAATACAATCGGAGAATTTGCTAGAGTTTATGCTGTTCGAGAGATTAAAGAGGTAAAGGCAAAAGATGATAGTGCTCGATATTTGATCCCTATTTTCGGACCGAATTCTTCGCTTACTGCGACCTATCAAATTCGTACCTTACCCCCACCGGTTAATACACGTTTACTCGGACAGATTGATTTATTAGAGAAAAAGCTGAATAAGCTTAGAAATCAGAAATTAATTGGTGCAGCGACCTTGTTCGACTCGTTAAAAATAATGGGAGGTAAACAAAGTGCAATCATGGAAGATGTCGCCATTGGGATGCAACTCTCTAAAAGACCATTAGAACAACGTATTGATAAAACGCAGGCCGTCGACTTGTTGATTAATGAACTAGATCAACGCGGAATCAATTCTTCCTTCGTAATGCAGGTTCGTAATTCCGAAAACAGCCCGTTAATCTTTCAGGCAGTGTTTAATTACAATAATGAAACGATTGAAGAAAGTAAAAATCCACCGATGGTTTATAAGGCTCGCTTATTTCAGAGTGACGAGGGTAAATCGCCTGGAGAACTAAGAGTTTACTTCCCCAATAAAGGCTCCATCATTGCAGGTACGATGGGCTATTGGTTGCTCCCTATTTTGACCTTATTGGCATTACTGATTGGTTGTTTTGCGTATACCTTGACAATCATCTTCCGTCAGAAAAAGATCTCGGAAATGAAAACCGATTTTATCAATAATATGACGCATGAGTTTAAGACGCCAGTAGCGACGATTATGATTGCCTCCGAGTCACTGAAAGACCCTGAAATATCGGCAGATGAACGTCGAGTAAGCAAATTAGCTAACATCATATACGATGAAAATGTGCGGTTAGGATCTCATATTGAGCGTGTGTTAAACATTGCAAGACTTGAAAAAGAAAATTTAAAGATTGAAAGAACAAATGTTCAAATCAACAATTTGGCAAATGCAGTGTTAGAAAGTATGAAGCTTCAGTTAGAAAAAGCTGAAGGAATCTTAAACGTTCACCTGGATGCTACCAATGATTTGGTGATTGGAGATGAACTTCACCTATCAAACGTTATGTATAATTTGGTAGATAATGCAATTAAATATAGCCAAGAGAAGCCAGAAATAACATTCAAAACTTTTAATCGCGGCAAGAGTATCGTTATTTCTGTCGCCGATAAGGGAATTGGAATGACGAAAGACCAAGCGGAAAAGATATTTGATCAATTCTACCGTATCCCTACAGGGAATATTCACAATGTGAAAGGTTTTGGATTGGGTCTAAGCTATGTGAATGACATTATAAAACGCCTGAATGGAAAAATCACTGTAAAAAGTGAAAAAGACAAGGGCACGCAATTTGAAGTAACTTTACCATTAAAGCATTCCTCGAAAGAGGTTGCTTAATAAATAGCAAAGGAAATATATGAATCAAAAAATATTATTAGCGGAAGATGATCCAAATTTGGGCGATCTTTTAAAAGACTACCTTGAATTAAAAGGCAAATTTGATGTTGTATTGAGCAAAGATGGTCAAGAAGCGTTAGAAGCCTTTAGAAAGGATAATTTTGACTTATGCATCCTGGATGTTATGATGCCTAAAAAAGATGGTTTTTCTTTAGGAAAAGATATACGTAAGATTAATCAAACCATTCCCATAATTTATGCAACAGCAAAAGGAATGATGGAAGATAAGACACAAGCTTTCGAACTTGGAGGTGATGATTATATCACGAAACCTTTTCGCGTCGAGGAGCTTCTTTTGAGAATTAATGCACTTTTAAAACGTGCAGCAAAAGATAAAGAAGAAGAGCTTGCAGACAAATTTGAAATTGGCGATTACTTTTTCGACTATACCAGTCAAATCATTTCGTACAAAGGTCAACAACAAAAGCTTTCTACGAAAGAAGCCGAGTTATTGCGTCTTTTATGCCTAAAGAAAAACGACGTGCTAACACGCGAAGAAGCTTTAGTCAAAATTTGGCATGATGACAATTATTTCACAGGTCGTAGTATGGATGTATTCTTGAGCAAATTAAGAAAATACCTAAAAGAAGATCCAAATGTGGAAATTGTAAATGTTCATGGTAAGGGTTATAAGCTATTGGTCAGCTAATTCGACATTGATTATCGCGACAATGTGCATATTAGATTCACCTTTTGCTCAGTCGCAAGCTTTCTAGACAAAATGCTCTCTTAAGAGACCGACAGTATAAGAATAAGCAATCAGTTACAAATCTGATTGCTTATTCTATTTAATGATGAGCGCTTAAATTACTTCGATTGAAGACGTGGTGTTAGCCTCGTAAATACTCCTTGCTTTTTACCAAAAAATCGACATCCGCGAGCTAGTTGGTAATTACTAAATACTTTTTTTGTTTTTTCCATTTCTTCTCCATATCTTAGCCGTCGCTTATAGAGAAAGGCAGAGGGAATAGACCCGATGAAGCCTTAGCAACCTGTCTCTTGACAAGGTGCTAAATTCTACCTTTAAAAAGGAATGATAAGCCAAGCTCACTAGTCCTAAGTGGCCTTCTCTAGCAAAGTAAAATAGTATATTAAATTTATTCAATACTGTATGTTATTAACAAACAACTTAGGTTACCCGCGTGTGGGTGCATTCCGCGAGCTAAAGAAAGCTAACGAAGCTTACTGGGCGAAAAAAATTAGCGCGGAAGAATTATTGCAAGCTGGACTGAAAATCCGTGAAGGCAACTGGAAGACTCAAAAAGATGCAGGTATCGATTTGATCCCATCGAATGATTTTTCTTTTTATGATCAAGTACTAGACTTATCTTTAACAGTAGGCGCTATCCCTGCTCGTTACAATTCATTATTAAATAAAATCGATCGCCAATATAACTTAGATTTATATTTTGCAATGGCGCGTGGTTTCCAAGAAGGCGGCGTAGATGTTACTGCCATGGAAATGACAAAATGGTTTGATACTAACTATCACTATATTGTTCCTGAGTTTGTAAAAAACCAAGAATTTAAATTGACTTCAGAGAAGTTCTTAAGTGAATATAATGAAGCAAAAAAATTAGGCATTGAAACTAAACCAGTTTTCATTGGCCCAATCTCTTATTTATTATTAGGTAAAGAAAAAGAAAACGGATTTAATCGTATCGATCTAATCGACAACTTACTTCCGGTTTACGAAGAAATCCTATCTAAACTTGCTGATGCAGGTGCTCAATACGTTCAAATTGATGAGCCATTCTTGGCATTAGATATTGATGATGCGACTCGCGCTCTATACGGTAAAGTTTTCGAAAAACTTGCTGCTGCTGCGAAAGGCGTTAAATTAATCGTTGCAACTTACTTTGAAGCTTTACGTGACAACGAAGACACAGCAGTTAGTCTTCCTGTACATGCACTTCACCTTGACCTTGTTCGTGGTGAAAAACAGCTTGACACTATATTATCAAAAATCCCAGCTTCATTAACTTTATCATTAGGTATTGTTGAAGGTAGAAATATCTGGAAAAATGATTACGAAAACTCTTTATTAAAAATCAAACAAGCAGTAGATGCTTTAGGTAAAGACCGCGTATGGGTTGCTCCTTCTTCATCTTTATTGCACGTTCCTTTTGATTTAGATAATGAGCAAAATGAAGAATCTCTTCCTGCAGAAGTTAAAAATTGGTTGGCATTCGCTAAACAAAAATTAGCGGAAGTAAAAGACCTTGCTGTATTGGCAGAAGGCGAAGTTGACGCAGCGACACAAGATCGTTATGCATCAAACAAAGCAGCTGCTGAAAGCCGTCGTACATCTCCATTAATCCACAAACCAGAGGTTAAGGAACGCGTAAGTAATATTACAGATGACGATGCTAAGCGTACTTCAAATTTTGACGCACGTAAAGCTGCTCAACAAGCTAAATTTAACTTACCAGGTTTTGCGACTACAACAATTGGTTCATTCCCTCAAACAAAAGATGTTCGTAAGTGGAGAGCTGATTTGAAAAAAGGCGCTATCTCTCAAGAACAATACGATAAAGAGATTGCTGAAGAAACCGAGAGAACTATTCGTTTACAAGAAGAATTAGACATCGATGTATTAGTACATGGAGAATTCGAACGTAACGATATGGTTGAATATTTTGGTGAGCAATTAGCAGGATATGCATTTACGCAAAACGGATGGGTTCAATCATACGGTTCTCGTTGTGTTAAACCGCCAGTAATTTATGGAGATGTTTACCGTCCAGAAGACATGACTGTTCGTTGGTCTGCATATGCGCAATCATTAACAAATCGTCCTGTAAAAGGAATGTTAACGGGTCCAGTGACTATCTTACAATGGTCTTTCGTACGTAACGATCAACCACGTTCAACAACTACTTACCAAATTGCTTTAGCAATCTTAGACGAGGTTCAAGCATTGGAAAAAGCAGGTATCAAAATTATTCAAATTGATGAGCCAGCTATTCGTGAAGGATTACCATTGCGTAAAGCTGATCAACAATCATACTTAGATTGGGCAGTTCGTTCATTCCGTGTTTCTTCTTCAAATGTTGACGATGATACGCAGATCCACACACACATGTGTTACTCGGAATTCAACGATATTATCCAAGATATCGCAGCAATGGATGCTGACGTAATTACTATTGAAACTTCACGTTCTCAAATGGAATTATTAGATGCTTTCGCTGACTTCAAATATCCAAATGATATCGGTCCTGGTGTATATGACATCCACTCACCTCGCGTGCCTAGCACCGAAGAAATGGTAAACTTACTTCGTAAAGCGAAAGCAGTAGTTCCTGCTGAGCAATTATGGGTAAACCCTGACTGTGGTTTGAAAACACGTGCATGGCCAGAAACTAAAGCAGCTTTGGAATCAATGGTCGAAGCGGCTAAGATTTTAAGAGCTGAATAAGCTAAGCTTACAGTAATATAAAATATCAATAAAAAGGGTCTGCATTTAATATGCAGACCCTTTTTGTTTAGCTTATATGGTTATCCTTGCTCTCTTTCCTTTTACCTAAATAATAAATTGGGATACCTATTAGGATTAGAATAAATCCTGGCCAGGTATAATTAGGCTTAAATAAAATTAAGAGGACACAGAACACCGTACCTATCAGTAGATATATTAACGGCGTTACAGGATAAAGAAAGGTCTTATAACTACGCTCTAATTCTGGTTTTTTCCAGCGTAGATAAATGACTCCAAACACCGTAATCATGTAGAATATGACAATGACGAAAGAGACCATATCCAATAAGTTCCCATATTGTCCACTTAGACAAAGTAAGGATGCCCAGATTCCCTGTAACCATAAGGATCGTTCAGGAACATCATATTTGTTATTCGCAATTGCCTGTTTTAGAAACAAACCATCCTTCGCCATCGTTTGAAAAACGCGAGCGCCAGAAAGTACAATTCCATTTACACAACCGAAGGTAGATATCATCACTAAGATCGCCATAGCGATCGTTCCAGTGTTTCCAAGAAGTTTCTCTGCGGCAGCAACCGCAACACGATCATTAGCAGCAAAAGCAATCTCATCACGGCTTAACGCGGAAAGGTAAACATAGTTGATTAGCAAGTACAACAACATCACTAAAGTCGTCCCTATTACCATTGAACGAACGACATTGCGTTTCGGATCTTTCATCTCACCAGCAACAAAGGTCACGTTTTCCCAAGCGACACTACTAAAGATAGAGCCTACCATTGCCGCCGCTATCGCACCTAAGAGAGCCGTTCCCGATATACCTGTCCAACCCTCTCCTTTTAAATTCTGAAACGCGTCCCATCCGAAAGCAATATTCTCGGAGAATAAGTTTGACTTGATGAGATAGATCCCTCCAATGACGAGAAGAATCAATGCGATAATCTTTGATGAAGTGAAAAAGAGCTGAACTATCTTTCCGCTTTGAATCCCTTTCGTATTTATGAAAGTGAGGAGTAAGATGACAGCGATTGCAAGAATCTGCATCCATGTAATCATAAAGTTTCCATTCTGATAGAGCGGAGCCGCATCATTCAATTCGGGAAAGATATAGCCTGTAAATTTACCAAATGCAACGGCAACCGCAGCGATTGTCCCAGTTTGTATTACCGCAAAGAGACTCCAGCCATATAAGAAGCCTGTCATTTTACCAAACGTCTCTGTCAAATATGTATACTGTCCTCCCGCCTTAGGAAATAAAGAAGACATTTCACCGTAACAAATAGCCGCAGCTATGGTTGCAAAGGTTGTAATCAACCAAACAGCAATTACCCAATAGCCCGATCCAAGCTGTCTCATCATATCCGAGCTAACGATAAAGATACCACTGCCTATCATGGATCCCATGACAATCATAATGCCATCCCAAAGGCTTAATTGTTTTTTCATTTTTAGGTTTTTATAAAATAAACCTACGAATAAAAAGAAAAATAATGAGTTCATCGTAAAAAAAATAGCACACTGATTTACATAACCTTACAATTATTGAACTCTTCAATGGCGGTTTAAGTAAAAAATTAAGCAAACTATTTTAGATCAATCTTGTTTTTAAGAGAAAAGAAGATGATTATGAACAGATTTGGAATAGGATTTTTAGTTTTCGCTGCAACAACGCTACTGAGCAGTTGTTCTGTAATTGAGGGTATCTTCAAGGCTGGTGTTTGGTCTGGAATTATTGTCGTCGTTATTGTCGTCGCTCTGATCGTTTGGTTGATATCAAGATTTACAAATAGAGGTGGTGGCGTCAATTAATATTTTTTACTAAAACTTTACGTTCTCTTAATCTAATTTGCTGTAACTTGATAGCAAATTGAATCACACATGAAGCAGACTTGGCTATTACTATGCTTTATTAGCTTTATTTTCCCCGTATCCGCACAGCAAGGATATCCTACACCTACGAATATGCAGAATGTATTATTTTATATTCAGCATAATCGAGGTCATAATACCTATATCTATTCGATTAATAAATCCGACAATGGTACCCTTGATAGCAATAGCCCCATAAACGTCTATCGTCAATTATTTGATGATGGAGGAAAGATTAAACCCTTAACGGCTATTCAACGCAAATTTGCTTACGGTATCTCAACCGAATCAATAGATTCGGACTCCTATGAAGCTTCGATAGTGTCACTCCCGACCCAGAAATTTATACTTCATGTGAAACCCAAGAATGGGTCTTATGTTGAAACGACAGTAAATCAAGTTAAAATGCATGTACAACGCATTTTCATCCAACAGAAAGAGGGAACATCTGGCTTAACTACTAAAGTAGATTATATCCTATTTTACGGAAAAGTAGGGCAAAAGGCAGTTGTAGAACGACTAGAAATAACCGACTAGAATAAGACCTGTCATTCGGCCTGATCGGTATAGCAATACATCAAAGCACAGGACAGTTTTACCAAAAAATAAGATTAAATTGGAGACCTAATATGCTAACCGATCAATCTAGTATTCATGAGTAAAAAAATAGTATTCAAATACAATTCAAAATATCCCTCAGTTGCCGACTTAAAACGCAAAGCAAAATGCCGAATTCCCAAATTTGCATTTGATTATCTCGAGGGAGGTTGTAATGAAGAGTTAAACCTCGCAAGAAATGAGAATGATTTCGACGATATTCTTTTAAAACCACAATATTTACACGTTGCTGGTGATATCGACATGTCGGTCAATCTGTTTGGACGTACTTACAGTGCACCGTTCGGTATCTCGCCAATAGGATTGCAAGGTTTAATGTGGCCAAATGCACCAGAAATACTTGCAAAAGCTGCCGCAAAACACGACATCCCTTATACGCTAAGTACAGTATCTACAAGCTCCATTGAGCGCATCGCTGATGTCTCTGATGGAAAGGCTTGGTTTCAACTTTATCATCCCACAGAAGACCGCTTGAGAGATGATATTCTACGTCGTCTGAAAGATGTAGAATGTCCAGTCTTAGTGGTTTTGGTTGATGTACCTTCATTTGGACTTCGTTATCGTGAGATAAAAAGCGGGCTTTCGATGCCGCCTAAGATGAATATTCAGAATGTCCTACAAGCAATGGTATGCCCGACTTGGGGTATTAAAACCTTGCAACATGGCATTCCTTCCTTTGCAACGTTAAAGCCTTATATGGAAAAAGGATTAGACTTAACGCAATTGGGACAGTTTATGAATAAAACTTTCACTGGAAAAGTGAATGTTGAGAAAGTAAAAGCTATTCGAGATATTTGGAAAGGGCCTTTGGTATTGAAGGGCGTGACAACCGACGAAGATATGCAAGCTGCCATTGAAGTGGGTGCCGACGGAGTGATAGTCTCTAATCACGGCGGGCGTCAAATAGATGCGGGTGAATCTTCTATACACTCATTGATAAAACTGGCTTCCAACCCGATTTACAAAGAGAAAATAAAGATCATGTTAGATGGTGGAATACGTTCTGGAGTAGATTTAGGTAGAGCTTACGCCGTTGGTTCTGATTTTAACTTTATGGGTCGTCCTTTTATGTATGGGGTCGGAGCTCTTGGTGATGAAGGTGCTGACCATACTATTACTATGTTTAAAGCACAACTTTATCAGGTAATGCAACAGTTAACATTAGAAAACATTACGCAGTTTCCCGGGAGACTGATTAAATAGAAAAAGGGGCTTCAGATGAAGCCCCTTTTTTTTATTATTTATTTTTTCTTGTTGAATTTATCCTCATATATTTTTTCCAAAGCGAACATCTCATCGCGAAGCTTAGCTGCTTCTAAGAATTCCATTTCTTTTGCAGCCTTTTCCATACGCTTACGCACCGTATCAATCGCCTTCTTCATCTCATTATCGCTCATATACTCGATCAATGGATCTGCGGCTACGGACGCTGCTGCATCTGGTTCAATGTAAGCTTTTGCCTCCACTCCCATGTCTGCTACGGAAGTCTGTTCTAAGATTTCCTCTCTCGTCTTACCGACTGTTCTCGGAGTAATACCATGTTCTAAGTTATAGCTAATCTGCTTTTCACGCCTTCTATTCGTCTCATCAATCGTTATGCGCATACTGTCGGTCATCTTATCAGCATACATAATCACGCGTCCTTTTTCATTACGCGCCGCACGTCCAATCGTTTGTATCAACGAACGTTCCGAACGCAGGAAACCTTCTTTATCAGCATCTAAGATCGCTACCAACGTTACCTCCGGTAAATCCAAGCCTTCACGCAATAAGTTTACTCCGACTAATACATCAAATTCCCCAAGTCGTAAACCTCTCAATATTTCCACACGTTCCAAAGTCTTTACTTCGGAGTGTATATACCTTACTTTGATATTTAATCGCGTCATATATTTGGTAAGTTCTTCAGCCATACGCTTCGTAAGCGTAGTCGCAAGAACCCTACCCCCATCTTTGATTGCCTTGTCGACCTCTTCTAGAAGGTCATCGACTTGATTAATCGCTGGTTTAACTTCAATAATTGGATCTAATAAACCCGTCGGACGAATGACTTGCTCTACGACAACTCCTTCTGTTTGTTGTAATTCATAATCACCAGGCGTTGCCGACACATAAATAGTCTGATTCGTTAAGGATTCAAATTCTGGAAAGTTCAAGGGACGATTATCCAATGCTGCAGGCAAACGAAACCCATGCTCTACTAATGCAATTTTTCGAGAACGGTCACCTCCGTACATCGCGCGCAATTGAGGTATTGTTACATGGCTTTCATCAATTACCATCAAGTAATCCGTAGGAAAATAATCTATTAAGCAAAAGGGACGCATACCTGGTTGTCTGCCGTCAAAAAACCGAGAGTAGTTCTCGATTCCCGAACAATAGCCCAGTTCGCGCATCATCTCTAAATCATAATTTACTCTTTCCTCGAGTCGTTTGGCTTCCAGCATCTTTCCCTCCTCTTCTAACTGCGTTTTACGTTGCATCAACTCCTCTTGAATTCCCCAAATAGACTGTGTAAACTTCTCTTTTGGTGTTACGAAGAGATTTGCTGGATATAAAGCAAGCGTCTCATGCTTCTGAATCGTACGCCCAGAAACAGGATCTATTTCACTAAGTTCATCAATATCATCACCGAAGAAAGAAATTCTGTAAGCGTTATCCATATAAGCTGGATACACGTCCACTGTATCGCCCTTCACTCTAAATGTTCCGCGTTTGAAATCCGATGTTGTTCGCGCGTACAGAATCTCGACCAATTTATGTAAAAATGCATTTCTACTAATAGTCGTACCTACCCCGAAGCGAAAAATAGATTTTGAGAAATCTTCTGGATTTCCCATACCGTAAATGCAAGAAACCGAAGAAACAACAATAACATCTCTTCTTCCAGACATCAATGCCGAAGTTGTCGCAAGACGTAACTTTTCGATTTCCTCATTGATGGCCAAATCCTTTTCGATATAGGTATTTGAGGAAGCGATAAAGGCCTCCGGCTGATAATAATCGTAATAAGACACAAAGTAATGCACGGCATTATTCGGGAAAAACTGCTTAAACTCACCGTAAAGCTGGGCGGCTAAGGTCTTATTATGACTCAATATTAGCGTAGGTTTTTGCGTCTCTTGGATTAAATTCGCGACGGTAAATGTCTTACCGGAGCCTGTAACCCCTAATAAGGTTTGGTAATTTTCCCCCTGTTCGACGCCTGCAACCAATTCCTTGATTGCTTGAGGCTGATCGCCAGTCGGTTTATATTCAGATGTTAGTTCAAATCTCATGTTTGCCTTTCCATGGCTAATTTATCAAATATTATTCCGTTTCCATAATAAGTGATTAACGCACTCAATTGCCGAAAAAAATTATTAAATTGCTTTACAACAAGACTTTTTGTCATGATAACGATCTTAACAAAACAGAACAGTATAGCCAATCACTTCTTGGCTGAATTAAGAGACGTCCGGATACAACAAGATCGAATGCGGTTTCGCCGCAATCTGGAACGCCTAGGTGAAGTAATGGCTTATGAAATTAGCAAAACATTAGAATACTTCAGTGCTGATGTCGAAACACCTTTAGGCGTTGCCAATACTCACCTGCTGCATCAGCAACCCGTGATAGCGACTATTATGCGCGCAGGACTACCATTCCATCAAGGCTTATTAAATGTATTCGATCGAGCAGATAGTGCCTTTATCGCTGCCTATAGACATACCAAAAAAAGCGGAGAATTTGAAATTCATAAGAAATATCAGAATACGCCTAATTTAGATGAGAAGGTTGTTATTATGGCTGATCCAATGCTCGCTACTGGCAAAAGCCTAGTTCTTTGTTGTAAAGATCTACTAAGTGAATACAACATCAAAGAGCTGCATATCGCAACAGTCATTGCCTCTGAAGAAGGATTACAGCATGTACAAGCATTCTTACCAGACGTACAAATTTGGGTAGGCGCCGTTGATAATGAATTAACAAGCAAATCCTACATTGTTCCCGGTCTAGGCGATGCTGGCGACCTTGCTTTTGGCAATAAAGAATAAGCTTAGCACAAAAAACACACAAACATTTAGCAATTAGTTAATATATAATAAAAAGATAATGAACAGTTTATCAGTAATTTTAGAAAACAAAACCTTTGTATATGGAATGGCAAAAATACAACGGAGAACTATTAAAGCTCCCTATCCTATCCGCAGTTGAGGACACGATTATCCGCGAACAGAACCTTGGAAACAAATTAAAGGTATTTATCGGTACCGACTCACAAGTTAAAAGAGGTATAGTCGAATTCGCAACAGTCATCGTCTTCCTACGAGAACATCGAGGCGGCTTTATGTTTATCCACAAAAACCGCAAAACACACAACATGAGCATCAAAGAAAGAATGCTCCTTGAAGTACAACAATCAATCGAAACAGCCTACGAACTCTGCCCCTTATTAGATAAGTACTCGGTTGATCTTGAAGTCCACGCTGACATTAACACTAATCCCAACTTTCAATCCAATACCGCACTTAAAGAAGCCATGGGCTATATCTTGGGTATGGGATTCATTTTCAAGGCGAAACCAGAATCTTTTGCCAGTACTAATTGCGCCAATAAATTGGTTCAATAGCCTGTAAAAGGTATTTCTTTCTTATTTATTGCTACCTTTAGTTATCCTTAATAACTGAAGAATGCAGGATTTTCTCTCTCAACTTTACCAACAATTCCTAAATACAAGCATTATTGAATGGTTTGCAACCATCTCTGGTTTTCTTTGTGTATACCTCGCTGCGAAGCAAAATATATGGAACTGGCCAACAAGCATTATCAGTGTTTGCCTCTACTTATATATCTTCTACCATGCAAAGCTTTACGGCGACTCCACTCTTCAGCTTTATTTTCTCGGGACTGCAATTTATGGCTGGTACTATTGGAATAAAAGAGCGAAAACGGATGACAAACCCATCAGCTCATTAAATAGCCGTCAACTCTTTTTAACTATTCTCAGCATCTTAATCATCGCAACAGCTATCGGATATCTGCTAAGTCAGTATACCGACACTGATGTTCCGTATATAGACGGGTTCTGCACAGCAGTCAGTCTAGTTGCTCAATTCTTGATGACACGTAAAGTCTTAGAGAATTGGATTCTTTGGGTCTTTGTAGACATCTGCTACGTTCCACTTTACCTCCACAAAGACTTAGTCTTAACCGCCGTACTCTATATTGCATTTGCTATTATTGCATGGAATGGATATAGAGATTGGCGGAAAACCTATCTGAATTTTCAGTAATTTTGTGCTTCTATGTCGGATATGGAAATTAAGACAATCAAAATTGCTGTCGTTGGACCAGAATCAACTGGAAAATCAACCATGGCGAATTTCTTAGCGAAGGAACTCAAGACGGTAGCCGTTCCAGAATATGCGCGTTATTATTGCAAAATCCTAAACCGCGATTATACTCTTCAGGATGAAGTTAATATGTTCTATGGACAAATAGCTCTCGAAGATGCTTTTCTTGCAACAGACCCACCTATAATCGTCTGTGACACGACAATACTCACGGTTAAGATTTGGTGTGATCACCTTTTCCATGAAACACCAAAGGAAGTGACAGATGAAATCAAAAATAGATCCTACGATTTCTTCCTTCTAATGGATATTGACCTTCCCTGGGAAGACGATCCCTTACGAGATTTCCCAACAGAAAGAGCACACTTTATGCAGGTATGGAAAACGGAGCTTGAAGCAATAAATGCTAAATACGAAGTCATATCAGGACTCGGGGAAGAGCGCCTTAATAATGGGCTGAATGCTATCTTAAGGCAAGGGTATAAATGATAACGACCTATATCGTCAATTATAGTTTCTAAAGCATCAAACGAACACTTTTCAGTAATATTTAGCACATTCCAAAACAATCGCCAATGACAACGCGAATTCGATAAAGGGATATACGAGAGATCATGCCGAAAAGCAAGATATAAGAAAAGGGTTTGAAGTTAAACTTCAAACCCTTTTCTTATATCTTATCTTCGCCTAAATTGTATGCAATAGCCTGCATTTAACCAATGAAAGTCAAGATTATGCTAGTAGCGGTATGCTTCAGGTTTATAAGGACCATCAACCGTTACACCAATATATTCAGCTTGTTCAGTCGACAACACTTCTAATTCCACTCCGATATGAGCTAAGTGCAAACGAGCTACTTTCTCATCTAAGTGTTTAGGAAGTGTATAAACCTCTTTCTTGTACTGATCCGTATTCATCCATAACTCTAATTGAGCTAAAGTTTGATTTGTGAAAGAGTTAGACATCACAAATGATGGGTGTCCTGTCGCACAACCTAGATTTACTAAACGACCTTCTGCAAGTAAGATAATGTCCTTACCATCGATCGTGTACTTATCTACTTGTGGTTTGATTTCAATTTTCGTAGAACCGTAATTATCATTTAACCAAGCAACGTCAATTTCATTGTCGAAGTGACCAATATTACAAACGACTGTCTTATCTTTCATCGCTTTGAAGTGCTCTGGACGAACGATATCTTTATTACCTGTCGTCGTTACAACAATATTAGCTTCAACGATAGCATCAGCCATTTTCTTTACTTCAAAACCTTCCATTGCTGCTTGTAAAGCACAGATTGGATCGATCTCAGTAACAATCACACGTACCCCGGCGGAACGTAATGACTCTGCTGATCCCTTACCAACATCACCATAACCCGCAACAACAGCAACCTTACCGGCTAACATTAAATCTGTCGCGCGACGAATAGCATCTACTAATGATTCACGACAACCGTACTTGTTATCAAATTTTGATTTAGTAACAGAATCATTAACATTGATTGCTGGTAAGTGTAACGTACCATTTTTCATACGCTCATATAAGCGATGAACACCAGTAGTCGTTTCTTCAGATAGACCTTTGATACCTTCAATCAATTCAGGGAACTGATCAAACACCATATTCGTCAAATCACCACCATCATCTAAAATCATATTCAATGGTTGGCGATCTTCACCAAAGAACAACGTTTGTTCAATACACCAGTTGAATTCTTCTTCATTCATACCCTTCCATGCATATACTGGAATCCCTGCAGCAGCTATCGCAGCAGCAGCATGATCTTGTGTTGAGAAGATGTTACATGATGACCATGATACATCCGCACCAAGTTCAACCAACGTTTCAATCAATACAGCAGTTTGAATGGTCATGTGCAAACATCCAGCAATACGTGCTCCTTTTAAAGGTTTAGACGCGCCAAACTCTTTACGAAGGCTCATTAATCCTGGCATCTCTGCTTCTGCCAATTCTATTTCTTTACGACCCCATTCTGCTAAAGAGATATCTTTCACTTTGTAAGGTACGTAGGTAGTTTCTAATGATGACATAAATAATCTTTAATTTAGTTTCTGCGCTACAAAATTACTTGATAGCCAAGTCAATTCAAAATGCAATAGCATTATACCTTAGAAATTGACATTAACTTGAGGAACCTTGCTTGACGTAACTCACTTTTAAGCCTATATTTGCATAAACTAAAAAAAGTAAAGAAATGTACCCAGAATATCTAGTAGCTCCAATGCGTCAAGAACTTGTAGACGCGGGATTCCAAGAATTAAAAAGTGTTGAAGAAGTCGATGCAGCGATTCCTGCTGAGGGAACTGTATTTGTGGTAGTAAATTCTGTATGTGGATGTGCGGCAGCAAATGCGCGCCCAGCAGCAAAAGCAGCAGTAAAAAACGAAAAACATCCTGATAAATTAGTTACTGTATTTGCAGGTATGGAAAAAGATGCGGTAGATAAAGCACGTCAATATATGTTGCCTTATCCTCCATCATCTCCAGCAATGGCATTATTTAAAGATGGAAAATTAGTCCATATGATAGAAAGACACATGATTGAAGGCCGTCCAGCGCAAATGATTGCTGATAACTTAGCAGCAGCATTTGACGAGTACTGCTAACAATACTTGTATTTTGAATTTTGAATACCGAAAAAGCTTCTTTTAAAATTAAAAGAAGCTTTTTCTTCTTACAGACTTTTCTTTGTACTTTTAACCATCAACCAAGAGTTATGAGAAAGGCAGGCCTTTATATTTGGATTCTACTAAGCACTTTATCCTTTTTTTCGTGTACGACAAATCAACAGATTGACTTAATCGTGTACAATGCGAAGGTATATACGGTTGACTCCTCTTTTCGAACCGTTGAAGCGATCGCTATTAACAACGGTGTATTCATCGATCGTGGAAATTCTCAAGATTTATTAAACAAATACACAGCAAAAGAGAAGATTGACGCGCAAGGTAAATTTATTTACCCTGGCTTCTACGACTCTCATGGGCACTTCTTTCTATTGGCAGATGCTATGGATGAAGTAAATTTATTAGGAACAGCATCTTACGATGACCTCCTTGATCGACTTAGAAAATACATTGCAGCAAATCCAGAAAAAAAATGGATTGTTGGCAATGGTTGGGATCAAAATCTTTGGCCCGACAAAAAATTCCCAACCAAGGATTCCCTAGACAAATATTTCCCCGAAATCCCAATATTTCTATCTCGTGTTGACTATCACGCGGCCCTCGTAAACAGTAAAGCGCTAGCTGCTGCATCGATTGATAGTGTTTTTATGGTTGATGGCGGACTTATATCTTCTAATGAAGAGGGTAAACTGGACGGTATATTAGTTGACAACGCGATGAAACTCGTGAGTGAACATATCCCTTTAGAACATAAAGATGTTCTTGTCAAAATGCTACAACGTACACAAGACTCCCTTTTTTCTGTTGGTCTAACATCTATCGTCGACGCTGGCCTAACAGAACAACAAATCGATTATTTAAAAGTCTTTTACAATGCAGACTCGCTTCAGATTCGCAATTATGCCATGGTTGCAGCTAATCCGAAGAGCGTGAAAAACTATTTACGGTCAGGTACATTCGAATCAGAACGTTTGACAGTTCGTTCATTCAAGCTTATGGCCGATGGTGCCTTAGGCTCCCGTGGGGCTTGTTTATTGCATCCCTATCATGATGCTCCGACCAATGGATTTCTATTACAGAGTCCTGAGGAGTTTGATAAACTGATAAAAGAGTTAGCCAACAGCAACTTTCAAGTTAATACGCATGCGATCGGCGACTCTGCCAATCGCCTCATCTTAGATACCTATGGAAAATATCTAAAGCAGGGAAAAGACAGAAGATGGCGCATAGAACATGCGCAAATTATTGCTCCCGAGGATTTCAAGAAATTTAAACAATTTGCAATAATACCATCTGTTCAACCTACCCATGCAACCTCTGACATGTATTGGGCAGAAGACCGCCTAGGGCACGATCGAATGAAGGGTGCATATGCTTATCGAGATTTACTAGAACAGTATGGCCTACTAGCTTTAGGAAGTGATTTCCCCGTGGAACATTACAATCCTATGTATGGTTTCCACGCAGCTGTAGCGCGTGTTGATAAAAACAATTTCCCAAAAGGCGGGTTTCAAATTGAAAATGCAATAACGCGAGAGCAAGCACTTCGCGGCATGACGATATGGGCAGCGTATGCTTGTTTTCAAGAAAAGAAGAGAGGAAGCATTGAAAAAGGTAAAGATGCTGATTTCGTATTGCTCGATGAAGACATTATGCAGGTTGCACCCGAAAAACTACGCAACATAAAAACCCTACAAACTTTCGTAGCCGGAGAATCCGTATTCAAAAGGAAATAATAATCAGTATTTACAGTTTGGTTAATGGTTCGTTCCTTTTGTGTATCCAAAGAAGTATTCCACTGGCAATTAACGCTATGGGCAATGCTACAATTAAATATAGAAAAACACTAAATTTCAAGTAATACATCGATAGGACATCCCGTTCTACCTCTTGCCCTATAAAAACATTATCGTAGGCACTTGTATAAAAAGTATGCGCAGCCGCTAGCTGTTGAAACATCCCTCTAACTTTATTCTTTGGAAGAGCCTCCAAGTAGGCGAAGTCACCGATATCACGCTTTTGAAAATGGCTATAAGAACGACGTAAGTGCTCTTCAGCGTCTTCTTCGTTTCCGCGAATTACATCCATTAAAGAAACATAGTCCGTATACTTAAAGCCCATCCATGCCTTTGCCGTTGTCAGATAGGGATCTTTCTTCGAGAATAAGGGAACAACAAAAAGTGTATTTAACTCGACTTGGCCTATACGCGAGCCTCCTGCAAATTCAAAATAAGAAAAAGGCATCACCCGCATCCTATCGACATGCCAGTCATCGAGTTCTAAGAAATCAATAGATTGATAGGGTTTTATATTGTTCACCGACTCAAGCCGCGTCACCTTTGCTAAATTATACCGAATACTTTTACTCAGCGGTATAAACATAAACACCGAGATCATTCCTAACGATAGAAATAAACAGAACACAGCCGGGGTAATAAAATTAAACCAGGGACTACCTAAATATTGTGATTTAAATAACCGATCGCAGAGAAACCAAATTCCGATGATCGTGAACAAGAGTGGAACTAGCCACATTGCCCAAAACGGCCAATTTGCATTTCCACTTCGCGCGAAGACTGCATAAAATAAACCCAAGGCAAAAAGAATAGAAAAGCTTAAAAGTATAAAAGGTAAGAAAACATGCTTCCAAAAAGAGTGTTTCATAATGTGTCGGATTGGTTATCCTAAAATAAGAAAACTTCGGCAAGCTATGCAAGTTTATAAAAACAAGAAAGCCTTAACTTTCGCTAAGGCTTTTCTTTATGCTATTGCATATCAAACAAATGTTTCTCTGCATGGTAAGATGAACGAACCAACGGTCCTGATTCAACATATTTGAATCCCATCTTTAATCCAATTTCTTTATATCTCTCGAATGTTTGTGGAGTAATCCATTCCACAACAGGGTGATGCGCTTTAGTCGGCTGCAAATACTGACCAATTGTCAAAATGTGTACGCCAGCATCGTATAAATCCTGCATAGTCTCCACCACATCTTCTTCGGTCTCCCCAAAACCTAGCATAATACCAGACTTTGTTCTTAGACCAGCAGCAGAAATTCTACGCAAACACTCCAATGAGCGATCATACTTCGCTTGAATACGAACTTCTCTAGTCAATCGGCGAACCGTTTCAATATTATGCGAAACCACTTCCGGACGAACAGCAATCACACGGTCTAAATTATCCCACTGTCCCTTAAAATCTGGAATTAAAGTTTCCAATGTAGTTTCTGGACTTTCTTTGCGAATTGCTAAAATTGTTTCTGCCCAAATTGTTGAACCTCCATCTTTCAAATCATCACGATCGACCGAAGTGATGACACAGTGCTTAACTTGCATCAATTTCACGGAGTTCGCAACACGATTCGGCTCATCTAGATCAACCGCTAATGGGCGTCCAGTAGAAACCGCACAAAACGAACACGAACGTGTACAGATATTTCCTAGAATCATAAACGTAGCAGTTCCCGCTCCCCAACATTCACCCATGTTCGGACAGTTACCACTCTCGCAAATCGTATGTAATTTATGCTCGTCAACCAGGCCCCTAACATGGCGATATTCTTTACCCACAGGTAACTTAACACGCAACCAATCTGGCTTACGTTGGGTTTGGTTTGCTGGAATAACCGGAAGTTCAATCATAGTACAAAGGTAAACATATTTAATTTATTCCTTAAACAACTTTGTTTAGATAATATCATTTTGTATACCCATCGATCCATGCGCATTCCCTTCTAAAAAAAAACAAGGAGCTGGTACACTTTAGATCCCTTTCACATCCCTTTCAAACCCAATTCAACTCCCTTATTCGAGCGCTCCATATCGGGTTTGATAGGAGTTTGATAAGCTTTCAATTGAGGAGCAATTTAGTGTTGATACAAAGAATCATTGAAAAAACCGAAGTGAAGCCTTGTCGAAGTCAGCAGTCGATAAATTGTAAAATTCTCTACATTTATTCATTCATTATTAAAATAAAAAATGTAACTTTGCACTCCGACAAAGCAGTCGGAATTCCCTCTTTTTATCAGACATTTTCTTGTCTGTTTTGTCGGCAACAGTTTGTGTATTTAACAATTGAAATAAATAATAATGCCTAGAAACACCTCCATTAATTCGGTATTAATCATTGGATCTGGACCAATTGTCATCGGTCAAGCTTGTGAATTTGATTATTCAGGATCTCAAGCAGCCTTATCTTTAAAAGAAGAGGGTATTTCAGTTTCCATCATCAACTCAAATCCTGCAACGATTATGACTGATAACGTTGTAGCTGATCATGTTTATCTACTTCCATTAACTTGCGAAAGCATTGAGCAAATTTTACAAGAAAATCAAATCGACGCTGTTCTTCCAACGATGGGTGGACAGACCGCTTTGAACCTTTGTATTGAAGCTTCAAATCGTGGTCTATGGGAAAAATATAATGTGAAAGTTATCGGAGTTGACGTTGCTGCTATTGAAAAGACAGAAAACCGCGAGGAATTCCGTCAATTAATGGTTGACATTGGCGTAGGTGTCGCTACTTCAAAAATAGCGAACTCTTTCTTAGAAGGTAAAGAAGCTGCTCAAATCATTGGTTTCCCATTGGTTATTCGTCCTTCTTACACATTAGCAGGAACCGGAGGTGGTTTCGTTCATAAGAAAGAAGAATTTGATGCCGCTTTAAATCGTGGATTACATGCTTCTCCAACACACGAAGTATTGGTTGAGCAAGCCGTTTTAGGCTGGAAAGAATTTGAGTTAGAGTTATTACGTGACACAAATGATAACGTGATTATCATCTGTACCATCGAGAACTTTGACCCTATGGGTATCCACACAGGTGACTCAATCACTGTAGCACCGGGCATGACGTTATCTGACAAATGTTACCAAGACATGCGTAATCAAGCAATTAAGATGATGCGCTCGATCGGTACATTTGCAGGTGGTTGTAACGTTCAGTTTTCTGTAAATCCAGAAAATGAAGAAATCATTGCAATTGAGATCAACCCTCGTGTATCGCGTTCATCAGCACTTGCATCAAAAGCAACAGGTTATCCTATCGCAAAGATTGCAGCCAAATTAGCAATCGGTTACAACTTAGATGAGCTTCAGAATCAAATTACAAAAACAACTTCCGCATATTTTGAGCCGACGTTGGATTATGTAATTGTTAAAGTTCCTCGTTTTAACTTTGACAAATTCAAAGGCGCTAATAAAGAACTAGGCTTACAAATGAAAGCTGTTGGTGAGGTTATGTCTATCGGTCGTACCTTTATCGAAGCGCTTCAAAAGGCCGCACAATCATTAGAAACTGGACGCGCCGGCTTAGGTGCAGATGGTCGCCAATCTAGAAACTTAGAAGAGATTATGCATAGCTTGGAGCATCCAAGTGCAGATCGTCTTTTCCATATTAAAGACGCTTTCGAATTGGGAGTTCCATTGGAATCCATCCGTAAAGCAACATTAATCGACAAATGGTTCCTAGTTCAAATTCAAGAATTAGTTTACCTTGAAAATGAATTACGCCGTTATCAATTGAATAATATCCCTCGCGACTTCTTTATGACCTTGAAACAAAAAGGTTATTCTGACTATCAAATCGCTTGGTTATTATCCAATGTAACCGAAGACGAAGTATATGCCCGTCGTAAAGAATTAGGTATTAACCGCGTGTATAAGATGGTTGATACTTGTGCTGCGGAATTCCCTGCACATACACCATACTATTATTCAACTTTCGAAGAAGAAAATGAATCTATAGCTTCTGATCGTAAGAAAATCATCGTTTTAGGTTCGGGTCCTAACCGCATCGGTCAAGGTATCGAATTCGATTATTCTTGTGTACATGGTTTATTAGCTGCAAAAGAATGTGGATACGAAGCAATCATGGTTAACTGTAACCCTGAAACTGTTTCTACCGACTTTAACATGGCAGATAAGTTATATTTCGAGCCTGTATTTTGGGAACATGTTCGCGAAATCATTGAATTAGAAAAACCTGAGGGTGTTATCGTTCAATTAGGTGGACAGACTGCATTAAAAATGGCGGAACGCTTAGAAGCATTGGGTGTTAAAATCATCGGTACTTCTTTTGAGAACATGGACTTAGCAGAAGATCGCGGTCGTTTCTCAGACTTATTGAAAGATTTAGACATTCCTTACCCTAAATATGGTGTAGCGACTTCAGCTGAAGAGGCATTAGTTGTTGCTAAAGAAGTCGGTTACCCTGTACTTGTTCGTCCTTCATACGTACTAGGAGGTCAAGGCATGAGTATCGTTATCAACGATGAGGATTTAGAAAAAGCTGTGGTAAACCTATTGAAGAACCTTCCTGGTAACCATATCTTAATTGACCATTTCTTAGATAGAGCTGAGGAAGCAGAATCAGATTCAATAAGCGACGGTGAAGATGTGCACATTATCGGTATGATGGAACATATCGAACCTGCAGGTATTCACTCGGGTGACTCGTCTGCAGTACTTCCTCCATTCAGTCTTTCTGAGGCGGTACAACAAAAAATGGAAGAATATTCGATTAAATTAGCGAAAGCTTTGAACGTAAGAGGTTTATTAAACATTCAATTTGCGATTAAAGACGAGAATGTGTTTGTAATCGAAGCCAATCCTCGTGCATCACGGACTGTTCCTTTCATCGCTAAAGCATACGATGTGCCTTATATTAATATCGCTACAAAAGTTATGCTTGGAGCAAACAAGTTGAAAGACTTCACTATTGTTCGTAAGTTAAAAGGATACGCGATTAAAGAGCCTGTGTTCTCGTTCTCGAAGTTCCCAGAAGTAGATAAGCAATTAGGCCCTGAAATGAAATCAACAGGTGAAGCAATCCGATTCATCAAAGATCTTAATGATCCTCACTTCAGAGAGCTATATAGCCAAAAATCAATGTTCTTGAATGCCCAATAGGGATACAAGTTCGGAGACATTATATTATTAGAGAAAAAACCTGCAGAAATGCAGGTTTTTTTCGTTAAGGCTGAATGCTAGTAAATTGAGCCGCTCAACCTTGCGGTGTGACACCAAATAGTTGTACCAATTTTGAAGATGGATGTTTGAGTTTATCTGAAATGAAACTAACAAGCCATAAAAAAAACTCGACTTGCGAGTTCTTGTATTTAGATTTAAAAAATATTCCTAAATATCCTTAACACACCTAAACCCGACATTATTAGTTGGTGAGTTAACTTCTCCCTTTCCTCTACTTCCTGCTTTATACCGTTCGCAATATTGATCATTGCATAAAAATGAGCCCCCTCGTTGAACACGTTTTACAGCTCCAGGTTCTTGTGGATCAAAAGAGTCTGCAGGTCCCTTGGGGTTATCTGTTGGGCTATTCTGATAATAATCCGGACGGTAAAAATCTGAACACCATTCCCACACATTACCCTCCATATCAAATAAGCCATATCTGTTGACTGGAAAAGACTTTACAGGAGCGGTGGTTTCAAACCCATCCTCTTTGCTGTTGTGGGTTGGGAAAGCTCCTTGAAAGATGTTTGCCATCCATTCCCCATGCGGTGTCTTGTCATTACCCCAGTAATACGTTTCATCCGTATGTCGACCTTCCTTTGCCGCATACTCCCATTCTGCTTCGGTAGGCAAACGCTTACCCGCCCACTTTGCATAAGCTTCAGCGTCTTCGTAGGCAAGTTGAGTGACTGGATGATTCTCTTTACCTTCAATAGTACTCTCTGGGCCTTCAGGATGCCTCCAATTTGCTCCCGGAATATAATCCCACCATTGTAAATGATTCTGCATTCCCTGCACTTGATTTGGAGCTTTAAATACCGCAGATCCGGCCACAAGGACTTTAGGATCGACGCCAGGAAAGTCTTTTGGATCAAGCGGTCGTTCTGCCACAGTAACGTATCCTGTTGCTTCTACAAATACGGCATACTGCGCGTTGGTAACTTCATGCTCATCCATATAGTAAGAATTCAAGCTAACTTCATGTATAGGACTTGCATCTTGGAATTTGCCTGAACCCATCTTGAACTTCCCTCCTTCTATTAACACCATCTTCACGGTATCAAGCCCTTTTTCCTTAATAATCGCCTGTTTGATAGCCGATGCTCTCGACGGAACGGCCTCTGCATGACAAACCATTGCTGAAGAGTCGACGATAGTTGCCTGCTGTGCATGAGCGACAGAAACGATAAATAAAGTCGGAAATAAAAGGGATACTGGAAAGCGCATGTATATTGAATTTTGAACGTTACTCCTACAAATATAAGAGGCTTTTTGATATTGCAAAGAAATAGTCTACCATTTTAGTAGTTTTAATTTCATCTACTGCGAATTAACATTGTATGATAAGTTGCCTCATTAAATACAATGCTCTTCACAGGACAGTAAAAAAAAGAGCCTCCATTGCGGGAGGCTCCTTCTTGAAAATATGGGTTTAACTTATACCCTATTGAACGTTCAATTGAACATCTTTCTTAGTTTCTACCTTCGCACGGATACCAGTATTACCGCCACCGTTTAAAGTCATGTCATGTGGTTTATTTGTTTTCCAGTTACCACGAGTAAAGTCTGGGATATCAACAGTTCTGCTATTCTTAGCAACTGAATCCACACTTAAAGGAACGACTGCACTCCAAGAAGCGCCATCATATACTGTTTGATCTAATGGCAAGCCGTTACGTAGACAGTCAATCATTCTCCAGTCCATCATAAAGTCCATACCACCATGTCCACCAACTTCTTTCGCTTGTTCACCAATGAATTTCACCAATTCAGGTGTGTATTTTTCATATAGTGCTTTCAATTCCTCTGGTTTGATATAACTATGTCCAAATGCAATTCCTTCTTTCGGATATTTCTGTGCGAATCCTTTCGTACCACTCAATAAGTGAATACGTGAATAAGGACGCGGAGAAGTTACATCATGTTGAATCATCATTGTCTTTCCTTTTTCAGTCTTGATCAATGTAGTATCCATGTTACCTCTATAACGTTTACCAACAAACTCTTGGAAGAATGAGTCTTTACCCGCTAATTCACGAGCCTTATCACCCATCATAAAATCGTTTGATTGCATTGCTACTAGGTGATTCATTTTATCACCACAGTTGATATTCAAACATTGAGCAATTGGGCCGATACCGTGTGTAGGGTATAAGTTACCATTCATCTTAATGTTTTCACGCAATCTCCACATGTTGTCGTATCCATTTTTATTGAAGTTTAAGTCCAATAAATCGTGAATATACGCTCCTTCAGCATGCACTAATTCACCAAACATACCCTGACGAGCCATATTTAGTGTTAACATTTCGAAGAAGTCATAACAACAGTTTTCCAACATCATACAATGCTTTTTAGTAGCCTCTGAAGTTTTTACAACTTCCCAGATTTCCGAAATCGTTAATCCGATTGGCACTTCTGTTGCTGCGTGAGCACCTGATTTCATGGCTTCAATCGCCATTGGCGCATGGTACTGCCATGGTGTACAGATATACACTAAATCTAACTCTTCGTTTTTCAACATGGTTTTCCAACCATCTTCGCCCGAATAAGATTTAGCTTCTTTAAGACCTTTTTTTGTAAGGATAGTTTGTGCTTTAGTCACACGGTCAGCATGTCGATCACATAGCGCAACAATTTCTGCTCCTTCAATATATGAAATACGATCCACAGCTCCGGGACCACGCATTCCTAACCCAATTATTGCCACCTTAACTTTATCAATCTTCGGAGCAGCAAAGCCCGACATATTGAAGTTTTGGGAAGCAAATACTTCGTTTTGCAAAGACGGCAATGTGATCGCAACACTCGATAACAATCCAGCCTTCTTCAAGAAATCTCTACGCGAATTATTCATGGTAAATATTTTAATAAGATCTAAGTTACAAAATCTTCGGTTTACATAATAAAGGGGGATATAGAAATCCCCCTATAAATCACCTATTTTAAAACAAACTAAACAGTCAAATTGAAAATACTATCAAATTAATGAACGGTATAATTTGGTTCAGGAGTTATATGCGTAACTCCTAATACAATGATATAACGAATTTTGAAGAAACAAAAATGATTTCATAATGCAAACGTTTGTCCTATTTACACAACCGATTGCTTTTCTGTCAAAATCTTGTTATAAAGGAAATTAGAGTAGAAAATAGATAGAAATACTGCGTTTTTTTGAGATCGCATAGAATTTTCGTTCCTCCGTCAAATCAGGGTCAATAGCGCGGCAAGCATGAGATAATCCTACAGAAAATAGCTATTTTTGAATTAGACAATTATATAAGTAATGAAAATAGAATTAAACCGGAAAAATAAAGCGGTACATTTTGAAGCATCAGCCGCTTCTTCAAGCGTGAAAGTAAATATAGACGGTCCAGAATCGATTGGTGGCGAGGGAAAAGGCGTACGACCTATGGAATTGGTACTAATTGCATTAGGCTCATGCAGCGTATTTGACTTATCCAGCATTTTAGAAAAACAACGTCAAGAAATTGAAGATATTCAAGTCGAAGTCGAGGGACAAAGACGTGATGAGATTCCTAATATTTTCACTAAGATTCATATCACATTCAAGTTGAAAGGAAATATTGATGAAGTAAAAGCACAAAAAGCAGCTGAACTTGCCGTTAAAAAGTATTGCTCTGTACATGATATGCTAGCCGCAGGAGGTGTAGATATCACATACAGTATTCAAATTGCTTAATCTATTTCAATACTAATTTTGAAGGGAATACAACTTCTTGAGGAGTCTCTACGTATTCTTTCTTATCTATACAATCGAATAATATCTCGGCAGCACGTTGCGCTTGTTGTTCGGGATATTGCTCGATACTACCCATCGGAGGATTATCCATATATTTCCAGAGCGGATAGTTTGCATAGCTTATAAAATACATATCTTGATTGAGTACGATACCGCGTAGCTTTGCATAACGAATAAGATCTAATGTTACGAAGTCGTTAAAGGACACGACAGCAGACGGTCGGTCGGCTAATGAACATAATTTCTCCATTGCATCCTCATTTCCTTGCTCTGTCAAATCCGTGTTCACGATGTAGTTACTGTCGAATGGAATATTGTATTTAGCTAAGGCTTCTTTGTAAGCAACCGTACGGTCTTTACTTGCTAATAAAGATTCAGGCCCGTTGATAAGTGCTATCTTATGATGTCCACGTTCGAAGAAAGCACTGATAGCCTCTTCCATTCCTGAAGAAAGATCACAATATACTTTATGCACATTCGGTAAATCTGGCACACAGTCAAAGAAGACAACCGGAATTTCCGTCTTTGCTAACACAGACATAAAATCTGTATCTCCTGTATTTTTCCCTAGAGAGACTAAGATACCATCGACACGATGCTTCTTAAAGGTTTGCACAATGTTTAATTCGCGTTGCTCGTCATCTAATGACTGTCCTAAAAGAACAGTATATTTCTTCTCCTCTGCGACGTGTTCAATGACAGAAATTGCTTCAGAGAAAAAGGGTTCGGACAATTTGGATAATATTACCCCAATAGTAAAGGTTTTACGTTGTTTAAAGAAGATAGCGGTTTGATTTGGCTCGTAAGACATCTCTTCGGCCATTTTCTTAACACGCATAGTCGTTACCAAACCGATACTAGGATGGTCATTTAACGCTCTTGATACCGTTGAAGGTGAGATCTTCAGTTTTCGTGCGATTTCTTTTATTGTGGTCGGTTTATTTCCTGCCATGGGGTAAAGTTAATAATTTAATAACGAAGTTTTAATTCTTTATTAAATCCCGTTCACGCAAGTTATTAATTCTTTTGAGCGGCGTATTGAATGATGAATTCAAGTTTGTTGATGATCTAGCCACTCTCGCACTCGCCGTTAAAGAACCCGTAGACAAATAATTTAGGGCCGCTGCAATCATGTTTTCTTTCGTATTACCGAAATCAAGGGTTACATTATCAGTGACATTCCGAATATCTGCAGGTATTCCATCCCAATAATCAGAATAGCCAGAGGCGTTGATTATTTTAAAAGATGCAGCCCACAGGCCAATTTTATCCATAATATCCTGACGGAAAAAGCCAACCGGCTTCCCGTACGTTGCAGACTTTTCAGCAACAAGCTTCACATCCATATACGGTTTCAACACACTAATAACAATTTCGGCAGCCGAGGCTGTATAATCAGTGACCAAGAAAACGACTTTTTTGACTTCTAGATTTTGTGTTCTCTTCGAAAACATAACATCTGCAAATTGCGCTCCCCTACCCGTCTTATACTTTTGCATATTCTTGTTCATATCATAGGATAGCATCAACTTGTTGTTTCCGCTACTGTTTATGATTTTATCCGCTAAATAAATGGCTGTACTCACATATCCGCCTGTGTTGACGCGAAAGTCAAGAATTAGCTCACTTACATTGTTGTTCTCAAAATTTGAAAACGCTTGATCGATATCGTTCAACATGGCAGTGCTATTTCCGCCATCGTCTGTCATTTCTTCAAAGGATGATAAAGCTAGGTATCCGTATTTCTTGCCATTCACCGTTAGTACGGAGTCTTTTGTTACCGGATTAATATCGTAGCTTGTGTAAGTCATTTCTGGTACTGTTACTTCCTTAGCATCGCGCAAGACTTTCAATTTCAATTTCGAACCGTCCAGTGCGGCCTGAATGAAATCTGTATTGTTTTCGCTCATGTCGGTATTGCCATTAACTTCAATAATCCGATCTCCTCGACGCATACCTTTACTTTCTGCTGGCGACCCGCCTTCAATAAAGTAAGCATATAAGTATACTGTACCATTAACGCGTACAAAAGTTAAATAAATACCATAGCCATCCGCTAGGTCAGCGCGCTTCGCACGACTTGAACTTTCAGAACTAATATCTTCAATCCTTGAGAAGCGGTCAATCGGTCCATTGTAACCAGCATGTACAGGCGTTTGCTGCATTAAAGCAGTCAACACATTATCATAAGAATTGTATTTATCTGTAAAGGAGAAAATGGGATCGTAAGTCCCTATCGATTCGGTCCAATAAGACTGCTCTTTATAATAGTAATAAACGCTGTCTTTCAGTTTTTGATCATCTGTTCTTGAGGCAACAGGGGGCTCCGGCTTTGGCGGAGAAGTAATTTTTGTTATATCTTTTTTGCAGCTAAATAAGATTAGCAAAGCAAATAGGGGTAGTAATCTTTTCATGCGAGGAATGCTATTGTTTCTCAGTTTGGTAAAATCCACGAATTAAACTTACCAAAATTCAGACCATTCCTAGTCAAAAAAGATTAATACCCCAATAAATTATTTTATCTGTGGAACTTCCTTGTCATGTGAAAACTTAAACATCCCCATTTCTATATTGCTTTTAACAGGCATATTGAAAGTCTTTGGTCTGATAATCTGTCCAGAACTTGTTCTTCTTGTTGATGCCGAAGCCGATTGGTAGTTGTTATTTACAATATGATAAATCGCATCAGCAAACATTCGCTCTGTGGGATCACCCAATTGCTTGCTCACATCATCATAAGAGTTTTTCTTAGTGCCAACTAAGCCATTAAAGTAATCACCCTGGCCAGCGCTATTCAGAGTCTGAAATGATGTAATATATAAATCAGCATATTCATCAACTACAGGAAGTCCAAAGAATCCAACTGGCTTTCCATAAGAACCGGTGTTATTCTCACTGATGATCTCCACCTGCATATGTGGCTTCAGCGAGTTCATCAAAAGCTCACTTGCTGATGCCGTGCTCTTCGTTACTATGAAATAGATCTTCGATAAATTAAGACTATTGGTCTTATTAAATTTGACAGACTTGAATGGAGCCTCTGGATCATTCTCGTCATCCCATCCCCATCCTTTCAGGTACTGATTAATTTTATAGCTATACATTGTACCCTTTCCAACGTTGGTAGGAGCCAATAAATTAATCAATAACTCAGCAGCATTAGTCGAACCGCCTCCATTATAGCGTAAATCAACTACCAATTCATTAATTCCTTGTGATTCTAATGTCTTCACCGCCTGATTCAGTGCCGTATGATAACCCGTAACTCCACTTTTTGAAAGTACTTCAACAAATGAAGTATAAGCTAAGTATCCAATCTTCTTCCCTGATCGCTCAATCACCTTATTCGCTAAAATCGGTTGTATATTATATGATCCTGCGCTTAAACTCACCGTAGTTACCTGAGAACTAACTGGATGCTTCACTTGGACACTAATCTTCTCTGGCCCTCCGAATAATTTGTTCACCAAATCAAAATCTTTTTCACTCTGACTGATATAATCAATTTTAGTATTACCATCAATCGCTAAGACTTCCATCCCACGCACAATACCAGCAGCCTCTGCTGGCGAATTCTTCTGTACCAACTTAATGTATAATTTCGCATTTTGAGCAGTTTGATCCGGAGAGAAATAGTCAGGAACAAGACCAAACTCTTTATGAATCCCTTCGCCGATTTCTTCACCGACAACACCTGCTCGGTCAATAAAACTAAAGCGGTCTAGCGTAGTATAGGTCTTTACTTTCTTTAAAACATCCTCAGCTGTCGAGAGATTGCCTGTAAACGCTCTCAAATCTATTTCATCATTATTTTTCATCTTCGGTTCTGGAATTTGATCTGTCCAAAGCGAAAGGAGTATGGAATAATAATATGTGGAGTCGCGAAGTAGTGTTTCTTTTTCAACCGTCGGATCTGGACTTTTGTCTTTCTTACAGGATGTAAATGCAAAAGCACATACGCAGAAGGCAAGGAAAATTCTCGTTTTCATATTCTATTTAGTCAATTTGGTTTTCGTAAAATGTAAATCTTCCACATTTACATTGTTTTCTGAAGCAATATAAGTAAACGGCTCAATATTTCGGAATGCTAACTCATCAACAAAATAAACTTTCAGTTTCCTATCGTAACCTTCCCAGTCGATATGACGCAATTTGTTTAACTGTAATGCAGGGTTACCCTTAGTTAATACCGCAATCTGCACATCAACTGTAGAAAGCTCTTTGAAAAGAGTTTTTATCTCATCAAAAAGGAATAGCTTTAAAGGTAAATGCCCATTAACCTGCAAACGTTCAAAGTTTTCACGGTATTCCGCTTTCAAATTAAACTGAGTAAGCGTCTCATCAAAAACCGCATCCTCTCCTTTTTCAACCAACGTTTCTTTCATAAAAGAGACCATTTCTGCAGATATTGGCCTTGCTTCAGTAAATTCTAAAAATTGAGCAAATAGATAATATACTTGTAACAAGAAATCTTGCTTTGGATATAAAACATTATCCAGTTCAAATAAATAAACTTTCTTGTCTCTTGGGAATTCAGAAATTTTCATTTTCTTATTTAGATTGTACAAAGGGCATACTCCTCACCCTCATCCGAAAATACGATGAGGCCGGAGCCATTTAATTCAACTGCTTGTCCGTCGATCAAATTAACGCCTCGATCAACTACCATATATTCCAAATCTTTATTAGGGTTTGATAGGACAAAAATTTGCTTCAACTCTTCTGCATCAGGTCCGATCAACAATATATCATACTCTTCGAAAAGCAACTTTGCTTCAGATAAAGATTCTAGTTCTTTAAATCCTAATGGAAGAAGATAGTCAATCTGATTATCCAAACATAGCTTTAGCAACTCATGGGAAAATGTTGGGTTCGCAGCATTTGGGATTGCATAATACTGCTGCATTAATACAGATGGCACCGATTCTGAGGTAGCAAACATCACTTCAAATTTATCGCCAAGCGACTTTGCAACGCGTTGAGCTAATGGACGCGTTCCGTAGGTAATTAAGATCTTCTTCATATTAATAAATTAGTCCATCACGCATATGGATGGTACGATCAGAAATGCGCGCTAATTCTTCATTGTGAGTAACAATTACAAAGGTCTGTTGCATCTTGTCGCGAAGATCAAAAAACAATTGATGTAACGAGGCTGCATTTTCGGAATCGAGATTACCTGAGGGTTCATCGGCTAAAACAATGGTTGGCTCATTAATTAATGCTCGAGCAACAGATACTCGCTGTTGTTCACCACCTGACATGGCTGATGGTTTATGCTTGGCGCGATGAGCAACCCCTAAAACCGATAAGAGCTCCATTCCGCGTTGTTCTGCTTGTTTTTTATCTAGACCAGCAATATAAGCTGGAATACATACATTCTCTAATGCCGTAAATTCTGGCAAGAGATGATGAAATTGAAATACAAATCCAATATGCTTATTTCTAAAATCACTGAGTCCCTTTTCGCCTAATGCAAAAACATCTGTCCCTTCTATCATTAAAGTGCCCTTATCCGGTTTATCCAAGGTCCCCATGATATGTAAAAGGGTACTCTTTCCCGCGCCAGAAGCTCCGACAACAGAAACAATTTCACCCTTATTAACCGATACGCTCACACCCTTTAGTATAGGAAGATCGCCGTATGATTTAAAAATATTATTGGCATTTAAGATCATAATGCGAAAATAGTAAAAAAAATAGCAGCTCACTTTCGGTAAAGGGTAAACTTACTTGAGAAATAGACATTTTGTCAAAATAATATCTTGTCCCTTCCGAATAAATACGCTATTTTTACATCAAATTTTTTTATCAATGAACATTCACGAATATCAAGGAAAAGAAATACTTAAGAGTTTCGGAGTAAGAGTACAAGAAGGTATTGTTGCTGAAACCCCAGAGCAAGCTGTTGAGGCTGCGAAAAGAATGAAAGAAGAATTCAACTCGGATTGGGTTGTGGTCAAAGCACAAATCCATGCGGGTGGCCGTGGTAAAGGTGGTGGTGTGAAATTAGCTAAAAACCTAGATGAAGTATTACAACGTTCTACTGACATCATCGGTATGCAATTAGTAACTCCGCAGACTGGTCCAGAAGGTAAAAAAGTTAATAAAGTTTTAGTCGCTCAGGATGTTTACTACCCTGGTGAGAGTGAAACTAAAGAATTCTATGTGTCTGTATTGTTAGACCGTGCTACTGGTCGCAACATCATTATGTACTCAACAGAAGGTGGTATGGACATTGAGGAAGTCGCTGAAAAAACTCCACATTTAATTTTCAAAGAAGAAATTGATCCTAAAGTAGGTTTACAAGGCTTCCAAGCTCGTAAAATTGCATTCAACTTAGGATTATCAGGCGCAGCTCACAAAGACATGGTGAAATTTGTTGCCGCTTTATATAAAGCATACGATTCTATCGATGCTTCCATGTTTGAAATCAACCCAGTATTAAAAACTTCTGACGATAAAATCTTAGCAGTAGACGCTAAAGTAAACTTAGATGAGAATGCTTTATACCGTCATGCAGATATCGCTGCATTACGCGACGTTACTGAAGAAGATCCTACAGAAGTTGAAGCTGGTGAATCAAACTTAAACTACGTTAAATTAGATGGAAACGTAGGATGTATGGTAAATGGTGCTGGTCTTGCGATGGCAACTATGGACATCATCAAAATCGCGGGTGGTGAACCTGCAAACTTCTTAGATGTTGGTGGTACTGCTAATGCTGAAACAGTGAAAGCTGGTTTCAATATTATCTTAAAAGACCCTAACGTAAAAGCAATCTTAATCAATATCTTCGGTGGTATCGTTCGTTGTGACCGTGTTGCTCAAGGTGTGATTGATGCTTACAATGAAATCGGAAATATTCCAGTGCCGATCATCGTTCGTTTACAAGGTACAAACGCTAAAGAAGCGAAAGACCTTATCGATGAATCAGGTTTAAAAGTATACTCAGCAATCTTGTTAAAAGAAGCAGCTGAATTAGTAACTAAAGTTTTAAAAGAAGGAAAATAATCCTCCTTTACTGAACTAATAGTACAAAGTATTTAGACTTATTGTCTAACATTGTTTTAAAGAAGGCCGCCAATATGGTGGCCTTCTTATTTTATGTAAAAAAACAACTTAAATCTCCTCCTTTTTCCTGACCATCCATCTATATTTTAACTACTAAATAGTATTTAAGTATATTTGTCTACTTAACAAAAAATTGAATACAATGACAACAACTGTTTCAGATATTTCACGTGAGAAGTCGGCCGAGTTATTTGAGAAAGCTAAGCAATATTTCCCTGGAGGCGTAAACTCTCCTGTTCGCGCATTTAAATCGGTATATGGTACTCCTTTGTTTATTGAACGAGGCGATAAAGCCCGTCTATGGGATGCAGATGGAAATGAATTTATTGACTATTGTTGTTCTTGGGGTCCATTGATCTTAGGACACAACAACGAAGAAATACGAGAAGCTGTACAAAACCAATTGGGAAAGGGCCTAAGCTTCGGAGCACCGACAGCGTTAGAGAATGACCTTGCGGAATTAATCTTAAAGAATAACAGCAAAATTGAGAAAATTCGATTTGTAAGTTCAGGTACGGAAGCTGTTATGTCAGCTATTCGCTTAGCAAGAGGTTATACCAAACGCGATAAGATTGTCAAATTTGAAGGCTGTTACCATGGACACTCCGATTCTTTATTAGTAAAAGCTGGGTCTGGACTAGTAACCTTTGGAGAGACTTCTTCAGCCGGCGTTCCTAAAGCATTTGCAGACGAAACAATTGTCATTGCTTTGAATGATAAAGAAGCTTTAGAACAAGTCTTCAAAGATTTCAAAGACCAAATTGCTGCCGTAATTATTGAGGGAGTTCCAGCGAATAATGGACTACTTATTCAAGACAAAGATTACATTCAATTCCTACGCGAAATTACAAAGCAAAATGGATCCCTTTTAATATTCGACGAAGTAATTACAGGCTTCCGTTTAGGTTTCGAAGGTGCTTCAAAATACTACGATATTCAACCGGATATCCTAACCTATGGTAAAATTATCGGGGGTGGGATGCCAGTCGGTGCTTATGGTGCTTCAAGAGAATTAATGTCATGTATCTCACCAGACGGAGCAGTATATCAAGCTGGGACATTAGCTGGCAATCCAGTAGCTATGGCTGCAGGCATTGCTGCGCTATCCATCTTAGCAAAAGAAGGTTTCTATGAAAAGCTAGAACAGACAACAGGAGCATTCGTCGATGAACTACGTAGCTTTATTGCCGAGCGCAATTATCAAATCAAAATATTCACAATCGGTTCAATCTTTTGGTTTGCATTTACAGATCAAGAAAAAATTCAGCGCGCTGATCAAATTGATCCTGCGTCCATGGAATTCTACAAGAAAATGCATAGAGAACTATTGAATCGTGGAATCTACTTCGGTCCTTCGGGCTATGAAGTAGGTTTTATATCAGCAGCACACACGCAGGAAGACCTAACACATACATTATTAATGATTAAAGAATCAATAGATGTTGTTTATCAATAAATAAAAAACTTTTATTGATTATACTTGTTCTATAATAATATACATTTATCGACTAAATAATTTAATATGAGAACTATGAAAACAGTATTTGCATTGTTAGCCGCGACAGCTATTCTTGCATCTTGCGATAACAAATCCACCAAAAATAAAGATGGAGAAGTAAAAGATTCGACTGCTTTGGCTGACTCTGTAGGTGCCATTGCCGTGAGTCCACTTGCGCATGCTAAAGATTTTCCTGGAGCAACTTTAAAAGTAGCATCGATAACATCTGAGAAACTAGGAACCGACTCTGCTAAAATTACCGTAAAATACGACGTACAGAACTTCAAACTTACTGAGCAGACCGAACACTCCCACCACATGGCAAACTCCCATGACGGGCAGCATATACACTTCATTTTGGATAATAAACCATACGTGGCTTTATACAAACCGGAGCATACGTTCACTGTACCAGTAAACTCAGAACATTATTTATTGTCATTCCTATCACGTTCTTTCCATGAATCAATTAAAACAGCTGACGCTTCAAAATTACTTAAGTTCAAAATCGGAGCAGATGCTAAATTAACGGAAGAACCTACACCAAAAGAACCTTCATTGTTCTACAGCCGTCCTAAAGGCGACTACAAGGGTGAAGAGACGAATGTGTTATTATTAGACTTCTTTATCAGCAATACAACCCTTTCTGCTGATGGAAATAAAGTAAAGGCAGACATAAACGGTCAAGAGTTTATTTTAGATCAATGGACACCATACGAAATTCTTAACCTTCCAAAAGGCGAAGCAACCGTTAAACTTACATTGATTGATAAAGATGGAAATGCCATCACTGGAGACAATGTGTCTGTTGAGAGAAAAGTAAATCTACTCGAAAAATAGAAATAGTATTTAGCTATCGTATTTCGAACGGAAGCTATCAAATAAAAAAGGAACTCGTTATGCGAGTTCCTTTTTTATTTGATAGCTTGTCTCGTCCTGAAATAGCGATACATAAAAAGAATCGTTATGAAAGAAATATCCAATTATGTAAAACGTACGCAGCGTGATTACACTTTAAGCTTCAAACTGAATGTTGTCAGAGAAGTTGAATCCGGAGAATTGACAAGCACACAAGCACAAAGAAAGTATGGTATCCAAGGAGATAGCACAATTCGTAACTGGTTGAAAAAATATGGTAACTTTGATTGGGAGAATCAAATACCATCCAGTATGGCAAAGTCACCAGAACAACGCATTTTAGAATTAGAAGCCAAAATCAAATTGTTGGAGAAGCAGAAAGCGCAGCTTGAGCGACAGAATTACATTGCTGATTCCAAAGCGATTATCTTTGATATGATGATCGATATTGCCGAACAAGAATATAAAATAGACGTAAGAAAAAACTTCAAACCCGCACAATCGATTGTTTCCGACAAGAAAAACAAAAAAGCCTAAGTTTTACTTGTGGGTTGTTCGGGTTAAGTAGGCAAGTGTATTATCGAAGAATCAGACGAACTAAAAGAAGTCAAAATATAGCGAGTAAAGTTGTGAGCTTAGTCCAGGAACTACGCGCTGTTCAGCCAAGAATTGGTACACGGAAACTCTATCATTTATTGGTCCAAGAGCTACAGGTATTAAAAGTTGGCAGAGACAAGTTTTTTGATATTTTACGAGCCAATCACTTATTAATTATTCCAAAACGGAGTTATCGTACCACGACCATGTCACATCATCGATTTAAAAAATATCCTAATATTATTAAAGAAATGAATATTTATCGTCCCAATCAAGTTTGGGTGAGTGACATCACTTACATCGGAAAGCGAGAAAAACCTTGTTATCTAAGTTTGATTACAGATGTATATTCTAAGAAGATAGTAGGCTTTGAAATCTCAAGCACAATGTGTACAAGTCATGTTGTAAAAGCATTGAAAATGGCTCAAAAACAAAGAAAAATAAAGGAATCATTAATCCATCATTCCGACAGAGGTATCCAATATTGTTCAGACGAGTATCAATATTATCTAAACAAATACAAGATTAAGTGCAGTATGACAGAAAACTCTGATCCTTATGAAAACGCCATTGCTGAACGTATAAACGGTATTCTGAAACAAGAGTTCATGATTGATACCTATCATTTAGATCTAACTTTGATGAAGCAAATTGTAGAGGAAGCAATCAATATCTACAACAATGACAGACCACATTGGTCTAATCATATGCTAACTCCCAATCAAATGCATCTCAAATCAAATATGAATTACAAAACTTATAAAACAAAAAGCAGTAGAAACCTCTCGGCTACTACTGCATAAAATTATGTATTTTTAATCACTGAAAAACTGTATCTATTTTTCAGGACTAGTCAGCTATTTAATACCAGAAGTTTCGAGGCGTATAGCGCAAATACTATGCAGCGATGTATAAAGCATACCTAAATTTGAATTTCTTCGTATTATTCACTTTTAGATAGGTCTAATCGCTAAACTAAATAACATAGCCAAGGCTAACTTAAAATCCAACAGACTTTAAGTTTAGACCAGCGCGCTCTTCCAATCCAAACATCAAATTCATATTTTGAACAGCCTGGCCGGATGCTCCTTTTAATAAATTATCGGTAGCATTTAAAATCAAAAGCTTACTACCATGTTTTTCTAGGTGAATAATGCTTTTATTGGTATTCACAACTTGTTTCAAATCTATGTTAGCCTTCGACACATGTGTAAACGGATGAGAGGCATAATATGATTCATATAAATCATAGGCTTCCTCTTCAGTTAGATCCGAATCAACATAGATTGCAGAGAAAATACCTCTAGCAAAATCACCACGCTGCGGAATAAAATTAATCTTCTCTGCAGCACGAGCTAAAAGAGAACCCTCTCCAGCTGGCAAAAAGCCATTTTGCAACTGGTCTAATGATTCTGAAATTTCTTGAAGATGCTGATGATCAAAAGATTTATAAGCAGAAAGGTTGTTATTCCGCCACGAGAAATGCGTTGTCGCCGATGGCTTCTGCCCCGCTCCTGTTGACCCAGTCGTTGCGTTTACATGTATTTGACTCGGCAATAAGCCTTGACTTGCAAGCGGTAATAAGGCAAGTTGAATATTCGTAGCAAAACATCCAGGGTTTGCAATATATTGTGCTGCTATAATCTTTTCTCTATTGAGTTCAGGTAAACCATAGACGAAGTTATTCCCTTGATACTCCGTGTTAGCTCGTAAACGGTAATCTTGTGATAAATCAATAATCTTGACCTTGGAATCAACTGGATTAGCGTCTAAAAATTTCTTCGCGTCACCATGTCCAACACATAAAAATAAAACATCAATATTGGAATGAAAATCAGAGGAGAACGTCAAATCGGTATCCCCGAAAAGATCATTATGAACATCCGATAATTTATTCCCCGCATTAGATGCACTATTTGCAAACACGATATCCACGTTCGGGTGGAAAATTAAAATACGTAATAATTCGCCTCCAGTATATCCTGCGGATCCAACAATCCCAACTTTTATTTTTCCTATCATATAATCTTCAATTAAAACGGGCACAATAATCCTATTGTGCCCGTCTATTTATGTTAATTTCTTAAATAATAAAAACTCTTGATCTGGTTTTTGAAGTTCAAATCCCACTTTATCGTACAGAGCCTGGGCCGTTAAATTTTCAACCTGAGTCTCGAGCTGGACGAAATCAGCACCCTGTTGCTTAGCGAACTGCATCGCTTCCTCAATGAGCTGTTCTCCAATTCCCAACCTTCGGAAGTCTTCGGCAACATAAAGATCGTTTAGAATCCAGTTTTGAACTAATCTTGCAGAAGAATACTTCGGATAAAGCTGCGTGAAACCTGCCGGGACGGAAGCTCGATAAGCAATAAATATGTGCGACTCGTTCCGCTCCAATCTAGCCTTCAGAAATTCTCTTCCCAATGCTAAAGCAGACTCTTTTTTGTAGAAAACACGATAGGCATCAAACAGGCCAACTAAGTCGTCTAGCTCTTTTAGAGTCGCTTTAATAATCACCTTATCCCTTACTATTAACTTTATGCCAAATGATTGTTTGATTACCAAAGATTTTTGAGAATCCTTTTACGTCATCTCCAGTATACCCTTTGTTCATCTCACCGTAACTACCAAATTTGTTAGACATCAAATCATGCTCCGATTCAATACCAATAACAACAAAACGATAAGGGTGTAATTCTACAAATACACGACCGCTAACCGTTGCTTGCGAACTTGATAAGAATGCTTCCATATCACGCATTACTGGATCATGCATTTGTCCCTCATGCATATAGTTACCATAGAAAGCCGATAATTGGTCTTTCCAAGACAACTGCCATTTTGTTAGGGTATGTTTTTCTAGTGTATGATGCGCTTTTATTAAAATAACAGATGCCGCTGCTTCGAATCCAACCCGCCCTTTAATACCAATAATCGTATCTCCAACGTGAATATCACGTCCGATACCATAAGGTTGAGCAATAGCTTGTAGCTCTTGGATAACTTTTACAGCGCCAATCTTCTCACCATTTAAAGCAACAGGCTCTCCATTTTCAAAATCAATTGTGATTTGACGAGGCTCTGTAGAAGATACAGGAGTCGGCCATGCCGATTCTGGCAAGTATTGGTTGGAAGTCAATGTCTCTACTCCACCAACCGAAGTACCCCATAAACCTTTATTAATTGAATATTTTGCTTTCTCCGCAGAATACTCAACACCATGTTTATTTAAATATTCGATTTCATCCTCGCGTGACAATTGAAGATCACGAATTGGAGTAATGATTTCAATTCCTGGGATTAAGGTTTGGAAGATCATATCAAAACGAACTTGATCATTTCCTGCACCTGTAGAACCATGTGCCACACATTCAGCACCAATTTTCTTACAGTAATTTGCAATAGCTGTTGCTTGACAAACGCGCTCTGCAGATACCGAAAGTGGATATGTTGCATTTTTCAACACATTCCCGAAAATTAAATACTTAATTGTATCGCGGTAGTAATCTTCAGTTTCATCAATAGTGGTATGTGATTTTACACCTAACTCATACGCTCTTTTTTCAATAGCTTGCAACTCTTCATTAGAAAAACCACCTGTATTTACAATAACGGAATGTACTTCTAATCCTAAGTCACGAGAAAGATAGATACAACAAAACGACGTATCTAATCCACCACTAAACGCTAAAACTACTTTTTTCATCTTATAATGATTAATATGCTGATAATTACAAAAATAACAATTTAAAATCCTTTTACAGGCTTTACACCTACCGGAATGACACTAGCCACAATTTTCTTGGTCGATTTCCAAAGCTTTGCTTCGATTCGTTTAAGCAAAGATTGCTTCTTTGAAATACGATCCAAACGTTCTTTCGCTTCTGCGCGACGTTGAATCTTTTCTTTCAATTCCCTTTCTTTCTCCTCCGGATCCCAAAGCATCGCTGTACACATACAATTCTTACGGTCCTTAGACATTAAGATATCATAGTTAACACATGATTGACATCCTTTCCAGAATTCTTCATCCTGTGTTAATTCCGAATAAGTTACAGGTTCATATCCCAAATCGGAATTAATCTTCATCACTGCCAATCCAGTTGTTAATCCAAAGATCTTAGACTTTGGATATTTCTCTCTCGACAATTCGAATACACGTTTTTTGATGGCTTTCGCTAAACCTACTTTTCGAAACTCCGGATTGACGATAAGCCCCGAGTTCGCTACATAATCACCGTGACTCCAAGTCTCGATATAACAGAACCCAGCCCAACGACCGTCTTTGTGTAACGCAATAACCGCTTTACCTTCATCCATCTTACGGGCTACATACTCCGGCTTACGACGTGCAATACCTGTTCCGCGAGCCTTTGCAGACTCGAACATTTCATTACAAATAGCCTCCGCGTACTCTACATGAGCAGCAGTTGCGGGAATAATCAAAAAATCTGAGATTGTCATTAATAATGTCGACCTAAAAAATAAATACCGAAGTATTTTAAAAAACTATAAATAAAATTTTGATCACATTCCATCGAGCTTGATGGAAATAAAATTGGAGTTTGCCTGCCTCAGAATCAAGCTCGAGGCAGAATAGGTCGTCGGAATCGTAGAAGCGGACAATTAAATGAACGTAGCGCATAAAATACCTTAGCACCAAGCTTGTGTAAAGCTCGGTCGAATGTATTCATATGTACCTTTTTATAGTTCATTTTATTCCGTTGATCGCTGTAATCAGACTGCGCAAAAGTAAACAAATATTTTTTTCTTTTATGCAATATAATTGTAGATTTTTTATTTTCTATCCAATAAGGCAATTCTATCATTGCCAGACTCCTAATAAGACTATCAATTCGTTAAAACGTTTAAAAAAAACAAACTTTTGTCAGAATTTACGCTTATCACAAACCCAATTTTCTGAAGAACAAATAAATCAGTAGTTTTGTTCCAAATTTTAAAAATACCATGGTAGGTCCAAGCATCTTTTTCTTTGTCATCTTTGTAATTCCCTATGTATACTTTATGTATTGGCTTGTTAAACAAGACAAGAAAAAACACGTTTGGGGAATAATTGTTGTGACCGTGATTACTATCATAGGTTTCTTAGTCTCTCAAACAGCGAGTAAAAATGCAGTGAGAAACTATAAACAACATCAAATCGATTCTCGAGAAATCGAACATCAAGAACATTTAGACTCAATTAAATAACAAAGAGCGGCCCTAAAAGCCGCTCTTTCTATGTTCCAGCTTATTAAAAGACTTTCCTGGTCTCGAAATAATCAATAAAATTGACTGGATTTTAATCTTCTACAATTTCATCAAGCCATAGAACTTCGATAAACATGCTTCGTCCCTTATTCGAAGAATGCGGAAAGTGTTCCGTCTATGATTGATTGAAGCGCTTTACATTTGGAATTACGATCCTTAAAGGATCAATAGAATATATTTATATTAAAAAAGGCCGACTTAAAAGGAGGGCACTGAAAAAGTCCCCTTAGAAAAAAGGTTAAAAAAGGGAGTGGAAAATTGCAGTTTTCTGCTCCCTTTTTCGTATTTTAAAGCAGCCTTTAACGGAGATCAGGATGCTCACTACCCAACAAAAAATACAGTTCAGTTCCTACTCAGGATTGTACGATATCATCGTTCCAAAAGATAACCTACTTCGAAAAATCAACGATCTTATCGATTTCAGTTTTATCTATGACGAGCTTTTGGCTAAGTATTGCCATACGAATGGCCGTACAGCGGAGAGCCCTATCAAGATGTTCAAATACCTTCTGTTAAAGACGATCTACACCGTTTCGGATGTAGATGTCGTTGAGCGCTCCAGATATGATATGTCCTTTAAATACTTTCTTGAAATGGCTCCCGAGGAGGATGTGATCAATTCAAGTTCCCTGACCAAGTTTCGCAAACTACGATTAAAAGATATGGATCTATTGAACCTGTTGATCAATAAGACCGTAACGATTGCTCTTGAAAAAGGCATTATAAAATCAAAGTCTATCATCGTAGACGCGACCCATACCCATTCCAGATCGAATCCATACACAGCATTGGAAGTCCTCAAGGATCGCTCCAAGCTATTAAGAAAAGCGATATATCAGATCGATGAGGAATACAAGAGGAATCTGCCGCACAATAACGAATCCAACGACCTGGATCAAGAGCTTGCATATTGCAGGGAATTACAGAGGGTCCTTGATCAAGATCAATCTATCAGTGAAATACCGGCTGTTAAAGAGAAGTTGAATCTGTTGAAGGAAACCATTGAGGACACAAAGGAATACTATCTGCTCTCTAAGGATGATGAGGCTCGGCTTGGACACAAGTCAGTGGACAGCAATTTCTTTGGCTATAAAACACATCTGGCGATGAGCGAGGAACGTATTATAACAGCGGCAGTCGTTACTACGGGGGAGAAAGGTGATGGCCCTGAACTACCCAGATTATTGGAGATTAGCCAGCAGAATGGAATGCAAGTGGATACGATAATAGGTGATGCCGCGTATTGGGGAAAAGAAAATCTTCAGTTGGCAAAAGAACAAAACATTGATATCATCGCTAAATTAAATCCATCCATTACCCAAGGCTTTAGGAAAGATAAAGACAAGTTTGACTATAATAAAGATGCGGATATGTTTGTTTGTCCCGCAGGACATTTGGCCATCCGCAAGGCGCGTCAGGAAAAGAAGGAACAAGGCACAAATCAAACGGAGACCTATTACTTTGATGTGGAGAAATGTAAGGTCTGTCCTCTTAGGGAAGGATGTTACAAGCAAGGGGCCAGAACCAAATCCTATTCAGTCTCCATAAAATCCGAACTCCATAGGGAGCAGATGGCTTTCCAGCAAACCGATTATTATCGAAGCAAGTCTAAGCAAAGGTATAAGATCGAGGCCAAGAACAGTGAGCTCAAGAATGTCCATGGCTATGCCAGGGCTGATGCTTATGGAATCCACAATATGGAAATGCAGGGCGCAATGGCCATCTTCACCGTAAACTTGAAAAGAATCCTGAAATTGATCTAAAAAAGGGGATATTTCCCCAAAAACAATCTCAAGAGGATGCTAAAAACTCAAATAGCAAGTCCTAGTCGCTTACACCTTCAACAAGACCATTAAAAAATAAACTTCCAGAAATCCTTTGAACAAAAATGACCGAGTAAGGGAAAACCTATACTCAGTCATTTCTTTAAGTCTCATAAGAAAGTTGAGGCTTTTTCAGTGCCCTCCGCACTAGCGGGCCTTTTTTAATAGTTCAATTTAACTGTCCTTATTCGGATATCCCTTCTAATTTTAGCAGGAACGAATAATTAAGTGCTAGGTCTTTCAAATAGTCAAAACGACCAGATGCACCACCGTGACCATAATCCATATCGGTTTTCAATAAGATTACATTATTTCCTTTTTTCACCTTTCGCAACTTAGCAACCCATTTGGCTGGCTCAAAATATTGCACTTGGGAATCGTGCAATCCCGTAGTAACTAATAAATTTGGATATTCCTTTGCTTCGATATTTTCATAAGGCGAATAGGATTTCATATACGTATATGCTTCCTTATCGTTAGGATTTCCCCATTCATCATATTCATTGGTTGTCAGAGGAATCGTTTCATCCAGCATCGTATTGACTACATCGACAAACGGAACCTGCGCGATGACGCCATTCCAAAGTGTTGGAGCCATATTGATAATTGCCCCCATCAATAAGCCACCAGCGCTTCCCCCCTGTGCATATAAATGCGCATTCGATGTGTATTTCTCATCAATTAAGAATTGTCCACAATCGATGAAGTCTGTGAAAGTATTCTTTTTCTTCATCATCTTACCATCCTCATACCATTGACGCCCCATCTCTTCACCACCACGAATATGAGCGATTGCATAGATAAAACCCCGATCTAGTAAAGATAAACGCGAAGAGTTAAACGTCGGATCCATCGAGCTCCCGTATGATCCATAAGCATAAAGCAACAAAGGAGCTTGACCATCCTTTTTAACTCCTTTTTTATAGACGATCGAGATCGGTACTTGAGCACCATCTTTCGCTTTGGCCATAATACGTTCTGTCACGTATGCTTTCGAATCGTAGCCTCCTAATACTTCCTGCTGTTTTAACAAGGTTTTCTCCTTCGTTTTCATATCGTAATCAAAGGTTGAAGATGGTGTTACGAGCGACGTATATCCATAGCGCAACACTTCAGAATCGTATTCAGCATTCGTACTCGGGTAGACCGTATAAGCTGCTTCACCAAAATCTAAATAATGTTGTGAGTTATCTTTTAAATTGCGAATGGCCAAATTGGTCAATCCATTCTTTCTTTCTGAAATCGCAATATAATTCGCAAACTCATCTATCCCCTCAATCAATACATCCTCACGATGTGGGATATATTCTTTCCAATTCTCCTTTCCTGGCTTATCCAAAGGAGCCTCCATAATTTTGAAGTTCTTCGCCTGATCATTGGTATGAATTAAGAAGCGATCCCTTAACGGAGTCACATTGTATAGCACATCCTTCATGCGCGGTTGAAACACTTGAAAATTGGCTGTTGCTTGATCGGCTTTAATAAAACGCGTTTCAGAGCTTAGTGTTCCACCAGAGTAGATAAAGATGTATTGATCGTCTTTAGACTTCCACACACCAATATAATTTGTATTATCTTTTTCTTCATAAACAACAGCATCCGAGATACTAGGCGTACCAATTTTATGGCGCTTTATCTTCTCGCTCAACAAGGTTACGGGATGTTTCGCTGTATAAAATAATGTTTGATTGTCGGCAGCCCATACAGGGTCACCAGAGGTCTGCGAAATTCTGTCCTTTAAAATCTCTCCAGTTTCTAAATTCTTAATGTGAATAACATATTCTCTTCGAGAAACCGTATCCACACCATAGGCTACTAATTTATTGTCCGGACTAACTGACACACCGGAAACAGCGTAATAAGGAAATCCTTCAGCCATTTCATCAACATTCAAAAACACCTCTTCTGGCGCGTCCAAACTGCCCTTCTTCCGACAATACTTATAATATTGCTTTCCTTCCTCGGTTTTTCTGTAATAATAATACCCGTTCATTAAATAAGGAACGCTTTCGTCGGCTTCTTTAATTCGATTTTTCATCTCCGTGAACAACTTCGCTTGAAGTGTCTCGGTATCCTTCATCATTGTATTTGTGTAGGCGTTCTCTGCATTTAGATAGGCAACAACATTCGAGGAATCCGCTCCCTTTTTAAAATAGTCATTTAACCAGAAGTAAGGATCCTCAACGGTATCTCCATGAATGACACGTTGATGTGCTTTCTCTGCTGCAACTGGCGTTGCTGCATCTGGCCAATTTATGGCCTTCTTATTGCTATTCTTATCTGTTGAACAAGAAGAAATCATAGTAGCTAAAATTAAACTTATTATCAATTTTTTACTCATAATTAGGAAAAGCTTTGTTTTGCAACGATAAAAATACTCAAAAAATGCTGCTTTTTAGATTTATTAACAAATCGCTAGCGCTTAATAAATTATATTTGCTTAAACATAAATTTTGAAACATGCATAAAACGAATAAACTATTATGCTATTTGGCTTTCGGTATATTACCAACATTAGGTTTTGCTCAAGAAAAGCAAGATAAGGATGCGCCTCCGGCAAATTGGTACAACCTTGATTTCCAAAAAGACGGTGTCATGGGAATTAGCACAGAAAAAGCATATGAACTATTAAAAGGTCGAAAATCGACTCCTGTTGTCGTGGCTGTATTGGATAGTGGGGTTGATATCAAGCATGAGGATTTAAAAGATGTACTTTGGACAAATCCGAAGGAAATTCCAGGCAATGGCAAAGACGATGACGGTAATGGTTATATCGATGATATACACGGCTGGAACTTTTTAGGAAATGCTAATGGAGAAAACGTTGTTTATGACAATCTCGAAGTAACCCGTTTAATTCGATTATACGAGCCGAAATATATTTCTGTCCTACCCACTACTCCGCTTTCAGAAAAAGAACGTCGGGAGTTTGTAGCTTACCAGAAGATGATTACCGAATATACATCGAAGATGGATGAAGCACAATTCGGCAAGTTGAATTATGTTCGTTTGAAGGAAGAGTTTGATAGCATTCTCAAGGGATTGAATAAAGAGCCTAAGGATATTACTAAGGCAGACTTAGACAATCTACAGACAACTTCTGATCGTCAAAAAATGGCTATTCGCATCGCGAAAAAAGAAATGGATAAAACTTCATTTGAAAAGTTCTATGAGGATTTAAAGGAAGGTGCGACCTATTTCGCTGATCAAGTAGACTATCATTTGAACAAAGAATATGATTCTAGAAAAATCATTGGTGACAATTATGATGACGCAACTGAACGTAACTATGGCAATAGCCAAGTCACTGGCCCTGATGCTGAACATGGCACCCACGTTGCGGGAATTATTGGTGCGAAGAGAAACAATAAAGTCGGGGTAAATGGTGTCGCAGACAACATCCAAATCATGACCGTTCGCAATGTCCCTAATGGTGATGAACGTGATAAAGATGTAGCGAATGCAATACGTTATGCCGTGGATAATGGTGCTCGCGTGATCAATATGAGTTTTGGTAAAGGGTATGTTTACAATAAGAAAACAGTAGATGAAGCAATTAAATACGCTGCTACTAAAGATGTTCTATTAGTACATGCTGCGGGTAATGACTCAAAGGATAATGATATCGTTAAGAATTACCCTATGAAATATTATACCGATAGCCTTGATGCTGTCGTGGGCGAAGCTAAGAATTGGATTACCGTAGGCGCTACGGGTTGGAAAGTCGATGGTGATCTATTAGCAGAATTTTCGAATTACGGCTATCGTAGTGTGGACGTCTTCGCTCCAGGCGTAAAAATAAATTCAACTGTCCCTGGTTCAAAGTACAAAGACCAACAAGGTACCAGTATGGCTTCGCCGGTTGTGGCAGGTCTTGCTGCGTTAATTCGCTCTTATTACCCGGAACTTTCAGCTGAACAGGTTAAAGATGTTATCTTGAAAAGTGTAACAAAAGTTGATCAAAAAGTAAAAATTAAGAGTGAAACAGGTTCAAAACGTGTTTATCTAGATGAGATAAGTGTTAGTGGAGGCATTGTAAATGCATACAAAGCCGTGGTAGAAGCTAACAAACTATCTCCAAAGAAAAAGTAAAAAAATGTTAATTTTTTCACAATAATGCTTTGTATCTTGCGTTTACATAGTAAACATAAATCAAGATGCTTATGGTGGAAAATTCTACTCCTGTAAAAAATGTAAATTACGAAGGTCTTGGTACAGACTTAAATGAAGATACTCAACTAGAGGTTTTTGCTGAAAAGATCAAAAATTGCATTCAACAGATTGCAAAAGATCCAAACGAAAAAACGATAGAAAACATCCTCAACTACTCAAAGACATTTCGTAACTTATAAGACAAAGCCGTTCTAGAAAGAACGGCTTTGTTGCTTGTATGAGATGTCGGATTGTTCTATTCTTAGCGAGACATATCGAATACAGTCGATTAACCGCTCTTGCTTCGCTACGTTAAAACGCCAACTTCTAAATATTTCTTGACACTTAGTTTAGATCAATATTTCCAATAATCTCTTTTAGTTGCAACTCGGAAAGCTTGGCTTGCAATTTTGAAGAATTAAAACGCGACACTGCATTTATAAAGTTCTCCTGGGCATCGCGAAATTCTACCGCGGATATCGTTCCAATTTTATATTTCTCTAAGGTAATATTCAAGTTCTGTCGCGCAATTTGCTCGTTGGTTTCCTCCAGTCGTGCAAGCGATAGATTGGTTTGATACGTTTGAAACGCAGTTGCAATCGCAGTATTTATAGTCAAATTTTGCTGTTCAATAAGAAGATCGGAACTTTCGATCTGAATCTTTGCAACGCGTTCGTTTCTCCGCTGATTAAAACCATCAAATATATTCACAGAGGCTGTCACACCATAGTTTAAACCGCGCGCGTTGGATTGCGACACAAATCCTAGACTCGACTCCGTTTCAGAGAAATTATAACCTGTATTTAAACGAACAGTCGGATATCTAGCGGCTCTGACACGCTTTAACTCCAATTCTGCCATACGTTTATTAATCGCAATGAGTTGAAGATCTGGATTATGCTTCTTCGCTTTCTGCATTAGCTCGTCTAAAATAAGCGTATCATCGTATTCTACATCGGGTTCAACATCGAATATGATACTTAAATCCCGCGCCATCAAACTATTCAGCGTGATCTTTAAGTTCCTAACAATATTGGCCTGTTTCAATCGATTGGATTCATCTTCATTCATGTTCACCTGTACATTTAAAACCTCCAGCTTGGATGCTTTTCCGATAGAAAATCTATTCTCAGCGGTTTGAAGACGTTCCTTCGAGATCGTTATACTAGAATCTATTGCCTGTAATAAATTATTCTGTTCAACGATAGTGAAATAAGTAGAAATAACTTCAGAAACTTTATCTAAAACTGTGCGTTTCAATTCTAAGTCACTAAGCTTTTCATTCTCCTTTAATAAATCATAACGAGAAAACATTGCTAGCCCATCGAAAATAGTCCACCCCACACTTACGCCATAATTCATACTGTTGTTCTTCGCGTTTTTCAAAGACCGCTTCTCTCCAGAAGCTTGAGTTTGCGTCGAATTCTGAAGATTGTTATTTTGAGAAAAATTCCCAGTTACAGCTGGCAACATGCCTGCATTTCCGTAAGTGACATTTTCCTTAGCGACACGTAAGTCATTTTGCGAGAGCTTGATTTCAAAATTGTTCTCCAATGCAGTTTCTACAGCTTCCCTAACAGTCAACAATCCCTGTGCTTGGGTTGTTGAAACCAAGCCAATAATAAAGGAAATGACAGCAACTATTCTCATATTCTTATTCTTCAATGTTATCAAAATCTGGATGCGGCTTTTTATTTCTCGAAAGCATTAAGTAAAATGCAGGGATAACAAATAAGGTTAGTATGAGGGAGAACATTGTTCCACCAACAATAACAACTCCCATTCCTATCCGACTAGTAGACGCGGCACCTAATGACAATGCAATAGGCAATGCACCAAGAGCAATAGCCAAGGAAGTCATCAGGATTGGACGTAATCTTGATTCCGAAGCCAACACAGCAGCTTCATACTTCTCATGTCCCTCTTCACGCAATTGATTGGCAAATTCTACAATTAGAATTCCATTCTTTGTCACTAACCCGATCAACATGATTGTTCCAATTTGGCTAAAAATATTCCATGATTGACCAAATAGCCACAATGAAAACATGGCTCCGGCAACTGCCATTGGTACAGTAATTAAAATAATAATCGGATCTATAAAACTTTCAAACTGTGCAGCAAGAATCAAGAAGATCAACAAGACCGCTAGTCCAAATGCAAACATGGTATTCGATCCACTCTCTACAAAGTCACGCGACTCGCCACCTAAATCTGTAGTGAATGTTTCGTCCAATACTTTCTCCTTCACACGCTCCATAGCCTCAATACCGTCCCCCATACTCTTGCCTGGTGCAAGACCAGCTGAGACTGTAGCGGCCATATACCGGTTGTTATGATACAGCTGTGGCGGACTGCTACGCTCTTCCAACTCGACAATATTATCGAGTTGAATTAAATCTCCCCGATTATTCTTCACAAAAATTGCAGCTAAATCCATTGGCGTTGCTCGATCTTTCCGATCAAATTGCCCCATCACTTGATATTGCTTTCCATTCATCATAAAATAACCAAAGCGTTGCCCTGATAAGGACATTTGTAAGGTCTGAGCAACGTCCAAAACCGACACACCTAATGTTTGTGCTTTCTCCCGATCAATCGTTACGTAAATCTCTGGTTTGTTGAATTTCAAGTTAACATCCGTTATAGAAAACGTATTATCGTTCGCCAGTTCATCCATAAACTCTGGAATCTTCTCTTCTAGTTTTTGGAAGTTTGGTGCTTGGATAATATATTGTATTGGTAGTCCTCCTCTTCGATTTACTGAAATCGTCGGTTGTTGTGATACGGCAACGCGGCCTTCTGAATAACCACGTGTCAAGCGCGATAAGTCATCCGCGATTTCAGCCTGACTACGCTCGCGCTCATCCGGCTGTACTAAACCTAAACGTACCATCCCTGAATTCGAGGATGCTGAACCAAAGCCAGGCGAAGTAATAACGAGACTCACCTTTTTTTCGGGAACAGAATCATTAATTAGCATCGTTAAATCAGTCATAAAACGATCCATATAATCATATGAAACACCCTCTGGAGCTGTCACCCTCAAACTGATAAAACTACGGTCGTCATATGGCGCCGTTTCTTTTGGCAATAGTTGATAAAAAATATAGATCAGCGCAAAGCAACCAATAATTGTCGCAAAACTAAGCCATTTATATTTCAAGAATCCCTTCAAGGAACTCGCATATTCTGTATTTAACTTTTCGAAATAGGGTTCTGTACGCAGATAAAATTTTGATTTCTTTTGTTCTCCTCCCTTCATCAAATAGGCATTTAACATCGGGGTTAGCGTCAATGAAACGAATGCCGATATCAATACTGCTGCCCCTATGACGACTCCAAACTCTCGAAATAAGCGCCCAACGAAGCCTTCTAAGAAGATTACAGGTAAGAATACAGCGGCTAGTGTGATGGAGATAGAAATTACCGCAAAGAAGATCTCATTGGATCCTTTGATCGCAGCTTGAATCGGAGACATTCCTTCTTCCACCTTTTTAAAGATATTCTCCGTAACAACGATACCATCATCAACAACCAATCCGGTTGCAAGTACAATAGCCAATAGCGTTAATACATTGATTGAAAAACCACAGAGATACATAATAAAGAATGTAGCAATTAGTGACACAGGAATATCTATCAACGGTCGAAAGGCAATGGACCAATTACGGAAGAAAATGTAAATGATAAGAACAACGAGCACAATCGCAATAAGAAGGGTCTCAACGACTTCCAATACGGCTTTCTTTACGAATAATGTATTATCAATCGCGATATTGAGTTCAAATCCTTCAGGTAGTTCATTCTGAAGTTTATCGTATTCTTTATAAAAATTCTCGGCAATTTCTAGGTAGTTGGTACCAGGTTGCGGAATGATTGCTAAGCTCACCATAGGAAATCCAGAATCAGACATCTTTGTTTCGAAATTCTCGGCTTCTAAAGCTACCTTTCCAACATCCCCTAGTTTAACGACTTGATTATTGTCTGCTCGGATAATTATATTGCTAAATTCTTCCTCTGATGCGAGATTTCCGATAGTCTTAATCGCTAATTCAGTGTTTGCTCCTGTTAACTTACCAGAGGGCAATTCAACATTCTGAGTGTTTAATGCAGTTCTTACATCAAGTACGGTCAGACCATAGGATGCTAATTTATTGGGATCAATCCACAATCGCATTGCATACTTGCGTTGTCCCCAGATTTGTACAGAACTAACGCCTGGAATTGTCTGCAAACGCTGAGAGATCACATTCTCAGCATAATCTGATAATTCCAATACATTGCGCGTAGCACTCTGCATCGTCATCGTAATAATCGGTTCTGAATCCGCATCAGCTTTAGACACTACCGGCGCAGCATCAATATCCTGCGGTAAATTCCGTAAAGCCTGTGAGACCTTATCACGAACATCATTAGCAGCCTCTTCTAGATTCTTACCTAAGTTAAATTCGATTGTAATATTGCTGGATCCTTGATTAGAGGAAGAAGATATATTTCGTATACCATCGATGGAATTAATTGATTTCTCAAGAGGTTCAGTGATTTGCGACTCAATAATATCCGCATTGGCACCTGCATAACTTGTACGCACTGATATTTGCGCAGGATCAATAGAAGGATACTCGCGAACACCAAGAAAAGTATAGCCAATTATTCCAAAGAGAATAATCACAAGGTTCATCACGATGGCCAATACTGGCCTTTTAATACTTATGGTAGATAAACTCATGTTTCTTTTTTTAACGAAGCGTCACATTTACGGGCGTTCCATTACGTAATGCCATTACTCCTGATGTCAACACTGTATCTCCTGCACTAATCCCTGACGTGATCAATATATCCTCTTCTGTACGCGCACCAGTTTCCACGAGAACCTCTGTTGCCAACCCTTTTCTCATAACAAATACTTTCTTGCCGTTCTGAATTGGAATTAATGCCTCCGCTGGAACTAATAGGCCATTATCAATAGTTTCTAATGGAAATACAATATTGGCAAATGTTCCAGGTATCAACTGATTCCCAGAATTAGCGGAAATTGCCTTTACTAGAAGTGTACGAGTGTTAGCCTCTACTGATGGCTCCGTTGCATATATCTTCGCCGAGAAGTCTGCATCCACACCTTGTACATCGAACTTTATTTGATTTCCAACACGAACTTTATTTGCATACTTCTCTGGAATAGAGAAAGAGACCTTTAGACGGCTCGTATTTACTAATTTAGCAATACTAGTAGCCGGGGTAATATAGCTTCCTTTGGAGATATTTCTAAGACCAATCGTCCCAGAAAAAGGAGCTCGAATAACTGTTTTACTTAACTGCGCTTGAATAAGTTGAATTTGAGACTGTGCTGTTCTAAAATCAGCACTCGCAATATCATACTCTTCCTGACTTATCGCTTCTTTCTCTAGCAACAACTTGGCGCGTCGTTCATTTTCTGCGGCAAGGTTATTCCGAGTCTTAGCTTGAGCTAACTGAGCCTGAAGTTCCGCATCATTTAAAGTAATTAAGACTTGTCCCTGACCGACACGACCACCTTCGGAGAAATTAATCGACTCTACAATGCCAGATATCTCGGTATGTAACTCAATTTGCTCATCCGCCTCAATAGAACCAGATAAAGTTAGAAAATCAGAAAATTCTTGACCTTGAATTACCTTTCCGTATACCTTCGCTGCGGCACGCCCCCCTGCCCTAGGTCCAGAATTCTTTGCGTCTTTCTCTTTATTGCTATTAATCCTATAGATAACCATAGCAGCTAGTACCGATAGAACTAACAGTACGATAATCAATGTTTTCTTCTTCATAAGTCTTGGAATAAGTATTCCGTGGAGTTGAAATTAAGTCTTCTTTACTTTAGTAAATTAGGAAAAATAGCAATACAGTTGTGTAATAATGTTATTATAGACTTGTAAATACAAGTAATAAGATGCCAAATACCCCAATAAAAAAATAGGTCAGTAAATAAATACCGACCTATTTTAATATATAAACTTAATATTTAATTGTTGCAATTAGCAATAATCTCCGCCGCTAGCTTAGATTGCACTGTGTTTTTAATAACATAACTTGTTGCCCCTCGATCAATGCAATTTTGCTTCACTTCCGGATTCTCTACATCGGAAACCATAATGATTGAACTGGAAGGAAATAAATTCTGAAGAATTGGAATACCAGTAACACCATCAATCTCAGGCATCATAATATCTAACAAAATGACATCTAATTCATCTTGAAAGTCAGCATTCTCCTCAATACCAACCAGCGATTCCGCTTCAAATAATATATTAAATTCGTAATCAGGCACTGCACGTAAGACCATCTTCAAGAGCTCTCGGCAAATAGCATTATCGTCGATCAGTGCGACATTAATTGATTTCATAAAGACCTAGACTATATAGGAACTGAAGAGTAACAAAGACTTTTGACCTAAACTTTATGTATATTATTACCCTTAACGGTAGGCAATATACAAAAAATGAAACGAATTATTTACAAAATCATTAATTTCTTAATAATATCTGAACTTACATTATTAAAATAAAATTATCGAAATCATTTATTCGTTAACTGTGAAAAACAATATTTAGAATAGAAATAAAGATTATAGATAGCTTCAAATAAAAATAAATAAACATTAACCAGCACGTAGTAAATCTTCAATGAGCGATAGCCCCTACTATCGCAACGTTTTAACACATCTCATTTTCTACGTAACAAAACTAATCGAAACCGATCAATAAAAGGTAGAAATCAAGTAGAGCATTCTGCTTTTAGATTTTAGATATTAGATGTTAGTATTTAGATATTAGATATTAGACCGAAGTCCGCTACATATTTACGAGATAAATACGATTTCAAATGAGAAATGAGATTTTAGATATGAGTATTTAGATATAAGATACCAGATTTTAGACCTATGAACCAACATCTCCACTAGGCAGATTCCAGCAAGCACGCCCAACATCTTATATCTAATGTCTAACATCTAATGTCTAACAAACAAAAAAGCCCGTCATCTTTCGATAACGAGCTTTTCGTATAAAAATAGGCGCCGACCTACTCTCCCACCTGTTACGGCAATACCATCGGCTCTGGCGGGCTTAACTTCTCTGTTCGGAATGGGAAGAGGTGGACACCGCCGATATAGGCACCTGAATATCTTTATGTTCTATACTTGATTGTTCAAGTACAGTAACAATGACATGTTATTGAAAGAAAAGATTCAAAAAGAGAGAGGACAACAGACTATCTGCATTGGAAAGCTTCGGGCTATTAGTATCACTTGGCTTTGGTCTTTCAACCTTTACACCTATGACCTATCAACGTCGTCATCTACAACGACCCTATAAGGAAGTCTCATCTCGTGGCTAGTTTCGCACTTAGATGCTTTCAGCGCTTATCTATCCCGGACGTAGCTACCCTGCCGTACACCTGGCGGCATAACAGGTTCACCAGCGGTCCGTCCAACCCGGTCCTCTCGTACTAAGGTCAGATCCACTCAAACTTCCAACGCCCACAACAGATAGGGACCGAACTGTCTCGCGACGTTCTGAACCCAGCTCGCGTGCCACTTTAATGGGCGAACAGCCCAACCCTTGGGACCTTCTCCAGCCCCAGGATGTGACGAGCCGACATCGAGGTGCCAAACCTCCCCGTCGATATGAGCTCTTGGGGGAGATCAGCCTGTTATCCCCAGAGTACCTTTTATCCTTTGAGCGATGGCCCTTCCATACAGAACCACCGGATCACTATGTCCGTCTTTCGACCCTGGTCGACTTGTTGGTCTCACAGTCAAGCAAGCTTATGCCATTGCACTCCTCGTACGGTTACCAAGCGTACTGAGCTTACCTTTGAAAGCCTCCGTTACCTTTTTGGAGGCGACCACCCCAGTCAAACTACCCACCAAACAATGTCTCCCGCAATGCGGGATTAGAAACCGAATACAGAAAGGGCGGTATTTCAAGGTTGTATCCACGATTCCTAGCGAAACCGCTTCACATACTCCCGCCTATCCTACACATCCTGTACCCAATTTCAATGTTAAGCTATAGTGAAGGTTCATGGGGTCTTTCCGTCCCGTTGCGGGTAATCGGCGTCTTCACCGATACCACAATTTCACCGAGCTCATGGCTGAGACAGCGCCCAGATCGTTACACCATTCGTGCAGGTCGGAACTTACCCGACAAGGAATTTCGCTACCTTAGGACCGTTATAGTTACGGCCGCCGTTTACTGGGGCTTCGATTCAATGCTTCTCCTTGCGGATGACATCCCCTCTTAACCTTCCAGCACCGGGCAGGTGTCAGGCCTTATACTTCATCTTTCGATTTCGCAAAGCCATATGTTTTTGCTAAACAGTCGCCTGGGCCTTTTCACTGCGGCTTCTCCATCGCTGGAGGAAGCGCCCCTTCTCCCGAAGTTACAGGGCCATTTTGCCGAGTTCCTTAGCCATGATTCACTCGAGCACCTTAGGATTCTCTCCTCGACCACCTGTGTCGGTTTGCGGTACGGGTATTAATAACCTGAAGCTTAGCGGGTTTTCTTGGAAGTCTGCTTACCTGCACTATCAGCGCCCCCGAGGGTTTGCTGTACTATCAGATTTCAGCTAGACCGGCGGATTTGCCTACCAGTCCAATACCTACGTCCTTCAACGAACTATTCCGTCAGTTCGCGGCAGTGTCACTACTCCGTCACCACATCGCAGTTATTAATAGTACGGGAATATTAACCCGTTGTCCATCGGCAATCTCCTTTCGGATAAGCCTTAGGCCCCGACTAACCCTGATCCGATTAGCGTTGATCAGGAAACCTGGGTCTTTCGGTGGGCGGGTTTCTCACCCGCCTTATCGTTACTTATGCCTACATTTGCTTTTCTATAAAGTCCACCACAAGTCACCTTGCGGATTCACCCCCTATAGAATGCTCCCCTACCAGTACAATAAATTGTAATCCATAGCTTCGGTAGTAATCTTGATGCCCGTTTATTATCCACGCCCGGTCGCTCGACTAGTGAGCTGTTACGCACTCTTTAAATGAATGGCTGCTTCCAAGCCAACATCCTAGCTGTCTGGGCAACCGGACCTCGTTAGTTCAACTTAGACTACATTTTGGGACCTTAGCTGATGGTCTGGGTTCTTTCCCTCTCGGCCTTGGACCTTAGCACCCAAAGCCTCACTGCCGGCCATATCTAACAGCATTCGGAGTTCGTCTGGATTTGGTAGGATTTGACTCCCCCGCACCCAATCGGTAGCTCTACCTCTGCTAGACTCAATGCCGACGCTGTTCCTAAAAACATTTCGGGGAGTACGAGCTATTTCCCAGTTTGATTGGCCTTTCACCCCTACCCTCAGGTCATCCGGAAACTTTTCAACGTTTATCGGTTCGGTCCTCCAGTACATGTTACTGCACCTTCAACCTGCCCAAGGGTAGATCACAAGGTTTCGCGTCTACCTCATCCGACTATGCGCCCTATTCAGACTCGCTTTCGCTTCGGCTCCTTGACTTAATCAATTAACCTTGCCGGACAAGAGTAACTCGTAGGCTCATTATGCAAAAGGCACGCCGTCACAGAACTTGTCTGCTCCGACCGCTTGTAAGCACACGGTTTCAGGTTCTTTTCACTCCTCTGTTCGAGGTTCTTTTCACCTTTCCCTCACGGTACTGGTTCACTATCGGTCTCTCAGGAGTATTTAGCCTTACCAGATGGTGCTGGCAGATTCCCACAGGATTTCTCCGGTCCCGCGGTACTCAGGATACCACTATGTCTGTATTCTTTACCTGTACGGGGCTATCACCCATATCGCGCAGTTTCCCACCTGCTTCCAGTTCATAGCACAGTACAATATCGTGGTCCTACAACCCCCATATTGCCGTAACAATATAGGTTTGGGCTCTTTCCCGTTCGCTCGCCACTACTTGGGAAATCATTATTATTTTCTCCTCCTACGCTTACTTAGATGTTTCAGTTCGGCGCGTTCGCGTATTATACAATATACCTTCAGTATATTAGGTTGCCCCATTCGGAAATCTACGGATCAATTCGCATTTGCCAATCCCCGTAGCTTATCGCAGCTTATCACGTCCTTCATCGCCTCTGAGAGCCTAGGCATCCCCCGTGTGCCCTTATTTACTTTCTTCACACTATCACCCCTTTTGCTAAGTGATAGGTTGCTTTTGCTTGTTCTACAAGTAGAACAAACTTCTGTTGTCTTCTCTTGTGTCTCTTTTCTTTCAATATGTCAAAGAACTCTTTGTCTTCATTAGTGATTCAGATCTTAGTAGTTAGATATTAGATATTGTATGTCTTAATAGACCCTCTATCTAATCCCTCTTTGCTAAACACCCTCATCTTTGATGACTCGTGGAGAATAACGGATTCGAACCGTTGACCCCCTGCGTGCAAGGCAGGTGCTCTAGCCAGCTGAGCTAATTCCCCGTCCGTGTGTTGATGGTAGTCCCGAGCAGATTTGAACTGCTGACCCCTACATTATCAGTGTAGTGCTCTAACCAACTGAGCTACGGGACTAGCTTATCTTTCTCATCTTCTCTAGGACCTCATCCCAACCTTACGGTGGGTGGGTACTTTCTTCTAATGTGTTTCTCTTTTTTCTTTTAAACGATCAATTGTGGCGCAGACGAGCCGGAATCAGGCTCTAGAAAGGAGGTATTCCAGCCGCACCTTCCGGTACGGCTACCTTGTTACGACTTAGCCCCAATTACCGGTTTTACCCTAACACGCTCCTTGCGGTTACATGCTTTAGGTACCCCCAGCTTTCATGGCTTGACGGGCGGTGTGTACAAGGCCCGGGAACGTATTCACCGCGTCATTGCTGATACGCGATTACTAGCGAATCCAACTTCACGGGGTCGAGTTGCAGACCCCGATCCGAACTGTGAATGGCTTTTCGAGATTGGCATCATATTGCTATGTAGCTGCCCGCTGTACCATCCATTGTAGCACGTGTGTAGCCCCGGACGTAAGGGCCATGATGACTTGACGTCGTCCCCGCCTTCCTCTCTGCTTGCGCAGGCAGTCTGTTTAGAGTCCCCACCTTAAATGCTGGCAACTAAACATAGGGGTTGCGCTCGTTGCGGGACTTAACCCAACACCTCACGGCACGAGCTGACGACAGCCATGCAGCACCTAGTTTCCTGTCCCGAAGGACGGATGCGTCTCTGCATCCTTCAGTAACTTTCAAGCCCGGGTAAGGTTCCTCGCGTATCATCGAATTAAACCACATGCTCCTCCGCTTGTGCGGGCCCCCGTCAATTCCTTTGAGTTTCACTCTTGCGAGCGTACTCCCCAGGTGGATAACTTAACGCTTTCGCTTGGACGCTTACTGTATATCGCAAACATCGAGTTATCATCGTTTAGGGCGTGGACTACCAGGGTATCTAATCCTGTTTGATCCCCACGCTTTCGTGCATCAGCGTCAATAACGGCTTAGACAGCTGCCTTCGCAATCGGTGTTCTGAGACATATCTATGCATTTCACCGCTACTTGTCTCATTCCGCCGTCTTCATCCGCATTCAAGCACTTCAGTATCAAAGGCACTGCGACAGTTAAGCTGCCGTCTTTCACCACTGACTTAAAGTGCCGCCTACGCACCCTTTAAACCCAATAAATCCGGATAACGCTTGGATCCTCCGTATTACCGCGGCTGCTGGCACGGAGTTAGCCGATCCTTATTCTTCGAGTACATTCAGCTATCTACACGTAGATAGGTTTATTCCTCGATAAAAGCAGTTTACAACCCATAGGGCAGTCATCCTGCACGCGGCATGGCTGGTTCAGACTTGCGTCCATTGACCAATATTCCTTACTGCTGCCTCCCGTAGGAGTCTGGTCCGTGTCTCAGTACCAGTGTGGGGGATTCTCCTCTCAGAGCCCCTAGACATCGTTGCCTTGGTGAGCCGTTACCTCACCAACTAGCTAATGTCACGCGAGCCCATCCATATCCTATAAATATTTAACTACTAAATGATGCCATTCTGTAGTATTATGCGGTGTTAATCCGAATTTCTTCGGGCTATCCCCCTGATATGGGTAGGTTGCTCACGCGTTACGCACCCGTGCGCCACTCTCACCAAATGATAGCAAGCTACCACCTGGATCCCGTTCAACTTGCATGTATTAGGCCTGCCGCTAGCGTTCATCCTGAGCCAGGATCAAACTCTCCATTGTAAAATGAAGTGTAAGATCAAGACTATTTATAAAAAATAGAATTGTCTTTGTATTAATATCTGTTTTCCTGGTTCCGATCTGGTTGAATTGATTTAAAAAAATCTTCTTGTTTTCAACTTTCGACATTCGTCTACTCGCTGCGCTACTTGATCATTATTTCTTAAAGAACTTATCGCTTCCGCATCTCGCTTCTGCTTTTTCTATGTTGTCTGGTGAACGAATTCACTCTTCAAACTTTCATTTTTTGTCGGTGTCAAGCCTTGCGCTTTCCGCCGTTCCCCGTAGTTGGGACTGCAAAGGTAGAAGGTTTTTTTTAATCTGCAAAATTTATTTTAAAATATTTTTTGAGCTTTTTTTTAAGTCACATTTTCTAAAGAATAATACCCTAAAATTTGTCTACTTACCTTCCCGATGTCATGGTTGTTTTAACCGTCCCTCCCTTGCGGAGTGGTGCAAAGATAGGGACTTTAATCCCATACTTCCAAGACCTAACAACGAATATTTTTTATGCTTTTGCGTAACTCGCTATAGATGTGATGGATAAATTTAAATAAAAGGTTTACAGGAAAGGGATAATCGGACAGAAACAGCTGTTTTGGATACCTAAAGGCGGATTAGTAGCGTTGTTGTGGCTAAGCCTTGTAGTTAGCTTTTGCATCCAGAAATTAGTGAAAATAGCCGCAAGATTGTTTTCAGTGTCTTAAAATTAAGGATTGGCTTCGTGTTAAGGAGGCTAAAAAAGTAAAAGAATATTGCATCGCCGATAAAAAATCGTCCCATTCACTTCTATAAAACATCCCCTACCCGCTTAAGGATTACAAAAATTAGTAGCTAAAAGCAGAGGTTCAGTAAAACTCAGCCACAGCTCAAGCCTTGAAAATAATCAATATTGGGTTAAGCTAGGGATCAGCTAGGCCTAAGGTAGGCTTGAGCTCAATAGAAAACTAGAGAATAAGTAAGGTCGAGGCCAAGGGGAATTTAGATCGAATTAACAAACGCTATATATAAAGGTAAGGTACTATTGTATTTCGAGCTGTTGGAAAACTTGAAAAGTAAGTATACAAAAATAGGTAGTTATTATATAATAAGATGTAGGTAGCAGGTATAAAACAAACGGCTATGCCGAACACATCTGCTATTGTTGTCACATAAGGACTGGCTAAACTATTAGCCAGTGAGCTGAAGGCAATATTTATTATCACCTTAATTCTAGCGGCAACAAAACCGTTGCCATCCATACTTACTTAAGTCCAGCGTTCCAGGCTCCAATTATATCCGCCTCCTTAAAAGGAATTATTAGAAATGAAAACGAGAGTTCAACATGTCACCTTATATATAGTACTGTTTGGCAAATAGTGCCTACACTGTTTTTAGCTGTATGAATTCCAGATCGGAGGTCATGCGAAGATCATCGCGTTACCTCAACTGCTGCCTTAGCAAGGCGTATTGAATCTTAAATAAAGTTAAAACAGCAAAATCTATAACTTATTAAAAAGTGCAAACTCTATATTTATTAAGTATACCAACCAAAATATGCACACTAAAGACGATAACACCTCCGCTATGATGTTTCCAAAACAAGCTATATTATTTAGATTTTGCTTTTTAATGATTGGCCTCTTTATTCTGCTCCTTAACAACCACACCTTTTTATTCCTTACACCAATTTTCCCATTCATCCATAAAGTACTGACAGTAGTAATCGAATTTCTCACTGCTGACTTAATAAAAATCGATCAAACGATACCTTATTATAAGAATGGAAGTGGGGACACGACGATGCATTGGCTAATTTTATTATTTATAATCGGCGTATCACTTATTGGCACATTAGTTTGGTCACTATTCGATAGGAGAACCACGCAGTATCCAAAACTATACTACTGGTTGACGGTATCTGTGCGATATTACGTAGGTATCACTATGTTCAATTATGGCATCATCAAATTATTTCATGGACAATTTCCCTTTCCCTCCTTATATAAATTAACAGAACCGTTATACCTCTTCTCTCCTATGGGATTAGCCTGGACATTTTATGGGGCCTCTCCCGCTTATAATATTGCAATAGGAATTGCGGAAATACTAGGCGCACTTTTATTGTTTAGGAAAACCGCAACAATTGGCGCCATGATCAGCCTCATTGTCTGTATCAATGTTATGGCAACAAATTACTTTTATGATGTCCCCGTCAAGATGCTATCAACGGCCTTGGTCATCCTATGTATTTATCTCCTCGGGCCAAACCTTAAACAACTTTACCTTTTATTTATAGCGAATAAAGAAATAAGGCTGATTCCAAATCCCCATTTGCATGCTACCAAGCCTTGGCAAAAGATTGTACTCATAAGCCTTAAGAGTTTGCTAATTTTTGGAACCTTAATATTAGCGCTACACAGCGTACTTCGAACGAATGAGTTTTTAAAAACGCATTTACAAAAAGAAAGTGAGTTATATGGTGTCTATTACATTCCCGTTAATGAATATGAGAACCGTAAAAAATTAGGCATTCCCGATCAGTGGCATTTATTCGTTTTTATAAATAATCATTCGATTATGATTCGTGATCAAGAGCAGAACGGTCAACTATATCAAATCGTAACTGACAGCAGCAAGAAAGAGCTAAAAATTATTGGCAAGCAAAACGAAAGAACGCAGTATTTTCAATATGAAGTACGTAGCAATGGGATTATGCTAAAGGGGTTGGAACGGATCGACTCCATATCTATCTTTATTAATAAGATAGATATGGAAAACATTGATTTGAAGAATCGAGGGTTCCGTTGGATAAGCGATATGTCGTATAATAGATAATTTTCTATTCAAAAGCGCTGATGCCGGTAATATCTTGTCCTGTTATTAAGAGGTGTACATCGTGCGTCCCTTCGTATGTAATAACTGACTCTAGATTCATCATATGCCTCATAATCGGATAATCGCCGACAATTCCCATCGCGCCTAATATCTGTCGCGCCTCTCGTGCTACTTGAAGAGCCATGTTCACATTGTTCCTCTTTGCCATTGAGATTTGCTGTGGAGTCGCTTTGTCTTCATTTTTCAATACCCCAAGTCTCCAAGAAAGCAGTTGTGCTTTTGTAATTTCTGTTATTATTTCAGCCAACTTCTTTTGTTGCAATTGAAACGAAGCAATGGGTTTACCAAATTGCTGTCTTTCTTTTGCGTACTTCAGTGCGACTTCATAACAATCTATAGCCGCTCCAATCACGCCCCATGAAATCCCGTATCTCGCAGAATTAAGACAGGAAAGCGGACCGCGCATGCTTTTTACATCAGGAAGCACATTCTCCTTCGGTATAAAAACTTGATCAAATACCAATTCACCGGTTTTCGATGCTCTTAATGACCACTTATTTAAGGTTTCTGGAGTAGAAAACCCTTTCATCTCTCGTTCAACGATTACCCCACGAACCTGATTGCTTTCATCCCTCGCCCATACGACTGCAACATCACAAATGGGTGCATTGGTAATCCACATCTTCGCACCATTTAAACGAAAGCCATCGCCATCCTTCGTCAAACGAGTTTCCATACTCGCAGGATCCGACCCATGATTTGGTTCCGTCAATCCGAAAGCGCCAATCAGACTACCACTCGCTAGCGCCGGCAAGTATTTCCTTTTCTGCGCTTCAGAGCCGAAGTTGTATATAGGATACATCACCAACGAGGACTGTACAGATGCCGCAGAGCGAACAGCAGAATCACCAGCCTCTAGTTCCTGCATGATTAAACCATAAGCTATATAATCCAAGCCTGCACCGCCATAGGATTGCGGGATAAATGGACCGAGCGCCCCAATCTCCCCCAATTTCTTCATTAGATTAGGAATTTCCTGATGATCTTGCGCGAAAGAATCGATACGAGGACGTACCTCTAGGTCAACGAAACCACGAATTGCATCGCGGACTATAATCTGTTCCGTTGACAAAAGGGATTCTATATCAAAATAGTCTGCCATAATTTCTTTTTATTATTCGATGTGAGAAGCACGCGCCAAAAAGATTAATCTAATAAAGTTAAGATTTATCATCCGATTCCTACTTCATACTATTTCATGAGTTCATGTGCTGTTAATCCGAACACTACTCAACAGCTCACTCGTAAACTTAAAGATAAGAGATACTTAAATATCGAGAAATGACTGCAATCACTTAATTTCTGACAACCAAAACCTTCTTGGTTGCTATTTTAATTTAAACTCTCCCTTTCTATCACTGTTTCAACATCTTAGCTAGTGAAACAAATAATTAACAATGTACAAAAACTGATGTAATAAAATTTATATAATTCGATTTATTCGTATATTTAATAAATAATATTCTATATATTTAGTAGAAATTCGAATAATATAAACCATAATATGACATCTAAAGAATTAAAAGCATTAGGAATTGAGGCAGACAACTTAGGCACATCTACTGGGAGCAAATGGTTTTCCAAAGGCAGTCTGATCGAGTCATACTCACCCAGCAACGGTAAACTGATCGCTAAGGTTCAGAGCAGTACGAAAAAAGAATATGAGAAAGTTATAGAAGAAGCGGAGAAGGCACAGCTCATTTGGCGAGATATCCCTGCCCCTAAGCGTGGCGAGATTGTCCGTCTTTTGGGTGAAAAACTTCGAGAATTAAAGCCAATTCTTGGAAAACTGGTTTCCTATGAGATGGGTAAATCGTATCAAGAGGGAATGGGCGAAGTACAGGAAATGATTGACATCTGTGATTTCGCAGTGGGACTTTCGCGACAACTATATGGCAACACGATACATTCAGAGCGTCCTGGTCACCGGATGTACGATCAATATCATCCTCTAGGGATTGTTGGTATTATTACCGCCTTCAATTTTCCTGTCGCGGTTTGGTCTTGGAATGCGGCTTTAGCATTAGTTTGTGGCGACGTTGTTGTTTGGAAAGCAAGCGAGAAAACGCCACTCTGTGCGGTAGCTTGTCAGCACATTATTGCGGACATTTTAAAAGCGCACAAATTACCCGAAGGTATCTCATCTATCGTAACTGGCGATAAAGAGGTTGGTGAATGGATTTCATCCGATGAACGTATTCCTTTGGTTTCGGCGACAGGCTCTACACGTATGGGAAAAATTGTTGCTACTACTGTTGCACAACGTCTCGGTAAATCATTGTTAGAGCTTGGCGGAAATAATGCAATTATCGTTACACCAAGTGCAGATTTGAAGATGACAATTATAGGTGCCGTATTTGGAGCTGTAGGAACTGCAGGACAACGTTGTACAAGCACTAGACGATTGATTATTCATGAAAGCATTTATGAAAAGGTTAAGAAATCATTAGTTGACGCATACAAACAGATTAAGATTGGAGACCCATTGGATGTTAAAAACCATATGGGACCTTTGATTGACACCGCAGCGGTTGACATGTACCTCAATGCACTAAACAAAATCAAAGAACAAGGTGGTAAGCTATTGACGAAAGGTGAAGTTCTGCATGGTAAAGGTTATGAAAGTGGCTGTTATGTCACTCCTGTAATTGCCGAAGTAGAGAACCACTATGAGATTGTTCAACACGAGACCTTCGCTCCTATTTTATACCTTATTAAATACAGCGGAGAACTTGAGGAGGGTATCAAACTTCAGAACTCGGTAAAACAAGGGTTATCATCCGCGATTATGACAAATAGCTTGCGCGAGTCGGAGCTTTTCTTAAGCCAAAATGGATCCGACTGTGGTATTGCAAATGTTAATATCGGAACATCGGGCGCCGAAATTGGAGGAGCATTTGGAGGAGAAAAAGAAACCGGCGGAGGCCGAGAGTCTGGTTCTGATGCATGGAAGGTATACATGCGCCGCCAAACAAATACGATTAACTATACTGCGAACCTTCCTTTGGCACAAGGGATTAAATTTGATTTATAAGCTTTATGAGAGAAACACATCAAAGATTATCGAAACATATATTGGCAGATGGGCTACCAGTTGTCATTGACTTGGAGAAATCGCACGGTTCCTACATTGTGGATGTCGATGGAAATGAATACTTGGACATGTTTAGCATGTTCGCTTCCTCCCCCGTTGGTTATAATCATCCGCATATTTTGAAGAACGCTGAGGCCCTGAAAAATGTTGCTATTAATAAACTTGCTTTATCGGATGTTTATCCTAGAGAATATGCAGATTTTTTAGATACGTTTGAGCGTGTTGGCATTCCCAAAGAATTGAGTTACTGTTTTTTTATCGACGGTGGCGCATTGGCTGTGGAAAATGCACTAAAAGCAGCGTTCGATTGGAAAACTCGATTAAACATTAGTCAGGGTGTCAATCATGAAGCTAGTCAGGTCATCCACTTTAAACAGGCCTTTCACGGCAGATCAGGATATACACTATCCCTAACCAATACAAAAGACCCAAGAAAGTACATGTACTTTCCGAAATTCAACTGGCCTCGCATCAGTAATCCGAAGCTGAATTATCCATTGACGGAAGAATCTATCAATGAAACGATCAAAAGCGAACAAGTTGCCATTAATGAAATCGAAGCTGCGATTGCGAAAAATCCACGCGATATCGCTAGTTTGATCATAGAACCTATTCAAGCAGAAGGTGGAGACAATCATTTTCGAAAGGAATTTTTCCAAAAATTACGTGAGCTATGTGACCAATATGATATTCTGTTGATTTTGGATGAAGTACAGACGGGGATCGCTATGACCGGAAAGATGTGGTGCTATGAGCATCTAGGCATTCTGCCAGATATCATCTCATTTGGAAAGAAAACTCAGGTGTGTGGCATTTTGGCAAATCGCGAGAAATTTGACCGTGTTGAGCATCATGTTTTTAAAGAGTCAAGTCGCATCAATTCGACCTTTGGTGGTAACCTGGTTGATATGGTAAGATTTCGTTTAATTTTAGAAATCATTGAGCAAGAAGATCTGGTTGCTAAGGCTGCTGTCCTCGGCGACTATTTAATAGAACAATTACAGCTATTATCAAATAAACACGCGCACATCACCGCAGTTAGAGGAAAAGGGCTGTTATGTGCTTTTGATTTGCCAACAGATAAAGATCGTGATGCCTTAGTTGCGAAAGCAATGGAGGAGAAAATGTTGATTTTAGGCTGTGGCGAGCGGAGTATTCGATTTAGACCGCATCTTACCGCCTCCAAAGCAGAGATCGATAAGGCTATTGCCATTGTCGATAAGCTATTGAGTTAACAAGAACCTGTCAAAAGCTTTGCTTAAGACAGGAACTTAAATCATTTTAAAAGCCTTAGAAAGAGTCGCTTCAACTAGCGACTCTTTTCTTTTACCAAACTGTCAATGCGTCAGTAATAAAAGAACATATTTACCTGCTTTGATGTTATACCAAGAAAGGCAATAAATTGTAATTCAAGCGGAAAGGGATATGCTTTACGTATGGGGTATGATTAGCATCATTTTTGTTAACTTTGTAGACTATGTCGGATATTATTCAATTGCTTCCAGATTCAGTAGCTAATCAGATTGCCGCCGGAGAAGTTGTTCAACGACCAGCTTCAGCGGTTAAGGAGATGATGGAGAATGCTATAGATGCTGGAGCAGACCATATAAAACTTATTGTCAAAGACGCCGGGAAGACATTGATTCAAGTAATTGACAATGGCTGTGGGATGAGTGTTACGGATGCGCGTGTATGTTTTGAACGACATGCGACTTCAAAAATCCGTAAGGCGGAGGATTTATTTGCCATCCGTACGATGGGTTTCCGCGGGGAAGCGATGGCATCGATTGCTGCGATTTCGCACGTGGAACTTCGCACTCGCCGTCATGAAGACGAGTTGGGTACTGTCGTAGAGATTGAGGGTTCGGAGGTTGTACAACAGTATCCCGATCAAGCACCAGCAGGAACGAGCATTTCAGTAAAGAATCTATTTTACAACATACCAGCGCGACGCAATTTCTTAAAGAGCAATTCCGTCGAATTGAGACATATCCTCGATGAGTTTCAACGCATCGCATTGGCACATCCTGAGATTTTCTTTTCCTTACATAGCGACGGTAATGAGTTATTTCATTTACCGAAAGAAACCTTAAAGCAACGTATTGTACATCTTTTCGGAAACAGCTACAATCAACGCTTGGTCCCCGTTGAAGAGACTACAACAATTATTACAATTAAAGGCTACATTGGAAAACCGGAGTTTGCAAAAAAAACTCGTGGAGAACAGTTTTTCTTCGTTAACAATCGTTTTATTAGGGATCATTATCTTAATCATGCTGTTCTCAATGCGTACGAGGATATTCTTCCTGCCGATCTATTTCCGCTATATGTTTTGTTTATCGATATTGATCCTTCAAAGATTGATATCAATGTACATCCCACAAAAACGGAAATCAAGTATGAAGACGAGAAAGCCATATACGCTATTTTGCGATCCGCAGTTAAGCGTTCTTTAGGTCGTTTCAATATTACGCCATCTTTGGATTTTGAACAAGAAACAGGTTTTGATAATCTCATTACGCCAAAGCCTTTAGATGAGATCCAGGTTCCTACGATTAACTTTAATCCGAACTTCAATCCATTTGATGATGGCAACCCTCGATCGAGATCAGCGGTTAGTCGTTCTTATAGTTACCCAGAAGCTTTGGAGCGAAAATCAAGCATTCCTCAGAATTGGGATACCCTATATCAAATCAGCGAACAAGAAGAAGCAATACAACTACCATTGATCCCGGAAGATCCAGCTAAAGAGAACTCTTTCATTCAACCGTCAGATCAACCTAAAAAGCAGTTCTTCCAATTACATAATCGTTATATTGTATCGCAGATTCACTCTGGCTTTATGCTAATTGATCAGCAAGCAGCACATGAGCGTATTTTGTTTGAGCAATTTCAACAGCATCTCAAGAGCAATCAGGGTTCTAGCCAGCAAAGTTTATTTCCACAAACCGTGGAGTTGAACGCTGCAGACTTTGCTTTAATCCAAGATATGTTGCCTGAGATTCACTCTTTAGGATTCCAGCTACGCCCTTTTGGGAAGTCGACCTTTGTGGTAGATGGCATTCCTGCGGATTTAGACAATGTTAACGAAGGTCAGATTATTGAGCAATTGCTG